>NZ_JBQSYH010000004.1:0-303264 GCF_052379125.1 Halomonas sp. AOP13-D3-9 | reverse complement strand
TGCAGAACAGGTACCGTGGTCTGCTGTCGAACAGCGTGGACATAAGCGATGATCATGCCCCATACGCGCCACTCGGGTAAGACGTTGAGATGCTTTCCCACACGCCTCGCAGGGCTCTGGTTCTTTGAAATAGGGAGCGCAGGCGATACAGACAGGGCCGTAGGGAGTGACCTTGCCGATGTTGTAGTCTGAACGGGCTTTTCCACATCGTGCACACGGTTTGTCGACGTTGCACTGACGACAGACGGCGTCTGGGTCATTCTTAGGCAGACGGGCTAACTCACCACATCGTGGGCACATTCGCCGCTTAAACACACGAGCATAGCAAGTTGAACAGTAACCATGCCCTTTATGGCGTCGCCACAATTTGGAGACTTCTCGACCACACTCATCGCAGTCGACCGTTTTGTGTTGCTTCAAGAGGTTGGCTCCGCTTTCATTCTCCGTTTTAAGCGCGCCCATGAGGCTCTCACTGCGCGTTCCGACATGGGGCGATGAGCCGGTAGAGCACGGCGGCGATGCGGCCCATGGGGGTGATGAGATAACCGCGATAACAACGGCAACAACATAACGGGGGGTGACTTTCGGGGATCATGAAGCGCGCTCGTTTTGACATTACAAGCGACCAGAGCGCTAAACGTTTCTTCAACGCCTATGCTGAGCAAACGCTCCACCGCCGCTAATAAAGCACAACGCTCGTTGACAGGCAGCAGCTCAAACGCCAACCCAGACACAGGCATTTGGCTATCCGTCATCGAAATGCCCAATGTTAGAAGCGCATCTGCGAGGGGTGACGCAGGCCGCCGACTTGCACGCCGAACAACGCCAACAAAGAAGGTCACCATAGAAAACCAATCGGCGGGTGCGATAGGGGCCTCCCTAAACGTCACGTTGCTTCTTGTTAAAGCACGATCAGCCATCACTTGGAAACTGAACGCTTCTGGTAAAGGCGACGTGCATACCGCCTTTCTAAAATCGTTATAACACCGGCTGCACTGAGCTAAATGTTGATCTTCTGCTGACAGGCGATGAGGCTCTATAGGGGCCTTGCATACCGGGCACTCATCTATCAGTTGCACCCCATGAAAGCGGCACCCAGTGTGCCAAGCGAATCGCCAGTGTCGGCGCAAGTAGGGGGCTGAGTCCTCTGCCAAACACAATGCACAAATCTGTTGTCCTCCATGGCGAGTTCGATTTCGGCTGCCGAGTGCCAACAACCAGGGCCAAGTCCGCGTTTCCAGTAATGAGTAACCGGCCACTTTCTCACAATCGTCCCGCATCCCAGCTTTCTGAAACTCAGCGGACGATATCCCCGATGCATTGACTAATGGGCGCATTCTTACGAGGGGAATTTCCCTATCAATATCCCTTGTCCATATACGCCATGTTGGCCAGATAGCCCCAGTGAGCGACAAGGGATCACACCCCTGTCTCAACGCCGCCCGTACCAGCCATGAAGAAAGCGACTCTTCAGGCAACAGAGGCACACTCAGCGCCCAGGGCATTACAGCATCACTTCCCTAATGCCACGGGTAGGTCGCACCCATGATTTACTCTGAATAATTTTCTCATCGATGCGCTCAGCCCCGGACAAAATAGCGGCATTGGCACACTCAATCAGCAGCCGGTGCAGGTCGCCAAAATTGCCGCCAGAGATCGCGTGGAGCTGGGTCGCCAATTGGGGCTCATGCAGTTGGGAAGGATGTTTGAGCGGTAATATCTTCTCAAAGCCAGCGAGCAGCTTCTGAAACTCCTGATTGAGCTCCCACTTTGGTAACGCGACCACATCAAAGCGACTCGCATGCTGTGGGTCTGAATGCAGCACACGCACAGCGTCTTGCGTCCCCACACCAACGATGGGAATCATTAGCTCATTGCATAAAAGCTTAATGGCATTCATCGTTTCGCGCTGCTTAACAGCACCACCGGTTAACAGAGAGTGAAACTCATCGATGATCAACAAGCGGGTATGGCAAGCACGCAGTTGATGAATCACCTGGTAGCGCAGCTTGGGAACAGGATCTGTAGGCCGGTAGGGAGCCCAGAAACTCTCTAGCACTGCGATATACAGACTTTTCTCATCGGCACTCGGGGGAGCCTGAGTGACAACAACAGGCTTCACGGGCTCTACGTCTTCATTCACGTAGCCTTCACCGTACTGCTTACGAAACCGTTGAACGATGGTTGTCTTTCCGTTGTTGGAGTCACCCACGAGCAAGAGGTTAGGCATACGAGGACGACTGGGCTTCTCCATCAACCCACGCATGACCTCAATGACACGATTGGCCAATGGATAGCCCAACCAGCGCGGTTGATCCATAAACTCCATTCGCTCTTTAGCGGACAGCCCCAAGACGTGACGAAGATCAGGATGAAGGTGTGTGCTCATGCTATGTCCCAGTTCACATCGATATCACCCGTTAAAAGACCGTCCCCTTGAGCGGGTGTCTCTTTAGGGGCCGCAGTTGAGGGCGCATGTAAAAGGGGATCTGCAGGCGTCACCTTCTTCTCATGCTCTTTACGTCGTTGTGCCTGACGGCGACTTCGCTTAGTACGTGCTTGCGACTCCTCCACATGGGTTCGCAGCTCACTAATAGCGCGTAGAATTTCAGTCTCATTGACCGAGTTTCTTCCTTCCTGCCGAAGGCGCGCTTTAGCTTGGGCATACTCCCAAACACTCATCGAGGGGAGGGCAAGATTGGCAAAGGGCACGCGAAAATAGTGCCCGAGCTCCGGGTCTTTGAACCAAATGACACTAATGTCGCGAGGGTCGCGCCGGAAAACAAAGGTGCGTTTCTTGTCTGGCATGTCTGGATCTTTGGCATTGATCCAAGGTCTTAGCGCTTCATCGTAATAGTTTATGCCATCGATGGTCACACCAAAGGTCTGGATCGTACGCTGAAAGCTGGGCAAAAAATCGAGCAATACAGAGAGCCTGTCAGCAGGCCTCGGCGCTAATCCCACTCCCTGCACATCCGCATTGCCAAACACACCAATTTCCCACTTCTTCATCGGCGACATACCAATCCCAGAATGAAGGCGCTGGTGGTAAACCTTGCAAATCAACGTCACCAGCCACTCTTCAAACTCGCTTTTCGTCATGGCCGCGTGCTTCTCTGGATCGTACCCCTCTTTCTCTTTAATGGAGGAGAAAGTCGTCCCAGGCAGGTTATGAATTTCTTTGAGAAGAGACCCCAGCACCCGCTCAATGTGGCCACCGTAACGAGGCTGCTTAACAGGCCGAAACTCAAGGTTGATCCCATAGGCTAGGCATGAGCGCCTAAACGTCTCAGAGCGAAAATCTGGGCCGTTATCGACATGAATCGTGGCGGGTGTGCCCCATACCGGCCACTCAGCCTCCACATTATGCAGTAGCAACCACTCATCTTTAGGAAGCATGGAGTGCGCCACACACATGCCGACAGATGTTTCAGAGGGCGGGTCAAACGATAAGTAATACCCCGTGACCATGCGAGTACACACGTCCATGGCCAGCGTAATCCATGGACGGCCAATCGGTTTGCGATATACGTCATCGACCAAAATAATATCGGCAGGCGTGTGGTCAATCTGCATGACGGCTAACGGATAGTCCGCATTGGGAAATTTTCCGGCCGCCGGCTGAAACTTATTAATCGCTTTTTCTCTAAAGCCATGCCCACGCAATCGGTCGCGCTCTGGGATGTCGCGCAGACGAGCACGAACGGTACCAGGGCTCGGCGGGTCGATGCGCCGCTCATGGCAGCGCCGCATGACTTCCTGTACCGCTTTTTGTGCGGACGGACGCTGCAGCGTCAAATACACCTCTTTGATGACTTCCTGAATCACCGCCTCGGCATGCGCGGGGATACGCGACTTTCCTTTCTTCCACCCTGGCTTTTGAGGAATTAATGCAAGCACCGAGCCCGTCGCTTTATACCGCTTCAACCAACGGTAGATCGTAGCCGTATCAACCCCCGTTTGTTTAGCACGCTCCTCCGCTGCATCCCGCCCCACCGTATGGCGATCCACCAAGGGCTTAATGATGGAAAAGCGATGCTCGGCCTCCCGCCAATCGGCATCCCCAATCTCGGACATATCCTGCTCAGGGGATACGGACCCGCTATTGAGAGGCGCTAGTTCTTTGATGCGAAGCGGGCAACTACGCCCGGACTCAACGGCAATGCCAATGACTGTCTCAAAATCGAGCACCTGGGAAATTCGGTAAACGGTGCCATCTTTCTGAACCTGCTCACCCACCATAATCTGCAAGTGTTGGCGTGTTTGGGCGACGCCGTTATTGGGTTCAGTTGCGCTGCCACGATGGTTATTCATAATCGGGTACCCATACCTCTGATAGAGGACTGAAGGATTGGGCCATATCGCAATCTAACTGCCGAGTCGCCAGTAGATGCCATAAATGCGCAATCCCCTCTGCCCGGTAAATATCGCCCATAAAGTACCGAGAAAGCAGGTAATCCAAGGTCGCCACCCCCATTTCCCTCACCGTGTTGAGGACTGCCTGGCTTTCGACAGAGGGAAACACCATCCGCTTATAGCGCGCTAGGAAGGTAATGTTGTCCAAGGTCTTATCACGAATGCGGCTTTCATCATGAATGCGAAACGCCCAGCCCTCGTTGTTGGCATGCCGCATCGCCGCCTTCCATTTAGGCGACCATTCACGCCAATGTGCTTGCCACTTTTCCCGTGGTTTGACCTCCACCAGGAGAGGTTTTGGGTAATCCCTGTAATGACGGTTACCGAGACGGTAATAAACCAAATAGTCAGGTGTGTAGGTGTAGCGCCTACCGGTCACGGGATGATGAAACGGGATCTCGCACGGCTGGGAAATCACACCAAGGACGCTCACATCAAAGTCAGCCTTGATGAGGAAATCACGTTCGAGCGTCGACTCGAACGCAATAGACTCCTCCCCGCGAAAGGCATAGTAGCCAGACACACTTCGTCGGGTAGGGCCGATTTTACGAACGGATGTAGGCAGTGGCATGGGTAGTCGCACCAAATGTTGAATAAAACAAGGCCTGTCGCATCAATTGCTATTAATTCTGTCGCACTCAATCCTGTACAGACTACCATAATAGCCCGATATTACGCCCTGAGGGTCGCATCAATTGCTGAAAATGACAGCGGTTCAAAACCCAAACCCGGCGAGATATCCCTTGCTCACCACGGCGTACTGTTCTTGGACGAACTACCGGAGTTTTCCCGCCATGTGCTGGAGGTACTTCGGCAACCGCTAGAAACTGGAGAAATTCATTTAGCTCGCGCCAACCATGAACGACGATACCCAGCTCAGTTTCAATTGGTAGCCGCCATGAATCCTTGCCCCTGCGGCCACTTAGGCGACCCACGCCAGCGCTGCCAGTGTACCGCCAGCCAAATCCAGCGTTATCAAGCACGGCTTTCCGGGCCATTGCTAGACCGTATCGATCTGCAAGTGGAAGTGCCCGCGCTGCCGCCAGAGCAGCTAACCGCACAAACCCAAGGCGAGTCGTCAGAAGCCGTGCGTGAGCGGGTGATGGCCGCCCGAGAACGCCAAATGGCCCGTGGCGCGCTGAATAGCCAGTTAAGCGGCAAAGCCCTGGAAGCCGCCTGCGCGCTTAACGATGAAGAGCGCGCTTGGCTCGCGGGCGTGCTCGAAAAGCTTAAACTCTCCGCCCGCGCCTATCACCGCGTACTGCGCGTAGCCCTTACCCTTGCCGACCTTCAGGGCGAACCCAAGCCCACCCAACCGCACCTGATTGAGGCGATTGGCTATCGGCAGTTGGATCGGATGTTGAAAGGGGCTTAATTGCTCTGATTGGTATCGCGCGAAACACTTCTGTTTTATAATATAAACAGTTTTGCTTTAAATTTAGAACAAAGAGTAGAGCATGCCTGCGACCAAGACTTTCACTGCTAAGGATGTATGTGCTGCCCTAGGGGATATTAACCGCTCAAGGCTCCACCTATGGGCGCAGTTGCCCCCCTTTTCAGAAAGGCCAACACGTGAGAGAAGTGCGCGACGCTTTACTAAAGCCGATTTGCTGACGTTTGCCATTTTGCAGACGCTTGAGGATGATTTTGGCATGAGGCGCGGGAACATTGGCCGCATATCAGCCGCTATCCATCACTATGTCAGCACACCGCGTCAGGTGCCTATGGAGGAGTGGGTCTTCCTCCCGAGGGATGAAGGCGCTGTACGTTCGGTACAGGGGCAGAGAATTGCCACCTCAGGCTGGGTGATTGATATGGCTAAGGAACGCGAGCGTATCGATCTTTATCTGGGCTTTACACCACCGCAACAGGAACTTTCTTTAATCTCGGACGTGAAATCGGGGCGCCAATAGGCTGGCTTATGGATTTGTTACAAGCATTCGGTGCACCCAGCGAGAGCTGCGTCGACCTGCACAACGATCAAGATGCTCGCCGCCTGAGATATACTGATTTAATCCGGAATCGACACACACCATTAGTCGACTCCGTGGTTGAACAGCAATCTCAGGCGCTGCTCTATGTTGTCGACCAAACCCGTTTTCGTCGCGACGACACGCCGATTGCTGCTCTTCAACGCATTTTGGCCATGCGTGGTGAGCCAGCTTGGCTGGGGGTATTAAAGCCGGGCCGGCTGGATATTTATGCCACCGATTTGCAGCCTGTTGCTGATGTCGAACCCGTCTGGTTTTCGCGGGATTCTCAAGACGCACCCAGTATTCTTCCCCGGCTGGCGCAGGGGGAAAACCTAGCACCGCCCGCCACATTACGCCTACGCGATGTGCTACTCAAATTGATGATTGATGCAGGAGAGGCCTTGCGTGCCCTTGGCGTATCCACCGACGAGGCCATCGCGCTGACCGGGCGGGCGCTGTTCCTGCGCTACCTGATTGGGCGTAAGATCGTACTGCCCGACCATCTGTCCCAAATCGCGCCCAGCGCTGCCTCGCTGGATGCCTGCATGAACTCCGACGTCGTACTGGCAGAGACAAATCACTGGCTGGATGACACCTTTAATGGCGATCTTCTCGCACTCCCTGCAACGGATTACATCGCTTATTTTCGCCAGCTTGTTCAGCAACACGGGGAGGCTGTCACGCAGCCCCTAAGTGCGATCTTGACGCTGGATACCGCCATTGAACCTGGGGTGTCACAACGACAGTTGGAGTGGGGCGATCTGGATTTCGATCACCTCCCCATCGGCTTGTTGAGCGAAACCTATGAAGAGTTGATCCACCGTTTTGATCAATCAGCACGTCACGCCACCAGTGTTTATTACACGCCCTACCATATCGCCGAATACATGGTAGAAGAGGCGTTTCACGAGCTTCCAGTAGGTTCGAAAGCGCGGCTGCTGGATCCAGCCTGTGGGGCTGGCGTGTTTCTGGTGTCGGGGTTGCGCAAGCTGGTGGAGTTGCGCTTTCGTGAAACTGGCGAGCGGCCGTCTCGTGAGCAAATCAGGGATATTCTCCATCATCAATTGGCAGGCTTCGATACCAATGGCCATGCGCGTACCCTTGCGGCATTAGCCCTGTACCTCACCGCGCTGGAGCTTGACCCACACCCGGCGCCGGTGGAAGCGCTGCGCTTCAAGAAGCTGGAAGGCAGCGCCCTGATTGATGTCGCCGACCCTGGCAGTCAAGCCGATGAACTGGTGCCCATGGCAGGAAGCCTGGGTGACCATGTGTTTGATCACTACCGCGACGCTTTCGATATAGTGATTGGCAATCCTCCCTGGACGAGCCTGACAGCGCAATACAACGCCATTGATCGCGTCTTTACCCAGCGGTGCCGTGAAGTGGCTGCCCTGCGCGATTTGGAGGAGATTGCTGCCAGTTACCATAATCCGGATCGTGTACCTGACCTGCCTTTTGTGTGGGGAGCCATGGCGTGGGCCAAGCCTGGTGGTCGCATTGCCTTGGCATTGGCTGGGCGCTGGCTGTTCAAGCAGTCTCCAAAGGGCATTGCTGCCCGCAATGCATTGTTCGAAGCGCTGAAGGTAACGGGCATACTCAACGGCGCCGCCTTGCGGCAAACTCAGGTATGGCCCAGTGTGGATCAGCCGTTTTGCTTGCTGTTTGCAGACAATGTGCTGCCGGAACCTGATGATCAGTTCGTCTTCGTTAGCCCCCATTATGAACCGAATTTGAATGATAAGGGGCTGTTAAGGGTCGATGCCAGTGATGCTAATCCAGTGGCTTTTCATCTGGTGACGAGCACCCCAGCTGCACTGAAGACTCTGTATCGCGGCACGGTGCTGGATGTGGCCATCGTCAACAAGATCAAACAGCGCGCGAAGTCTACGATAGGCGATTATTGGAAGGAAAGCTCAGGATTGTTCAAAAGCCAAGGCTTTCAGGTGGCCAGCCGATCCCAAGACGATTCCTTCCTTGAAGGAAAGCCTGAATTACAGGCAGATTATGACTGGCACCCATTCAAGGTGCTCGATCAGTCGCTTGACCGCTATATTCCACGCGGACTTCACCGTACAAGGTCGCCCGAAATTTATAAAGCTCCTCTAGTTTTGATGAGAAAGGCTATACGTGAAGATCGTTCCCGGGGCAGGGCACTGCTGAGCACTAGTGATGTAGCATTCTCTGAATCTTACTATGGATATTCAGCTGCTCATCATCCGTTTTCGGCGTTTCTTACGCATTATTTGCTAGTAGTGCTTCACAGCAGGCTTTTTGAATACGTGACTTTAATGACTAGCGGAGAGTTTGGTGTTGAACGAGAGGCACAGCAGAAAATTGATGTTGATCGTCTTCCATTTATTCCACCAGATACCCTGTCAAAGGAGCAGCACCAGTCCATCGCAACTTGCGCTCAGCAACTGATCGACAATCAACCTGACTGGCCAATGCTAGATCGTACCGTGGCGCAACTCTATGGATTGTCGTCAAGTGATCAGCAAGTCGTGTCCGATACTTTGGCAATCAATGCCCCCTACGCCTCAGCTCGCAACAGGGGGCTAGCTCGTATTACGGAGCAGCAGGCCCAAACATTCATCGATAACCTGGAAAAAGAGCTAGCCTCCGTCTTTGATTTAGGTGGGCATAGTGTGCGGGTGCAAGTGCTAAACAGCAAAAGTAAGGCTCTGCCTTGGCGCTTCTTCTCCATCGATTTGGAGGGTGCCCCCCCGCCACTTGAACTTCCCGCACAGTGGGCCGACCAGGCGGGAGGCCTCGGTGTTAGCCGAATTACCTTGCTGAGCGCTGACCGGCCCAGTTTGATCGTGGGCTTGCTCAACCGCTACCGCTACTGGACGCAGAGTCAGGCCCGGCTATTGGCATCGGAGCTGATCTGGGAATTTGGGGCGCGCTTAGAGGAGCTCAGTCAGCAATGCGAGGCTTGATGACAGGGCGTGGAGCGGCCGAAAGTCCCTGCGCGATACCCATGTCCCTGATGGTGGTGGCCCAGAATGCCCTTGCCCACGCTTGGCGCATTCTGCTTGAGCAGGTCGCTGAAGGACAGTTTGCCATCTGCGGGGAAGAGGAAGATACGATCACCGAACGGCTCTACATGATTCTGGATGATCTCTACACTAATGAGCCGGACATTATTCGAGGATTTTCACTGTTTCAGCTCCCTGTTCGGGAAGGCAATTTGGCTAACCGAGCAGGAGACAAGCGCGATAACCAGCCCGATCTCGCCTTCCGTCCATTAAGAGGCCAGTTGAATACGCGAAGCAGTGCGATGGCAGCCATCTTCGTCGAGTGCAAGCCCATCGATTCGACTCATCCGATTGGTAGTACCTATTGCAAGGCAGGTATCAGCCGTTTTGTCAGGGAAGATTATGCTTGGGCGGTAGATCGCGCCATCATGCTTGGGTATGTTCGTAATATCTGTCCTTTGCCCGACGGTTTAGCGTATGTACTGGGCAGCGATGCTGGAAAAGCAAGCTACCGTGTTCATGAAGAGCTAGCCTATGTAAGTAAGACGGGACATGGGGACGAGGTGTATTGCAGCACTCACCAACGCAAAAGTACAACGCCATCGGCACCTACACCAAGCCAACCGATTACCCTTCACCATCTTTGGTTGACACCCGAAAAACCCTGCGAATTTACTCGATGTAAGATTTAGGCAGGGATGGCCGCAGAGTTTCCGCGACCACTTCCCTGCATCCATTTTGGCTTAAGCACAGGCTTTATATCGAGGCGATTGGCTACCGGCAACTGGATCAAATGCTGAAGGAGGCTTAGAATTGAAATAGCCGATTACCACTCATAAAGAGAGGTGACAAAATGGCCAAACTTCCTAACATCCACCCAGGTGAAATTTTGTACGAAGATTTCATGCAGCCAATGGCGCTGAGTAAGAATGCGCTGGCTAAGCAGATGGGCGTCCCAGCGACCCGCATTGGTGAAATTACCTTGGGTCGCCGCGCGATTACCGCAGATACTGATTTACGATTATCACAGGTCTTCGGCACAAGCGAAGGTTACTGGCTTCGTTTGCAGAATGCCTACGACCTAGAAGAAGCCCGCCGTCACCAAGTGGCGTGACCAACTATCTCATTTAACGACTCGAACAACCGTACCTACATTGAAGCCATCGGCTGCCGCCAGTTATGTAGGATGCTTTCGGCGTAAGCCCCCGCAAGCCACTGGGCGGTTAGTGCGTGGCGGCCAGTGAATCCACTAGGCGTTGACACAGCGCATCCAGCTTCTGCCCCGTGGTTTCATCGTGTAACGCGCCACTATCGTTGAAAGCGCTGCCCGCTTTTGCCAGCGATAATGGCTGTGGCAGCACGACCAACCCCAGATTGGCTAACAGTTGCTGACCAAGAGGCAGCGCACGGATGCCACCTAGCCCACCCGGGGAAGCCGACACCAGCGCTGCCCACTTGCCGGCAAATAACCCAAGCCCCGGCGTATCCTGATAGGGTCGTGACAGCCAATCCAATGTGTTTTTCAGCAGCGGGGTGATAAAGCCGTTGTACTCCGGCGAGGCGATCATCACTGCTTGGTGATCCGCCAGAATCTCACGCAGCTTCAGCACATTCTCCGGCATGCCCTGGGCTTCGATATCTTCATCAAACAGCGGGCAGGGGTAATCCTTTAAATCGATAAAGGTGGCTTCCCCGCCAAGCGCCCCAATACGCTTGGCGGCCAGCTTGGCTAGCTGCTTATTCAGTGACGCTTCTCGGGCACTGCCCGCAAATACCAGTACCTTTTTGACCGATGACGCCATTACTCTTTCCTCTCATAACGTATTTGAACAACTCCACCTTTTAGCATTTACGCCTGATAGGCAAGGCGTTTTTGGCTAATGAACGGTCAGGCTCATTCTGGGCACTATCTGCCATTAAAACGTCTACTCATTGTCACTCAATCATCACCATTGCCGCGGAGAATTAGCGAAAGCTGAATCAGCCCTAATCACTCCCCCTTCTTAAATGGTGAAATAGCGATGATAAAACCACTACTAGCCACTGCGCTAATGACCTTTGGGTTTGCCGGTGCGGCTCACGCCCAGCAGGTCTTTCCTGCCACCTTGACTGGCCATTCCCAACTGCCCGGCAGCACCTTTGTGGCGGCTCCTTCCGGCGCCGCTGAGCACTACAACGTCTCCGGCCGTTTTACTGGCCAAGAGGGCCGCGTTGAGCAGCTCTACACCAATGTGCAAGCCACCGGCTTAGCGCTACCCTTCCCCAGCCAGCCTCTGCAGGGTTTTTCTGGTATTCGCTCACTTGGCGATGACCGTTTCCTGGTGTTGACCGATAACGGCTTTGGCTCCAAGGCGAACTCCTCCGACGTCATTCTGATGTTTAACATCATAAAGACTGACTGGGACACTGGGCGTGTCATCATTGAGGAGACCATTCAACTATCGGATCCCAACCGCAAGGTGCCCTTCCCGATTATGAATGAAGCCACTCCTGGTCGTTTTTTAACCGGGGCTGATTTTGATATTGAATCGATACAGCCGGTGGGCGATAGCTACTGGATTGGCGATGAGTTTGGCCCCTGGATTATCCAGGTCGATAACGAAGGTGAGGTGCTGCAGGTGCTGGCCACAGACCCAGGCGGCAAACTAATGCGCTCACCCGACAATGCCTTTGCCCTCACCCCTAATCCTGGCGCGCCTCTCGCTGATGATGTGGTGGTGTTTCGCTCCGGCGGCTACGAGGGCATGGCGCTCTCCGAAGACCAAACAACCCTCTACCCCTTACTGGAAAAACCGATCTGGGACAGCAACACCAACGCCCCGGAAACCATTGATGACACACCCGTGTTACGAATGTTCGAGCTCGATACTGAAACCGGCGAATGGGGCGATACAACCCGCTATTACCCGTTGGAATCAGCGGATCACGCCATCGGCGATTTCAATCTTATCGGCGGTACCCGCGGCCTAATCATCGAGCGAGATAGCCGTCAGGGCGATCCGCGAGAAGCGTGGGCAGATAATCCTGCCGAATTCAAACGCATCTATCTCGTCGATCTCAACCGCACAAATGAGCAGGGTGTGCTTGAAAAAATCGCCTATATCGACCTGATGGACATCCAGGATCCAGACGGCATCGCCCCCCGTGGCACGATCAACGGCACCTTTAACTTTCCCTTTGTGACCATTGAGAACGTGGATCGTGTCGATGAGAGCACCATCGTGGTCGCCAATGACAATAACTACCCGTTCTCGATTGGCCGCCAGCAGGGGCAAGCCGATGATAATGAGCTGATCCTGCTCGATGTGGAGGACTTCCTGAACGCCCAGTAAGGTGAGTGTGAACATAGGTAGGTGAAGCACAGAATAAATTCTCAGCGGCGTTTATTCTGTGCCCGTAACGCTTAGAGAGCGTCTCTCACCGATATATTTTACGAAACCTATTTGCTAGCACTCTCGACAAACCCATCTACAAAATTATCCAGCGCTTCAAACAGCTCTTCCCGAATGGCATCGGACTCATTGACTAAATGATGCCGAGCTTCCGGGTGACGATGAATTTCAGCATTGGGAAACTTCTTTGCCAGAATCGCCAAATTCCACTCCCAATCGACGGTCAAATCCTGCTCGCCTTGGAGTATCAGGGTAGGCAGTGGGTTGGGCTCCTGCGCCAGCAGGCGAGGCATCCAGCGGCGCATCGCACTCACCCAAGCAACGCTCAAACGCTCGGGCTGCAGCGGGTCACCTTCGCGTAGAAACTCGGTGAACTGCTCGTCGGTGGAGTTAGGCCGATATTTGCGCGGCAACTCTTTTAAGAACGGGCTGGCAATCAAGTGCAACCAGCTGGTTTGGCTCCATCCCCAAGGCCGCACCAGGGGCGCCAGTAGCACCAAACCCGACCAGCCGGACGCCTCACGGCGGGTGAGTGCATCGGTCGCCAGAATCGCCCCACCGGTGCTCTGGCCCACCCCTAACCACGGTTCAGGCGCCATGCCTTGGCTCTTTAGGGTCGTCTGCAAATGGGCCAGACAGTGTTGGTAATCATCGAAATCTTCTATTGCTGCCCGCGCACCACTGGACAGGCCGTGGCCGGGAAGATCCCACAGCACCACTCGCCAGCCTTTAGCCAGCAGTCGTTCAAGCAAATGGCGATATAACCCCATATGATCGAAATAGCCGTGTACCACAAAGGCGGTGCCCACCGGCCGCGGCGGGCTCCACACCTGGCACCACAGCGCAAAGCGACCCGTATCGATAAAGCCTGCGTGCACTTCACTGGTATCTAACAGCAGTGCTTCTAAGCCATAGTGGTGGAAATAGCCTTGCATGGCGTCTGCCAATATTTCCCCTGGCAACAAGCGGCTAAGGGCGGTATCGCCCGAGGCGTGGCGAAACAAGCCTTCCAGATGTTGGAAATCACTCATTGATGTTTCTCCATAACGCCATTGTCCGTTGGCCTAGGCGCGGCAGATGGGTCGCGCTCCCAACACCTAATGCCTAGTCATTTGGTCGAGCATTTTAGCGCATTAGGGTCTACGCTGTTTACATGCCCGAGCAGGTGTGGAATTATTTTCCATAAATGCATTTCAATCTGCCCGTGGCCAACCATGTTCTAAAGAACAGAGTGCCCACGGGCATCCTCACAGGAGAAACCCCATGAGCGAGCGTATCACGCGCCACCGTTTACAGGTGGCAGCCGATTTAGATCGTTTTATCAATGAGCAGGCGCTACCGGGAACAGGTGTCGATGAAAATGCCTTTTGGGCCGGTGTGGATGCCCTGTTTCATGATTTGACACCCAAAAACCGTCAATTACTTGAAGAGCGCGACACGCTGCAAGAGAAACTCGACGTATGGCACCGGGAAAACCCCGGCCCAGTGACCGATATGCCGGGATACCGCCGCTTCTTAAAAGAGGTTGGCTACTTGGCAGAAGCGCCGGCTAACGTTAAAGCGACCACCGCCAACGTTGACCGTGAAGTTGCCGTTCAAGCGGGGCCTCAGTTGGTTGTTCCTGTGAGCAATGCTCGTTATGCGTTGAACGCGGCGAACGCCCGCTGGGGCAGCCTTTACGACGCCCTGTACGGTACCGATGCGATTTCCGAAGACGACGGCGCCGAAAAAGGCACCAGCTTCAACCCGAAGCGCGGCGCCAAGGTGATTGCCTACGCCCGTGGCGTACTTGACCGCGCGGCGCCACTGGCGACTGGTTCGCACCGTGATGCGGTGAACTACGCCATTCGTGATGAGCACCTGGTGGTGACGCTGGAAGGCGGTCGTGAAACCGGCCTTAAGGATTCCGGCAAGCTAATTGGTTTTAGCGGCGAAGCGGCGAAACCCGACGCCATTTTGCTGGGTAACAATGGCCTGCACTTGGAAATTCAGATTGACCCCAGCGACTCTATCGGCAAAACCGACCCGGCAGGCGTTAAAGATGTGGTGGTGGAAGCTGCACTGACCGCCATTATGGACTGCGAAGATTCCGTAGCCGCGGTGGATTCAGAAGATAAGGTGGGCGTTTATAGTAACTGGCTGGGCCTGATGAAGGGCGATCTGGAAGAGAAGATCGAAAAAGGCGGTAAAACCTTTACCCGCAAGCTTAACGCCGACCGCACCTGGCAAACCACCGATGGCAGCAGCGTCACGCTACCTGGCCGCTCGCTGATGTTCGTGCGCAATGTGGGTCACCTAATGACCACTCCGGCGATTTTGGACGATAAAGGCAACGAGCTACCGGAAGGTATCCTTGATGCAGTGGTAACCTCACTGCTGGCGCTGCATGACCTGAAAAAAGACGCTGACCAGCCGCGCAACTCGCGCACTGGCTCTGTGTATATAGTTAAGCCGAAAATGCACGGCCCCAAAGAAGTCGCCTTCGCCAACGAACTGTTTAGCCGCGTTGAAGACATTTTGGGCATGAGCCGCGATACCCTAAAAATGGGCATCATGGATGAAGAGCGCCGCACCACGGTTAACCTCAAGGCGTGTATTGCCGAGGCCGCTTCACGGGTAGCATTTATCAATACTGGCTTCCTCGACCGTACCGGCGACGAAATGCATACCGCCATGGAAGCGGGCCCCATGGTGCGCAAGGGCGATATGAAAGGCGCCGCGTGGATTCAGGCCTACGAGAAGAGCAACGTGCAAGTGGGTCTTGCCTGCGGTCTTCGCGGTCGTGCCCAGATCGGTAAAGGCATGTGGGCCATGCCTGACCTGATGCACAACATGCTGGAGCAGAAAATTGGCCACCCGAAAGCGGGTGCCAACACTGCTTGGGTGCCCTCTCCTACGGCGGCGGCGCTGCACGCACTGCACTACCATCAGGTCAACGTCACCGACGTTCAGCGTGAGCTGGAAGCGTTGGGCGAACCCGACTATCTGGACGACCTACTCACCGTGCCGGTGGCGGAAAATGCCAACTGGTCTGATGAGGAGAAGCAGCAAGAGCTGGATAACAACTGCCAGGGCATTCTGGGCTACGTAGTACGCTGGGTAGAGCACGGCGTGGGCTGCTCAAAAGTGCCGGACATTCACAACGTGGGCCTGATGGAAGACCGCGCCACGCTGCGTATCTCCAGCCAGCACATTGCTAACTGGCTGCTCCACGGCATTGTCGATGCACCGCAGGTGGAAGAGACCCTCAAGCGCATGGCCAAGGTAGTGGATGAGCAGAACGCAGGCGACCCCACCTACACCGCCATGAGCGCCGATTTTGAAGGCTCCACCGCTTTCAAAGCCGCCTCCGACCTGATCTTCAAAGGCCGCGTACAGCCTTCCGGCTACACCGAGCCGCTACTGCACGAGTGGCGTCAGGTGCATAAAGCGAAGTAAGATCGTTTTACGGTGTAATCAGCCTCGAGGCTTATGCCTCGGGGCTTTTTTATGAAAGGAAAAAAACAATGACCGTAATGACTGCCGAGCAAATCGAACACTTTCTGGATGAAGTATTTCCCCAGCGGATGGGTAAGATAGAGAGCGTGGGTGAAATGACGGCCAACCTGCGCTTGAAGATAGGCAACGAGCACCTGCGCCCCGGCCCGCGGGTTTCCGGGCCCACCATGATGGGCTTTGCGGATGTGGCTATGTACGTGGCTATTTTAGCGCAAATTGGCCCAGAGCCGATGGCGGTGACCAGCGATTTAAACTGCCACTTCCTCCGCGCAGCCTCCGGCGATCACGACATTATCGCCCACGCCAAGCTGATCAAACTCGGCCGCCGCTTAGCGGTGGGCGAAGTACAGCTATTCTCAGCCAGCGATGAAACGCGCCCCGTGGTGCACGTCACCGCCAGCTATGCGCTGCCGGATAAGACTTGAAGCGAACGCCACTTACGGTGCCAACGTCATAAACGGCTCATCTTGCTGGTCGCTAAAGGCGTAAACGTTATAGGGCTCACTCTGAGGCCCCGGCATACCCGGCGTACCGATGGGCATCCCCGCCAGGCCAATGCCATCTATGTCAGGCTGCTCTTCAAACAGCTTGGTAACCGCTTCCATCGGCACATGGCCTTCAAGCCAGTAGTCGCCTATTTCGATGGTATGACACGACCCCAAACCATAGGGGACGCCTGCCTGCTGTTTGATCTCACTTAGCTCAACGTCATCGACGATCGTCACATCAACACCCTGCGCTTCAAGGTGGCGGGCGTACTCGTCACAGCAGCCGCACTGCGGATTCTTGTACAGCGTGGCTTCATCCGGCAACGCAGCCTGAGCCGAGGCGGCTCCTAGGAGTAAAGCACTAGATAAAACCGTAGCGGTAAAACGTTTCATGAGCGCTCTCCATGAGGTGAGTGACAACACAAATATTTAGCCAACGAGGCGGTACCTGTCGCGTTCGACAGTAAAAATTTTATGCTTTGAGTTTACAACCCATGGGCTACCTTAAGGTCAAGCCTTGCCAACCTGAGCTTGACCTATGGGCGACCCCAGGCACTACGCTTATAGGCTTGATCAAGGCATAAATAGGGAGGTTGCCATGGCATCATCAACATCGCAAAGCGCACAGGTTTTCCGGATGAAAACCGCCGAGCATATATGCCCGTTCGGTTTGAAAACGGTTGACCTACTCAAACGCAAAGGCTTTAAGGTCGACGACCACACCTTAACGTCCCGCGATGAAATCGACGCGTTCAAGCAACAGGAAAACGTCGACACGACGCCCCAGGTGTACATCGGTGATCAACGCATCGGCGGCTATGAAGAGTTGCGTGAGCATCTGGGAATGAGCGTGCCCAATGCAAAAGAAACCACTTATCGTCCGGTAATTGCCATTTTTGCTACTGCGCTGCTGATCGGTTTGGCGATTAGCTGGGCGTCCCAAGGCACACTGCTCACAGTGCGCATGCCCGAGTTTGCCGTTGCTACGGCGATGGTGCTGCTGGGCTTGCAAAAACTGCAGGATGTCGAAAGCTTCAGCAGTATGTTTTTGAATTACGACCTGTTAGCTCAACGCTACGTGCCCTATAGCTATTTTTACCCCTACGCCGAGACGCTTGCTGGTATTTTAATGCTAGCCGGGGCGTTGATTTGGCTGGCCGCGCCGCTGGCGCTGTTTGTCGGTACGGTGGGGGCGGTCTCCGTGTTTAAAGCCGTGTATATCGACAAACGTGAGCTTAAGTGCGCCTGCGTCGGCGGTAACAGCAATGTGCCGTTGGGTTTTGTGTCGCTAACCGAAAACCTGGTAATGATCGCCATGGGGCTGTGGATGCCGCTGCGGATGTTGTTGTCGTAAATAGCAAAATGGCAGAGCAACGCGTGGCATAAAAAAGGCTTAGGACCGTGCCGAGGGTTCAAATGCTTTCGACCCTCGGCATAGCGTTCAGACTAGCCGCCAACCCCCCGAGGTTTTACGCGGCGGGTAACTGCGCAATTACTCGATCCAGTGTCATCGGGTATTCGCGCACCCGAACACCAGTAGCATTGTAGATCGCGTTGGCAATCGCGGCGGCTACGCCACAGATGCCCAGTTCCCCAACACCTTTTGCTTTTAGCGGCGATGAAGCAGCATCGGTGGTGTCTAAAAAGATGACCTCCTGCTCGGGGATATCCGCATGCACCGCCACTTCGTAGCCTGCCAAGTCGTGGTTAACGAAGAAACCGCGCTCGGTATCCACGCTCATGCCCTCGGTCAAGGCAGCCCCCACGCCCATGGTCATACCGCCAATCACCTGGCTGCGCGCCGTGATGGGGTTGAGGATGCGCCCTGCATCGCACACGGCCAGCATACGTCGCACGCGGGTTTCCCCGGTATAGGCATGCACGGCCACCTCAACAAAGTGTGCCGCGAAGGTGCCAATCTCCAGCTTGTCCTTAAAGTCGCCAAAGTTGATCGAATCTTCAGCCATAATCTCTTCGCCATCGGCCACGTCGGCCAGCGCCATATCTATCTGCCCGGCGGCAACGCGGCCATTTTCAAAGCGCGCCTCGTCAACGTTCAGGTGCTTGGCGATCTTCGCCTGAAGCGCTACACAGGCGGCGTAAACGCCAGCGGTAGAGCTCGCTGCTCCAAACTGCCCGCCTGAGCCGGAGGAGGTCGGGTAGGCGCTATTGCCAAGGCGTACCTCTACGTCCTGCATCTCCATGCCCATGGTTTCTGCGGCTGTCTGGGTCAGGATGGTGTAGGAACCGGTGCCGATATCGGTCATATCGGTTTCTACAATCAGTCGCCCATTCTGCAAGCGCACCCGCGCGCCCGAGGTCAGGGTGGGCGCACCGCGGTAGGCACCGGCCATACCGTGGCCAATCAACCACTGGCCTTCGCGCTGGCCGCCCGGTTTAAGGTTACGTTCAGCCCAGCCGAAGGTGTCGGCGCCCTTGCGCAGGCACTCCACAAAGTGGCGTTCGCTGAAGGGCTTCGATGGCTCTTCGGGATTGACCTGGGTGTCGTTGAGAACTCTGAACTCCACCGGGTCCATGCCGAGCTTCTCCGCCATCTCGTCCATGGCGATCTCCAGCACCGCGAGCCCCGAGGCTTCCCCCGGGGCACGCATATCCGCCGATTCAGGAAGGCCCATATCGATAGGATGGTGGGCCATGCGACGATTTTCGCCCGCGTAGAAGCAACGAGTCTGATTGACCGCATCTTCACCGCTGCCGCCGGGCAGCGTATGGGAAACGGCGGCGTGATCGAAGACGGTGATTTTGCCATCTGATCCGGCCGCGATACGCAGTCGCTGAATAGTGCCGGAGCGGTGGGTGGCGTTGTTGAAGATCATCGGGCGCGGCAAGGCCACCTTGACCGGCCGACCGGTTTCCCGCGAGCCAAGTGCCGCCAGCACCGCGTCAGCGCGCAGCCATAGCTTGCCGCCAAAGCCGCCGCCCACGTAAGGGCTTTCCAGGCGGATCCTGTCAGCGTCGATCTCGAAGGTGGTAGCGAGCGCCTGGCGTGTCCATTCGATCATCTGATTCGATGTCCATACCGTCATCTGACCGCCATCCGACCAGTCCACGATAGAAGCGTGGGGCTCCATCATGGCGTGGCTTTGCGAAGCAGTGCGGTAGGTTTCATCCAGTGTCACCGGTGCGGCATCAAACGCCGCCTCCACATCGCCTACATTGGCGGCCGGCTCGCCGGTATTCTGTAAGCGTGCCCAGGCATCTTCAAGATCGAACACGCCCGGCGTCTCGTCGTAGCGCACCTCAATCAATGAAGCCGCACCACGCGCCTGCTCCAGGGTATCGGCGACCACTACAGCAATCGCTTGGTGGTAGTGCTCAACGGTGGCCCCCCCCGAACAGGTGGGCCACATTGCTGTCGGCACGCGCCAGCGGCTCAAACTCCAGAGTGGTGATAACGGCGGCCACGCCGGGTGCAGCGCGGGCAGCCGAGGCGTCCATATGGGTGATTTTTCCCCGGGCAATTATTGCGCCCACGGGGTAACCCACCAGTTGGTTGGCCACTACGTCATGCCGCTCGTAAGCGTAGGGCGCGCTGCCGGTTACCTTAAGGAGCCCGTCGATTCGTACATGCGGCTTGCCGATAATACGGGCACGGTCGAACAGGTTATCTTCCGTTGATTGATTAAAATCCATGGGTCACTCCTGAGCCAGCAGCGCGGCGAGCGTTCGCTCTGCGAGGGTAAGCTTGTAGGCGTTCTCATGCGTCGGACGAGCCCCGTCCAGTAAGCGGGCCATGACGGCGGATGCGCCCTGGGGTAACAGCGCATCGGCTTCAGCACGGCGCCAAGGCTTGGGCGCCACGCCCCCCAGTGCCACACGCCCGGTGCCATCGGGGGCTTGAATCAGCGCAACGGATACCAGCGCAAAGGCGTAAGAAGCCCGGTCGCGCACCTTGTAGTAGGCATGGCGACCTTTAACAGGGGGCGGTAGCCGCACGGCGGTGATCATTTCACCTGCTTGCAGCGCGTTCTCTATCTCCGGGGTATCGCCGGGCAACTGGTAAAACTCATCCAGCGTCAGGCGGCGCGTTTCACCCGATGACGTCACGGTTTCCACTTCGGCATCCAGCACGCGCAGGGCAACGGCCATATCCGAAGGGTGCGTGGCAATGCACGCGTCTGACGTGCCGATGACGCCCATTTGACGCGACGTTGCGCCATCACCCAGCGCTGCACAGCCAGCCCCAGGCGAACGTTTGTTGCAGGGCATACCAGTGTCATAAAAATAGGGGCAGCGCGTGCGCTGTAAAAGATTGCCGCCGGTCGTGGCTTTATTGCGCAGCTGGCCCGAGGCACCCGAGACAAGCGCCCGACTCAACACCGCGTAATCCTTGCGGATCCGGGCATCCGCCGAGAGCGCGGTGTTGCTGACCAGCGCACCAATGCGCAGGCCGCCCTCATCCGTCGGGGTAATATCGTCAAGACCCGTGCCCGATACGTCGATCAGGTGCCCGGGGGTTTCGATCTCATGCTTCATCAGATCCAGCAGGTTAGTACCGCCCGCAATAAACTTGGCGCCCGGCACTTCCGCCGCACGCGCTGCCGCCTGGGCCGGGTCGCTGACGCGTTCATAAGAAAAAGCTTTCATGAGCGCGCCTCCGCCACCTGGTTAATGGCCTTGAGAATGTTGGCGTAGGCGCCGCAGCGGCAAAGGTTGCCCGACATGCGCTCACGGGTTTCCGCATCGCTTATCTCGATAGGCGCATTCAGATCGTTGGTAACGTGGCTTGGCAGCCCCGCCTGGATCTCCTCAAGCACCGCCTTGGCCGAGCAGATCTGCCCCGGCGTGCAGTAGCCGCACTGGAAAGCGTCATGATCGACAAAGGCTTGCTGCATGGGATCAAGATGGTCGACCTCTCCCATCCCTTCGATAGTCGCAACATCATCGCCTTCATGCATCACCGCAAGGGACAAGCAGGCGTTGATGCGCTCGCCATTCACCGACACCGTGCAGGCACCACATTGACCATGGTCACAGCCTTTCTTGGTGCCTGTAAGCTTTAGATGCTCACGCAGGGCATCCAGCAGCGTTGTGCGGTTATCCAGCGTTAACGTATGGCTTTCGCCATTGACGGTTAGTGAAAAGGTGCTGCTATTAGGGTTCACGGTCTTGGGGTGTCTTTCGACGTTATTAGAGGAGTTCATTGCTATATGCCTTCCTTGCGCGTTGCTATCGCTTATTTAGTGCCATAAGACCTTTAGCATAGTCACGATTACCCCAAGCAGCCCAAATCTCTCACCAAACCCAGTAAAACAAAGCCTCTAGATGCGTCAGGTGCGCTACGCTATGACACGTCTATCCATGCAAAAGAGGCAGTGGATGCCGCTTGCTCACTACTGGAATCGTTTGAAATGCAGCATTTGGACTTGCAGGTTATCGATCAAGCGCTTACCTGGTCGCGGGAGGGTGAAACGGTCTGGCTGTGCACCGTGCTCTCCACGTTTGGCTCATCGCCCCGCGCCCCTGGAGCCTGGATGGCGGTAATCAGGGACGGCAGCCACCTGGGGTCGCTTTCTGGCGGCTGTGTGGAGGATGATTTCATTAAGCGCCTAGCGGAGGGGCAGTTTGAAAACCCAATGGTCGTTATACGCTACGGCGATGCAGACAATGCACAGGCCGGGCATATCACGCTGCCCTGCGGCGGCATTCTAGAGGTGCTGGTTGAGCGCCTACCCGCCACGCCGGAGATACGGGAGCACCTTGGTACGCTGAAAGCGACGCTTGAAGGCCAGCACCCGCTTATGCGCCATGTCGATATTCACACAGGCACCCGCTACTTTACCGACGATGCCACGCTGGGGCCTCGCGTGATCTGGCCCCGTGAAGAGGGCACACCAGATCGGGTAAGCATGCGGCTTACACCTGCGCGGCGGCTAATTATCGCTGGTATTTCGCCCGTTTCCAGCGCCTCCGCGTCGTTTGCTGCCACGTTAGGGTTTGAGGTGATTGTCTGCGACCCCGATGAAACCGCCTGCCAAGCATTTGATGTTCCAGGGGTCACGGTCAAGACGCAACTGCCTTCCCTATATCTGGCCGCCAACGGCTGCCACGACGCCACCGCCATTGTTGCGCTCAGCCATGACCCTCGCATTGATGACTTAGCCATGATGGAAGCGGTACGCACGCCCGCGTTTTACATAGGCGTGATGGGCTCAAGGCGCACCTCTGCGGAACGGATGAAGCGGCTGATTCGCTCAGGTGGGCTGACCGAAGAGCAGGTCGAGCGCCTGCATATGCCGATTGGTCTAGCATTAGGAAGCAAAACCCCTGCGGAAATTGCCCTCTCGATTATGGCGGATATCGTCCGAGTGCAGCACGGAAAAGCACTCCATGAGCTCTAGCAATGTCGTCGCCTTGGTAATGGCCGCTGGCTACTCACGCCGCTTTGGCGAAAGTGACAAGCGCTGCGCCCCCTTAGTCGACGGACGCTCGCTGTTGGCAGCCTCAGTCGCGAATGCGGAGCAAGCCTTCCCTCTGCTGCGCGTGGCGATACGCGAAGAGGATGATGCGACGTTGCTAGGCCTTGCAGACAACACGCCCCTGATTCGGCTTCATCAGGCGCATCTTGGGTTGGGGGCAAGTCTCGCCGAGGCGGTGAGCGCCCTTAGCCGCGACGCCCGTCTTAACAGCGTCGAGGCAGTAGCCATTTTATTAGCCGATATGCCCTGGATTCAGCAAGGCACATTGGGGGCATTACAGCGGCTAGCCACTCGCGACACCATCATTAGGCCCTGCTTCAAGGGCCAACCAGGACATCCGGTTATTTTCGGGCGCGCACTCTGGCCAGCCCTTCAAGCACTAAGCGGCGATGACGGCGCCAAAGGCGTTATTCATCGCCACACGGCGCAGTACCGGGAGTATGCCGTCCAAGACGACGGCATACTTATCGATATCGACGCGCCAGAGGACATAGTGTTCGCCGAAAACAAGCGCACTCAATAAACCTTAAGCGTTAACGCCTGAAACAAGGTAAAAACGCGCGCCCTAGCGTGCTCTCACAACCACCACCCCAAGTGCCAGCCAGCCTGCCATCAGTAGCAGTCCGCCAATCGGCGTCACAATACCGAGGCTTAGCCCAGCCAAGGCCATTAAGTAGAGCGAGCCGGAAAAGCACACAACTCCCAGTGTCCATAGCGCTAGCACCCAGCGCTGACCCGATATCGGATGTACCTGGCGCCATACCAATACGATCATAATGGCCAACGTGTGCCACGCTTGATAACGCACGCCGGTTTCCACGGCACTTACCATCGCTTCGGTCGTGCGCGCCGCCAGGCCGTGGGCTGCATAGGCACCCAGCATCACCATCATGGCGCCTGACAGCGCCGCTACGCACCAACACACTTTATCCATCCGTTGCACGCCGCTCTCCTGCTCCGATTATGGTTGATACCCATCACACTATTGCTGCTACGGCTTACCTTGCGCGGCGCGAAACCGCTACAATAGAGAATACCTTAGAGCACGAACTGCCACGACGAATGAGACACGCCTATTTATGTCTATCCAGATACGTCTAAACGGTGAACCCCATACGCTGTCCACCGGTCTTACCGTCGCTGACTTAGTTGAACAGCTGGGCCTTAGTGGTCGTCGTATCGCCGTCGAAATTAACGAAGAGATCGTCCCCCGCAGCCAACACGCCGACACCCGCTTGGTCGATGGCGACCACGTAGAGGTTGTCCACGCGATTGGCGGCGGCTAAAGGAAATACTATGACCCAACTAACTGATACACCGTTAACCATTGCTGGGCGCGATTTTCACTCGCGCCTGCTGGTTGGCACAGGCAAGTACAAAGACTTTACCGAGACCGGCGCCGCCATTGCCCAAAGCGGCGCTGAAATCGTCACGTTTGCCGTACGCCGCACTAATTTAGGTCAGGACGCCGACGCGCCCAACCTATTAGACGCCATCTCCCCCGCGCGCTACACCCTGCTGCCCAATACCGCCGGGTGCTACACCGCTAAAGATGCCGTGCGCACCTGCCGTTTGGCCCGCGAGCTGCTCGACGGCCACAACCTGGTCAAGCTGGAAGTCCTCGGCGACGACCACACGCTCTACCCTAATGTGGTCGAGACGCTAAAAGCCGCCGAAACGCTGCTTGCCGATGGCTTTGACGTCATGGTGTACACCAGCGACGACCCCATTGTGGCACGCGAACTGGAAGCCATGGGCTGCTGCGCCATCATGCCGCTAGGCTCGCTGATTGGCTCGGGCCACGGCATTCAGAACCCTCACAACGTGCGCTTGATCGTTGAGCAGAGCAAAGTACCGGTTCTGGTGGATGCGGGCATTGGCACGGCATCAGATGCGGCCATGGCCATGGAGCTCGGCTGCGACGGCGTACTGCTCAATACCGCCATTGCCCACGCTCGCGACCCGCTGCGCATGGCCAACGCCATGAAGTTGGCCGTGGAAGCCGGGCGCGATGCGTTTTTAGCTGGCCGTATGCCGCGCCGCCAATCCGCGGATCCCTCTTCACCTTTCGCTGGCCGTATTAACGGTTAATTGATTCGAGACCTCATGACTGACACCAACGATAGCGTACCTGAACGTCACGCCGACCCCGAAAGCAAGACCACCACAGGGCCGGAAGGTACGGATGCACCGCTGCATCGCCGCGGCATTAAAAGCTATGTGATCCGCGCGGGCCGTATGACCCAGGCGCAAAACCGTGGCTTAGAAGATATTTGGCCGCGTTTTGGCCTGACCATCGCCGACGGCCGCCAAGATTTGGACGCACTGTTTGGCCGTCAGGCACCGCGGGTAGTGGAAATCGGTTTTGGCATGGGCAACTCGCTGATTGAGCAGGCCGAAACCCACCCAGATACCGACTTTATTGGCATCGAAGTCCACGCCCCCGGCGTTGGCAAACTGCTTGATGAAGTTGATAAGCGCGGCCTGACTAACCTGCGCGTTTACCGCGAGGACGCCCTGGCAGTGCTTGAGCAGTGCCTGCCCGAAGGCTCGCTAACCACGTTACAGCTATTCTTCCCCGACCCCTGGCCGAAGAAGAAACATCACAAACGGCGCATCGTGCAGCCTGCCTTTGTTGAGCTGATTCGCACTCGCCTAATGCCCGGCGGCACTTTCCATCTGGCCACCGACTGGGAAGCTTATGCAGAGTGGATGGCGGAAGTCATGGAAGCAGCGCCCGGCTATACCAATACCGCCAGCGCGGAAACCGCCCCGTATGTACCACGCCCGGCGTTCCGCCCATTGACCAAGTTTGAAGCCCGCGGCGAAAAACTTGGCCATGGGGTTTGGGATTTGATTTATCAGCGAGAAGAGTAAACGTTCTGCCAACTAGATTGACAGAGAGGGGTTATTGCAGTGTTAGACGCTACGGTCAGCATCAATTCTGAACGGGCGTCTTTCGCATTAACCGAGAATAGCTGCATCCAGACGACTATTAGGTTTAAGCATCTTCTTTTAATTATTAAGCGATATTAAAATACCCATTTGATGCAAGCTGTCGATTTCAGCGTATATTTCTTCGCAGAAAGATTCGGCCACGTTACTTAATGGCTTGTGTTTAGATTTAAGTAAGGCAATTTCCCACTCAATGGTTGGCTCCATAGGCTTTGATACAACGGCTGTTCCCTGCAGCAGCAGTTCTGCGATGGGATCAATCACTGCGACCCCAAGTCCGCGATCAACTAATGCGCACACACCCCGCATATGGCGCATTTCAGCGGCAATATGCCGCTTTATATCCACTGTCTGCATAATGTAATCCACGCGGGCACGCAGAGGACTATCCGCCATCAGCTCTACGAATGTCTGGTTTTGTAAGCTAGTAAGCGCCACCACATCTTGCTTAGCAAGGGGGTGCGTACGATGCATGATGCACCTGGCAGAACAGCGTGCAAGACTACTAACCGTTGCTCCATAAGTGTCTGCTTCAAGCGTTATTCCCAGCGCCACATCACAGGTATTGTTGTCGATCATTTTAAGCAACTCTTGCAACCCAGCATCGATAACCCGAACGCCTACATTAGGATGAATCTGCTTAAAGCGCTTAATGACATCGAGTAAAAAGGTATCGCAAAAAATGGGTTGTGCCGCCACGACGACACTGCCTAATTGGTTATTAGCAATAGCATCCGCATCTTTTTGAGTATCTCGAATACTCGCCATCAACCGTAAAACGGACGCATGGTATAAAAACGCTTCTGAGGTTGGCGAAAGCTGATTGCGGGCACGTTTGAACAACGCAAAACCCAGCTCGTCCTCTAGCCCGATGAGCAAACGACTGACCATTGATTGGCTGATTCCTAACGTTTCTGCAGCCGCTTTTGTGGTGCCATGCTTCATGAATGCATCAAACGCTTCAATTTCTTTTATTTTCATGGTGTTAATCCCACTCAAGAAGTCTTTTACTCAATAAACAGCGAATAAAAACAATGTTTATAAACAATAAGCTTGCAACTTTGGCTCACCACTAGAACAAAATTGAATACTAAATCAAATTGTTGCAACAATTTTCATACCTGTCTATGTTAAAAGCGCTGGGTTCAAAAATGCTATTAACAAATCCACTCCATGAAAGCTATGCAACAACGATTGCGGAGATAAGTATGAAACTCACCTTAAGCTTAGCGGCAGCAACGCTGCTCGCTGCCTCCACTGCCTATGCTCAGAGCTATCCTTCCGAACCCGTCACGCTGGTAGTTCCCTATGGCCCCGGCGGCGCTTCCGATCTGGCCGGTCGGGCGCTAGCGGAGTCGGCTCGCGAATATTTAGGACAGCCCGTCACAGTCGTCAATCAAGCCGGCGCCGGGGGAATGACCGGCGCTCGTGATGTCGTACAGGCTGACCCCGATGGTTACACCTTGCTGTTAGCCCGCGTTGGTATGGCGCTCTCACCAGCAGTCAACGAAAACAGCAGTGTTGACTGGGATGAGTACACCTTTATCAGCCCACTTGAAGCCACACCGATGATTCTTGCCGTGGCCGAAGACTCACCCTATGAAAGCGTTGAGGATTTACTGGAAGGCATCGAAAACGACCCTGGCGCGATGAGCTACGCCGCCTCTGGCGCTACCGCCATTGATGGCTTTACCGTGCAGTCACTGCTGGCTGACGCAGAAATGGATCCGCTGACAGCGGCCACGCTGATTCCCTACCGTGGGGGTGGTGAACTCGCGACAGCATTGCTAGGTGGGCATGTTGATTTTCTCGCCATCGCTGCTGCTTCGTTGATGCCACATATCGAGAGCGGTGATATGCGCCCGTTAATGGTGTTCTCACCCGAGCGCATGGAAGCACTCCCGGACGTGCCGACTGCTGAAGAGCTGGGTTATGAGTTGGCTGGCCAAGTGATGGGGTGGAGCGCGCTGTATGGCCCGCCTGACCTACCCGAAGAAGTGGTTAACTCTTGGGCCGAAGTGATGGAACAGGTGGCTGAGGATGAGACATGGCTCAGCCGTGCTGACGATCGTGGCTCAATATCCACTATTGGCAGCGTTGAAATGGAGACTTATGCCCAGGAGCAGTACGAGTTCTATCGCACCTTGGCAGAACAGTTTGGCTACCTGGAATAAAGCAGCGTTAAACACTTAATTATCACTGCACACAACAGTTAATCTCTGGAGGGGTCATGGGTATAACACGCGGTTTAGTCATTACGGTGCTGTTCGGTATCGTGCTGTTTTTACTGATACCTGCCTATGTACCCCGCCCGCGCTTTATTCCAGGGTTTGCGCCACCGCCTGATATGTGGCCACGCACGGTTTCCATGCTCGGCATGGCATTGGGCATACTGCTCGTAGGGCTATCTTTTTCACGTAAAACCGAAGCCATCGCCGACCCTGAAGATGCCAGCGCCATCCGCGGTGACACACCACTTGCCACGCTTCTCACTCGCTTCGGTTGGACCGTACTCGCCTTCGCGCTCTTTATCGGTTCAGTGATGCTGCTCGGTTTTTTGCTATCGAGCATTCTGCTGTTAATGGCGATGCTGATACTGACCGGTTATTGGCGCCATAAAGTGGTGGCGGTCATCGTGGCCATCGCCCTCCCACTGGTTCTCTACCTGTTTTTCTCCAGCGCACTCAATACGCGTTTCCCTGTCGGCAGCCTTTTCAAGGCTATCGGTATTTAACTTACCGCGTATAGGACTGACCACTATGCTCAACGACCTGCTGGTTGCCTTCCAGGCGGTTGCCACCATTGAGAACTTTCTGATCATGGCCGCCGGTATTTGGGGTGGCGTGATTATCGGCGCCATTCCTGGAATGACCGGCACCATGGCGGTGACGCTGGCGCTGCCCTTTACGTTTTATATGCAGCCGATCCCGAGTATTTTACTGCTCGTTGCGCTTTACAAAGGCTCAACCTACGGCGGCTCAGTATCCGCGATATTGATCAAGACACCAGGCACCGCGTCGGCCGCCTGTACCACCCTTGACGGCTACCCGTTGGCCCAACAAGGCAAGGCAGGCAAAGCCCTCAACATGGCGCTCTATTCGTCATGTACCGGGGATTTTATCTCCAATCTCTCGCTGATTTTTATTGCCGCACCGCTGGCGCTCCTCGCACTGCGGATTGGGCCACCCGAATACTTTATGCTGATGATATTCGCGCTCACTACCGTGGCTGGGGTGTCAGGGCGTTCGCTGCTGCTTGGGTTGGTATCAGCCTGCTTAGGGCTGCTGTTAGCCACAGTGGGCGAAGATATGTACGGCTCGTTCCGCTTTGATCTCACCGTGGATATGCAGAGCGGCCTTGCCGTGGCGCCCGTGCTGATTGGCCTGTTTGCGATTCCTGAGCTGCTTAAAATTATTGTCTTTCGTCACAACCAAAGCCATAAGCCCATGCAGTTGGGTGATAACCGCGTAACGCGGGATGAGCTGCGCCGAACCTTAAAGGCCATGCTCAAAGGCAGCATGATTGGGGTGGTGATGGGGGCCATTCCCGGTATTGGCCCCTCGGCAGCGTCGTTCTCCTCCTACGGGGAAGCACAGCGCAGCTCAAAGAACCGCGAAAACTTTGGTAAAGGCGAACTAGAAGGGATCGCGGCATCCGAGTCCGCCAATAATGGTTGCTGTGGCTCCACCATGATTCCGCTGTTAGCGCTGGGTGTGCCAGGCGATGTTATTACCGGCGTGATGTTGGGCGCCTTTATGATCCACGGCATGACCCCAGGCCCGATGCTGTTTGAGAACAACCTTAATGAGGTTTACATGCTGTTTATTGGCATGCTGTTTTCCTCTGTTCTGCTGTTTGGTGCTGGCAAAGCCACGATGCGCTTTTTCTCGCATATCTCACGGATTCCTCCCGGCTTGATGGCGCCTATCGTGCTTGCGCTATGCGTCTTCGGTATTTTTTCGATCTCCAACAGTATGTATGACGTCATCGTACTGCTGGCGATGGGCATATTTGGCTTTTTCATGTTCCTGTTCGCCATTCCCGCCGCGCCCTTTTTAATCGCCTTCATTCTCGGCCCGATGCTGGAAGAGAACCTGCGTCGTGCCCTTGCGCTCTCTCGTGGTGATCCCAGCATTCTGGTCTCGTCGCCTATTACCTGGCTATTCGCCTCGCTGGCGATATTTGTGGTGGTCGTAACAATTCGTCAGCAGCTTAAGAAGGCCAAAGCCTGAGCCACAGTTTCCCTTATTGCCAAGGATTTAACGCTATGCAAGCTAGTGCTACGCCTAACGCTCACCCGCAGTTGAAAGACGCGGTCTCGCACCTCGCAGACCTGATCGCTTACGACACAACCAGTGCGTACTCCAACCTTGAACTTATTCAGCATATGGAGGAGTACTTTGCCAGTCTGGGCGCTGAGGTAGCGGTGCTACCCGATGAGAGCGGCGAAAAGGCCAATTTGATCGCCCGTCTGGGCCCCGCCAACGTGCCTGGCATCGTCCTCTCTGGCCACACTGACGTCGTACCGGCCAACCCGAAGAACTGGCAAAGCGACCCTTTTAAAATGGAGCAGCGCGGCAGTCGCTTGTTTGGTCGTGGCACCTGCGATATGAAAGGCTTTGCCGCCTGTGTGATGGCGGCGGCGCCGGCGTTTGCCAACAGCGAACTGCAGCGCCCGTTCTATTTCTGCTTCTCTCATGATGAGGAGGTAGGCTGTTTGGGCGCCCCCGCCATTGCACGCTACCTAGCCGAGCTCAAGGTGCCACCGGCCCTGGCCATTATCGGCGAACCCAGCGAAATGAAGCTGATCAACGGTCAGAAAGGCAAGATCGCGATGCGGGTGACGGTGCACGGTGAAGGGGGCCATTCATCGTTTTCTCCCCAGCATGTTAATGCGGTGGAGTATGCCTCACGTATCATCACCATGATTGCCGAACGATCACGACGATATGAGCAAGAAGGCCCTTTCGACCACGACTTTACCGTTCCCCACGCCACCACGCTGACCACCATGATAGAAGGCGGTGTGGCGACCAACGTGACCCCTGATACCTGCAGCTTTATCTTTGAGCTACGCAGCATTGATCAGGAAGCAGCCGCCACGGACATTCAAGCGCTGATCCGCGATATAGAGGCTGCCCTACTCCCCGAAATGCAGCGCCAATCCGCCGATTCCACTATTGAGTGGCAAGAGCTATTTGCCTACCCCGCCATGGGGGACGCCACCGACAGCGATATATTCAAAAAGCTTGAGCCCATTCTTCCCGAGCGTGGCGGCAAGGTATCTTATGGCTCAGAAGGCGGCGTGTTCGAGATCGATGGCGGCATACCCTCAGTGATTGTTGGGCCCGGCTCTATTCGCCAAGCCCACAAGCCCAATGAGTTCATAGAAATTGATCAACTTAGCCAATGCCTAGCATTCTTAGATGAATTAAATGCTTGGATGAAGCACTAAGCCAAAAATAGCTGTGAGTATCTATGTCACATGAAAGTAAGTTCTGATCGCTTAGGCATTACTCCTTAAGCGGTTTAAGCGGCTCCCAATCCGAACGATTAGCTAGAAACTCGGGCCTTGGCCGGTTACCGCAGTAAGGGTCGTGCAGCGTGTTTTCAACACTGTTGTAAACAAAGAATAGATTACTTCTTGGCCAGCAAGACATATTGATATTCGACCCGTGCATGGTGTTGCATTCAAAAATCACCAGCGAGCCTGCAGGCCCCTTAGGTGCTTCGATATCGTTTTCTAGCATTATCTCGCGTAGGCTACTGGCTGGGGGCACGCCCACCTCTTGGCTTTTAAGTGACTCTTTATAGTTGTTTTCCGGCGTTCGTCCCACACAAGGAACAAAGTACTGGTGTGAACCGGGAATCAGCATGAGTGGCCCATTAAACTCCCCGTTGTCAGTGAGCACTATGGAGCAACTCAGTGCGCGCATACGCGGCATGCCGTCTTCGCTATGCCATGTCTCAAAGTCGGAGTGCCACTCAAATCCTTTGCCTTTAAAACCTGGTTTATAGTTAATCCGTGACTGATGAATATACACATCGCTGCCCAGCAGTTGCTTAACAATCGCCAATAGCTTGGGATCCTGGGTCAAGCGCTGAAAGCGTTGTGAAACATCGTGGATGCCGAAAATGGTGCGAATCTCTTCACGCCCTGGTTCAAGAATCGTGCCTTCTGAAAGTTTCAGATCAGCATCGTCTTCATACTCGCGCAGTTCTTGAAGAAAAACCTGCATATCATCAGCGTCAAAAAATCCTTCAAACGACAGAAATCCCTTTCTTTCGTACTCATCAATTTCTGATTTGCTTAAGGGGCCCTTTGCAAGCTGTGACTCATCGCCGTATACCACAGGATCGATGCGTTCAAACATTCCCAACTTACGTTCCAAGCGAGTAGGGAAAAGATCTTGTGTATCGTTCATGGCAAACTCCTCCGTTAGTATCCATGTCTAGTAACGCTTTTAGCGGCTACTTATAAAACGTAGACGCCAAAACGCCCCTCAGCAATGACACCATGTCAGCCTGCTTTAGTGCAGCCGTTATCGCCTTAATAAACAGTAGCTCTAAGCGTAGAGAAGTAGTCGAAAAAACGTGTAGATGGCGGGGGAGCTAGAAGACGCTAGAAAAAAGAAAGCCGCTCCAGTGGAGCGGCAAAAAGACCGTGACTAGCAATGAGAGGGAGAAACCATGACAGGAAACTGGCGGTTTCTGTCTTGGTCTGTGGCGTCTCATCAAACGCCACAACCACACTGTAATAGTTCTCATTTACCACGTCAATACAAATACGAATATTTTTTATTACCATATTTCGAAAGCGAAGAACGCAATCGCCTCAACAGGAGATGAATAAAAATTGGTACGCATAAAAAAAGAAAGCCGCTCCAGAGGAGCGGCAAAAAGACCGTGACTAGCAATGAGAGGGAGAAACCATGACAGGAAACTGACGCTGATTCTTAAATCAACAGCTGTCGTGGTTGCCAGCGACTCATTAAACGCTGACAACCACAATGTAATAGTTCTCATTTACCGCGTCAACACAAATACGAATATTTTTTATTTAGTTTTAACCTTCTCCCCGTCAGCTAACCAACTGCAGCCAAAACGGCAGGGTAAGCATCGCTAACAGAGTTTGGCCGGTAATGATCGCGGCCATGAGCTCGGCATCGCCCCCCAACTGACGGGCTAGGATATACGCAGAGGTAGCCGTAGGGAGTGCTGCAAACAGCAGCGCTACGTCGCGGCTTACCGGATCCAGCTGTAGTATCCAGGTTAATGCCAATACCAGCGCGGGCATAAGCAGCAGTTTAACGCCATTGGTGGCCAGCACTCCGCGATCAATACGCAGCAGCGCCGCAGGACGCAGCGCCACCCCGACGGCCACCAAACCCAATGGCAGCGCCGCACGCCCCAGTAGCTCAACCGTATCTTGACTCCAGCCAGGCAAACCAACGCCCGACAGGTTCAGGCCAATACCCGCCAAGCAGGCCAGAATCAGCGGATTTTTAATCAACGCCATGGCACTTTTACCTACGCTAGCACCGCCTAGAGTGCCAGCCGCGACAAAGCTGGCCACACACATCACGTTAACCACTGGCACCATTAGTGCCACGGCGACGGCTGCGGTGGTCGCTCCTAGGCTGCCGTGTAGCGCGGCGGCGCCAGCAACGCCTACATAGGTATTAAAACGTACCGCGCCTTGAAATACCGACGTAAACGCCGCAGGTGTTAGCTTTAGCCAGCCGCGTAAACGCCAGAGCAGCAAGCCAAACAACGCCATCGCGCCCAGCAGCACCAGCGCCAAGCGGCCGACCGGCACCTGGCTGACATCCGCGGTGGCCAGGGTTCCCACTAGCATGGCGGGAAACAGCACAAAGTAGATCAGCCGCTCCATTTGCGGCCAGAAGGTGTCGCTAGGCCAACGCCAATAGCCAAGCACGGCACCGAGTAAGATCAACAGAAATAGTGGGCCTAAAGCGCCAGTAATACTCTCCATTTACGTCCCTTTTGCCTGCGACATCCCAGCACAGCGATATCGGCGCGATTACTGTTACCATGATCAAACTTCCCGCCTCACGGCTCGCGTAGCGATTATTCTGCCATGAAGATGATATCAAAACCTGCACACCCGGCGGGCTTCCCCGTCTTAAGGGTACTGATACTGGTCACTGGCTTGGCGCTGGCGGCCTGCGCGTGGTACGCCTTTGCTCATTGGCTGCACCGCGACAGTGATGTGACATGGTTTCCCCCCACTTCAAGCTGCGACTTGCATGCAGCGCCCTGCACTGCCACCTTGGGCGATATGGGCCGTATCACGCTTCACATTGCATCCAGTGGGCGGATTGAGGCACTGGAGATATTACCGCTGGGAGTGGACGTCGAGGGTGTGACCGCCACCCAGGTTGAGGTCGATTTTATCGGCCGGGATATGGATTTGGGCTTGCATCGCTTTGCCCTTAGCGCAGATGCGCCCGGCCATTTTCAAGGTCAAGGCCAAGTGGGAGTCTGCACGCAAAGCGTTATGCCCTGGCGGGCACGTGTCATACTGGAAACCGCAGAAGGCAAGGTAGGCAGCTGGTTCGATTTTGACGTGATTCGGAGTTAACGCACATGGCAATAAAACCATTATGGCTAGGCGCGGGGTTGGTAGCGCTTTTGCTGGTAGCCAGCGGGATTGGCCTCTATCAGTATGCTTTCGCCCCCAAAGAGGGGGAGCCAGTAGGCGGTCCAATCGAGCTGCCCTCTACCCAGGGTGATTTTTCGTTGACCCAACTAAACGACGATCAAGTGGCGATTGTTTCGTTCGGCTATACGTATTGCCCCGATATTTGCCCGATGACCCAATCGGTAAAGCGCCAAGCCCTGGCCCAACTCTCTGAGGAGCAGCGCGAACGTGTGGTCCCGGTGATGATCACTGTTGATCCCGAACGCGACACCATCGCGCGCATGCAAGAGTACATGAGTTTTTTCGGCGAGGCGTTTATCGGCGCGGTAGGCAGTCAGGAACAGCTTGAGGATGTCGCCTCACGCTATGGGGTGATATGGCGAAAAGTCGAAGCGCCGGATTCAGCAATGGACTACACCATTGATCACAGCGCCTCGCTCTTTTTGGTTAATCGCGAGGGCGATATTCTTCAGCGAGTGCTCTACTCACCCACCCCCCATGGTTTAGTTTCCGCATTAGAGAGCGAACTAGGCAGTTAATCGGCGCTTCTTAATCGGATTCAGGTGCGGCTTGTAAACGATCCAACATGGCCATTAACGCGCTAATTTGAGTGCCGCTACGGGTATCGTGCTGCGGGCTTAACTGCCAGGTACTTTCAGCAAACCCCCACCAGTCCCAGCAGCCCTGCGGGTTCGCCATACTGCTTTCTGCCTGAGGATAGAGCACGATTTGCTGATGCGCTGCTGCCCAGGCATTTAACCCGGTGTAGCGTATAAACGTATCGCCAATGGCTTCTGCATTCATTTGGCAGCCGTGCAGCGCCAGCGTGACCGGGCACTCGCCCGCTTCGCAGCCTTCGGGTATAAACACATAGCCCGTGTCGGCGAGGCCTTTTACCGCAAACTCTGACTGATCAAACGCGACCAATTCGCCACCTTGCTCACCCTTTTGCTCGCGACTAAGCCCGCCAGCGGCCGAGACATCACGTTCGGGGTAGAGCCAATCCAGCATTTCTCCGGCAATATCGTCGTCGCAGGATAATAGAAAACTACCGCCACCCTGACGACAATCGCCCCACTCCTGGGGGCCTGGGGCGGCTTGACTGGGTAACCGTATCGGCCAGCCATGTCCCGCATTTTCACTGCGTGTAACGCGTAGCTGATCAGGCGAAGCAAGCCACTGCTGCCATTGCTCAGCAAGTAGATCGCCAAGCTTCGGCTCAACCACTTCATCCGCTTCGCCGTGCCATAAGTAGGCCCGGAGCTGGCTAAGCGCCTCAGCGCTGCCAACCTGTTCAAGCTCAATATAGCGCTGGTGACGAGCCTCCAATTCCTCCAGCGAAGGCACGCCACGGCGGGTCATCATGCATTGATTAAGCGCCAAACTCAGCGAGCCCTGCGCACAGCTCCAAGGCCCTGCCGCCAGCACGCCCAAGCCACTAAACCGCTCGGGCCAAGCCACCGCTAGCTGGGTCGCCATATAACCGCCCGACGACACCCCCACCACGCTGGCCTGCTCACTGGCAGCACTTAAGGCAGGTAACTCCTCAGGCTCGTCGGTCGTCTCGGCTTGAGCCATCAGCGGTGTACATACGCCAACGCAAAGCAGGGCGTAAGCGATGGGGTGCACAGTGAAGTGGGGGGCTGAGCGCATCGCTTATTCGACGCCTAACAGTTCAACGCGGAAGGTCAGTACTTCGTTAGGCCCAATCGGCCCCTGGCCATTCTCGCCGTAAGCAATATCCGCAGGGATATACAGCATCCAGCTATCGCCGACGCTCATCATCTGCAGCGCTTCCTGCCAGCCTTCAATGACTTGGTTGGTCTGGAAGCTGACGGATTCGCCACGCTCAAAAGAGCTATCGAAAACGGTGCCATCCAGCAGCATGCCTTCATAGTTCACTTCGACGGTATCTTCAGGGCCAGGCGTGGCGCCGTCGCCGGACTCAAGGACTTCATACTGAAGGCCAGAGTCGGTCACGGTCACTTCATCGCGCTCAGCGTTTTCAGCAAGAAAGGCTTCGCCCGCTTCGAGGTTGCTCTGGGCCAGCTCTTCAGCTTCCGCTTGTCGCGCTTGCATTGACTGCTCTTGGAACGCCATCAACGCCTCAGTCATCTCTTCTTCACTGAGCGCTAAGTCATTGCCTTCAAACACATCGCGCATGCCATCTGTGAACGCATCCAGGTCTAGGTCTTCGATGTCAGCCTGCATGCTTTCACCCAGGGTGACACCCAGGCTATAAGCCAAGCGCTGTTCATCGGTTTCTGGCGCTGCCGCGGCAAACGGGGCAACCAAAAGCAAACCTGTCAGAGCTGTGGTAGAGAGCAGTCGTTTCATGAAAGATCCTTTTATCTTGTATATAGCGGCGTCGAACGCCAATAGTGTTACGCAAAGACTAACACCCGCCGTCCCGAGCTGCATCTTCGGGACGGCGGGTGTTAGTAAGACCACAAAATGAGCGAGAGGTTTAGCGGCTTTAGACGACCAGCGTGGGGCAGTGGGCGGCACCCGCCACACGCTGAGAAACGCTTCCCAGCAACGGGTTCTTCTCGCCATTGGTACCCTGAGCACCAATCACAATAAGGTCGCACTCTCGCTTACGGGCAAAGCGCACGATAATACGCGATGGTCGGCCGCCTTTTACAAAAGCGCGCACGCGCGCGCTGTCAGCGCCCAGCTCAATAGCGTGGGATTTGGCATGCACGGCGATCTCGGTGGCGTACTCTTTTAGCGCATCATCGGGGATATCCAGCTGGTTGGGCCGCACCATAGAGAGTGAGGCTTCCAGCAAACTATGGTGTTTAAACACGCACAGCAGATAAAGCTCAGCGCCGGTCAGCATATGCAAGCCCACCGCTTTTTCCAGCGCCCTTAAGGCGCCTTTAGAACCATCCACCGGGACTAAAATGCGATTAAACATTCGCGTACTCCTTGTGGCTGTTTAGCGGAAGGCAACATCGCGCAGGAACAGCGCAATTTGCGGGAACATTATTAGCAGAGCGGCCGCCAGAATCAGCATGAAAATAAACGGCGGTGTGCCTTTGATCACATCCCAATAGGGGCGCTTGAAAATCGCAATCGCGGTGAAAATATCGCACCCGAAGGGTGGGGTTGCCGAGCCTATCGCCACCTGCAGAGTAATCAAAATACCTACCAGCACAGGATCCAGGCCCGTCGCCGCAATCGCAGGCGCAAAAATCGGCGTTAGCACCAGAATGACCACGATCGGATCGACAAACATACAGGCGACAAAGAAGGAGATACAGATGGCAATCAATACCCCGGTCGGGCCTGCATCATTGACCCCCACCGCTTCCAGGATCATTTGTGGTATCTGCGCAAACGAAATGATCCACGAGAAGCCATTACCCACCGCCACTAGAATAAATACCACGGCGGTAATCAAGCCGGTAGATTTGGCGATAGCGTAGATGTCGTTCATCTTGAGCGAACGGAAGACCACAAACTCAAGCAAAATAGCATATAGCACACAGGCCGCCGCGGCTTCAGTCGGGCTGAAGATACCGCCGTAAATACCACCGACAATAATGACCGGAAAGCCAAGCGGCCAAAGAGCCTGCTGAACCGCTATTCCACGCTGTTTCCAGCTCGATTTTGCTTCAGTAGGCACATCTTTAACGATGGCGTAGATAATGCAGTAAATCGAGAACATACACAGAATCATTAACCCCGGCCCAATCCCGGCAATAAATAGCTCACCGATGGACGTACCCGAGATAACCCCGTAAATAATCATGCCGATACTGGGAGGGATCAGGAACGCAATATCGCTGGCATTGATGATCAACGCCAGCGTGAAAGAGTCCGAGTAGCCCGCTTTAAGCATCTTGGGTCGCAGCGGCGAACCAACAGCCACCACGGTCGCCTGGGTAGAACCGGATACAGCACCAAATAGTGTGCACGAAGCTGCCGTGCTTACCGCTAAGCCGCCTTTAATATGGCCGATAAACGCCATGACCATATCGATCAAGCGGTTAGCGGACTGACCACGCGTCATAATATCAGCAGCAAGAATAAACATAGGGACGGCAATGAGCGAAGCCGGCCGTATGCCCGCCATCATCTGCTGGATCAGCGTGTCCATCTGGCCGAAGCCGTTAAACATCATATAGAAGCCGATTACCGCAGCGGTAATCAGCGGAATCATCATTGGAAAGCCCAGCAGCAGCAGGGCAATCATGGTGGTGACCATTATTGTCGTCATAGCTGTTCCCCTAGGGTGCAGTGCCCCGCGTTAAACTTCAGTTTCCGTGTCTTTATAACCATCCACCACGCCCGTCGAGAGATAGACATCGCGGGACGTAACGTTTTTAACGGCGGTCAGCAAGTATTGAATACCGGTGATTAAAAAGCCCATCGGCACCCATAGGTAGATGATCCACACCGGTAAGCCCAAGGAAGGCAGCACGCGACCTTTGCCATGCAGATCAACAATATAAACAATCGAATAATAGAGGAGGAAAAACATCACCAGCGAGGTGAATAGCGCAATACAGATCATCAGTACTTTGCGCCCGCCTACCGGCAACGCATCATAAATAGCCGACATGCGTATATGGCGACCGTGGCGCGCAGCATAACCCACCCCTGCAAAGGTGATCATGATGATCAAAATGCGGTTTAGCTCGCCGGAAAACATAATGCTGTTGCCAAATACAAAGCGGGCAACGACGTTAATGACCGTATTCAGCGCCATTAGCAAAACACCCATCGCAAGGATCACGGCTTCTATTTTGCTAATTGCAGTGTCGATCACGCCCAGTACCCCCGGCAAACCGGAGCGGTAACTCTTTTCCATCTCGTCATCGGTCATGGCCGGACTCCTTTTGAACGGCTCTAACGGCACACATTATGTGCCGTCGGCACAATAAACACAGCGTAACGGCATGCCGCCGTCAGTGATTCAACGCTAGATGTACGTAACCCAACGGTAACGCTGTTAAAACCGCCTCCGAATGAACTACGCGCTACCAGCGCAAAATAACCAGCTCAAACTAAAAAGGGGCAGCCTTTGCTGCCCCTTGATAATCACTCGTTCGCCAGTGTGGCTTCGAGGTTGATTACTCGTTGGTTACGGCTTCAAGGTCAGCTTTAAACTGCTCGAGTAGCTCTGCACCACCTTCACCGGTCATTTCAAGGAAGGCTTCTTCAACCTGTGGGGCACGCTCACGGAAAGCCTGAATTTGCTCTTCGTTGAGACGTGTCACCGTCACTTCATCAGACGCGGCTTGAATCTTCTCTAGCGACTCTTCGGCCAGGCCTTTGATATGCTCAATAGTGTGGTCGTACGCAGCTTCAGAGGCTTCATTCACCAACGCTTGATCTTCTTCAGACAGGCCTTCGTAGAAGTCCTGATTGGCCATCATCGCAGTGGTGAACCAGCCGTGGCCGGTAAACGTCAGGTGCGGAGACACTTCATACAGACCACCAGACTCGATCCAGAAAATCGGGTTCTCTTGACCATCGATAATGCCGGTCTGTAGGCCACCGTAAACTTCACCCCAAGGCAGCGGCGTCGGCGTCGCGCCAAAGGCGTCATAAGTTTCCGTTAACAACGGGTTGGTCATGGTGCGGATTTTCTTGTTATTCAGTTCTTCCGGCGAAGTAAATGGCTCGTCGGTGGTCACGACCATTTCGCCTTCTGGATACATCTTCAACAGCTCTAAGCCTTGCTCGGCGTAAAGCTCAGGAAACATTTCGTTGATCGCCTTACTTTCGTCAAAGAAGGTCAGAACGGTTTCTTCGTCGGTAGGCAGTAAGTAGGGAATGAAGAAGATTTGCGCTTCAGGGATCAGCGCACCAGTGAAGCCAGGCGACTGGTTAACGAACTGCAGAATGCCGTTCTGGGTCTGCTCCATAATGTCGTCAGACTCACCCAGCTCACCAAAGCGGTAAACCTGTACGGTGTGGTCTGAGTTATCTTCAATATACTCTTTGAAAGCATAGGCGAAGACGTCTTGAACGTCGCCTTCATACTCTTCGTGAGCATAGCGCCAGTTGTCTGCTTGAGCAGCAGCGCTGAGACCAAACAGCAGTGCACCCACACTGGCCGTTGTCATCAATTTCGAGGTTACAGAACGAGTAGAAACGGATTTGCTTGCCTTCATGCGGTGTTCCCCTTGCAGTGGTAAGCGCGCTGTACGAATGCGCAACAACCTAGTTTTCAAAACCCTACTGTTAAAAACTCAGTGCCTTAACAGTAGAGTCAGCTTCGCGTTTCTCAACACGATGCTGTTGTTCGCCAACCGGGGTTTACTAACCCGTATTTCGGTGTCCACTTACAGGCAGTGATGGTGTTCATACTGCCTGCTAGCGGGCGAATAACGCTAGGTATTTCAAAAACAGCTTAAATTCAGGCTAGCGCGCTCCTTGGTGAGGGTCAAGCGGGTAAGTAAGCGTTTGTAGCGAATAAAGCCATGCATTTTGGGTCTTTATACTGCCGCCAGAGGCATGATCACTTTGGCTATAGAGCAGCTGTTTTCGTAGCCACTTCGCCGCATCTGGCGACATTTCGGCAATATTTCTCACACGTTTTTCAGCGCTTGGCGCCTCCCAAACCCACGTTTGCCAACGTTGAAGGTTCTCACGCTCCGCCATCAACTCTGCCTGTTTGATGGTGTCGCGCAGCGCTGTTACGGACTCACTTGTCGCCGCCATGGCTTTTAAATCGCGGCGTAATCCACGCAAAACCTCCGTCACTTGGCACTGCCACAAGCGGCGCTGCTCTCGCTCACGTTCGAGTTCAGCAGGCATGGCTTCTAAACCGCACGAATAGAGCCAGCAATGCAGCAGCACCTCGCAAACGTCAAGCCCGGCATCGTCTTGCAGCGTTAGGCAGGCGGCCTCAACGCCGGGCTTGGCATAGAGCGCCAGGGCAAAATCCCATAACGGTGTCTGCTGTAGGCGCTGCAATCGGGTAGAATCAAGCGCAATAGAGTTTCGCATCAAATGACCCACTTTCTTCGGGAGAAGGCATGATCGCACTGCGCCAAGTCGCCCTGCAACGCGGCACGCAAACGCTACTCGACAACGCGGACGTTACCCTTAATAACGGGGTAAAGGCCGGGATTATCGGGGCAAACGGCGCCGGTAAATCGAGCCTGTTCAAACTCTTGCTCGGCGAGCTTGCCCCCGACCAGGGCGATGTCGAGATGAGCGGCGGCCAGCGCATTGCGCATATGGCCCAGGAAGTTGACGCCCTCGACCGCCCGATTATTGAGTATGTACTCGATGGCGACCTGGCGCTACGCCAAGCAGAGGCTGACTTACTGGCCGCCCGAGAGGCCGGAAAAGCACACCGGGAAGCTGAACTGCACGGTTTAATTGAAACCCTGGATGGTTACCGCGCAGAATCACGTGCGGCGCAGCTACTGGTGGGGCTGGGCTTCGTCCAGGCTGACCTTACTCGCCCGCTCTCGGCGTTTTCCGGCGGCTGGCGGATGCGGGTCAACCTCGCCCGCACGCTGTTTATGCCTTCCGACCTGCTACTGCTGGATGAGCCCACCAACCACCTGGATCTGGACGCCCTGCTGTGGCTGGAGCAGTGGCTGACCCGCTACCCAGGCACCCTGCTGCTAATTTCCCACGACCGCGACTTCCTGGATGCAGTATGCGACCACATCGTGCATATGCATCACCAAACCCTGGAGCTTTACCGCGGCAATTACTCCCAGTTTGAGCGCACCCGCGCTGAAAAGCTTGTCCTGCAGCAGGCGGAAGCCGCCAAGCAGCAAGCGCGCCGGGAAGAGATCGAGCGTTTTATCGCCCGCTTCCGCGCCCAGGCGACCAAGGCGAAGCAGGCACAAAGCCGGGTTAAAATGCTCGAACGGATGGAGGATATCGCCGTTGCCCATGTGGACTCCCCTTTCCACTTTACGCTACCCGCCGCCGACAAGACCTCACATCCGTTGCTGGTGCTGGATCAGGCGCAGCTTGGCTATCGGGGCAAAAGCGGCGACGGGAGTGATGACAACGTCCAGCTGGACAAGGTCAACGTTACCCTGCTCCCCGGCAGTCGCATTGGCCTACTAGGCCCCAACGGCGCAGGTAAGTCGACGCTGATCAAATCGCTGACCGGCGAGCTTGAGCTGCTTAACGGCAAACGCGTTCCCGGCGAACATTTGGCAATTGGCTACTTCGCTCAGCATCAGTTGGAGAGCCTGGACGTTTCATCAACGCCCTTTGTGCACGTGCAACGCCTTTCGCCAACCGCCAGCGACCAAGATATCCGCAACTTCCTGGGCGGCTTTGGTTTTAAGGGCGATGACGCCTTCGGCAAAGTCGCCAACTACTCCGGGGGCGAGAAAGCTCGGCTGGCGCTGGCGCTCGTCGCTTGGCAGAAACCCAACCTGCTGCTGCTCGATGAGCCCACCAACCACCTGGACTTAGAGATGCGCGAAGCGCTGACCCAAGCGCTGGCCAGTTTCGAGGGTACGGTTATTCTGGTCTCCCACGACCGTCACCTGCTGCGCGCCACGGTCGATGAGTTCTGGAAAGTGGCCGATAACCGCGTCGAGCCCTTCGATGGCGATTTGGAAGACTATCGGGTTTGGCTCAAAGCGCGCTTGGAAGAGAGTCGCCGGGATTCCCGGGGTGAAAAAGCCGAGCGCCAGAACCAGCAACCCAGCGGCGACAGCCGTGAAGCGCGCAAGGCGTCACGCAAAGCAGCCGCCGAACTGCGCGAGAAGCTACGCCCGCTGAAAAAACAGCGTGATCAAGCCGAAAAAGCCATGGAAAAGGCCCAGCAGGAACTCGATAAGGTAGAGCAAGTGTTGGCAGACCCAGAGCTTTACACCGACAGCGCCCGCAAAGCCGAACTGACCAAGACGCTTAGCCAGCAAGCGGAGATTAAAGCGCGTTTAGACGAGTCGGAACGGCAGTGGCTGAGCGCCGAAGAGGCGTTGGAGGCAATGGAAGCAGAACTGCTCGCCAGTGAAGGTGTAGAAAGCTAGTCCTCGAAAGCTAATTCTCGAAAACAGGGCTAGCTTTCCAGCAAGAACGTTACCGGGCCATCGTTGATTAGCGCTACCTGCATATCAGCGCCAAATTCACCGGTAGCTACGTTCGGCCAGGCGGCTTGAGCCTGGCTAATCAGCAGGTTAAACAGCGCTTCCCCCTGGGCTGGGGGAGCGGCGCTGGAGAAACTGGGGCGCAGCCCTTTGTGGGTATCTGCCGCCAGAGTGAACTGGGAAACGAGCAGCAAGCCGCCGTTCACCTGCTGCAGGTTGTGATTCATTTTGCCCTCGGCGTCGCTGAAGACCCGGTAGTGGAGCAGTTTATGCAGCAGCTTTTCTACACCAGCGGCGTTATCGTGCTTCTCCACGCCCACCAGCGCCAGCAGCCCGTGATCAATACTGCCGATCACCTCGCCTTCCACCTCTACGCTAGCGCGCCTCACACGCTGAATTAGTGCCTTCACTCAGCCTCTCCCGAACTAACAAACGGTCATTGTAACCACCGTCTGTTAATTTTTCCTGAGTTAACTTCCCCCTAATAGCGCATCGCGAAAATCTTCACCCAGCGGCCGCTCGCCTAGCCAAATGCCGAACATGGCGCTGGCCAGATCTGCGTTACCACCCTCAAATAGCGTGTCGCCGTTGAGTGCCAGACGCAGTGTGCCACCATCCCAGCTCAGCACATAGCGATCCTGCGGCTCGACATCCTGATAGCTTTGATTAAAGGCGTTAATGTCTGCTTCCAACTGGGAAAACTCATAGGCAGTAAGGCTCTTTTGCAGCGTTTCGGTGGTAGCTTCAGCGAAGTCAGAGGCCTCAATGGCGTGGAAATAAGCGAGCTCCAGGCGCCTTGGTACGTCGCCCAACGGCTGCGGCTGGGTTTCTCCCTCAAGCTGATAATAGGCGCCGGCGTAGGCCGTCCAGATCATGTAACGAAACAGGCCGCTCCCAATAAGGCGATAGCGTTGGCCGTGCTCCTCTACCGTGCGCTCAAATACTTCGCCTTTTTCGGTCACACTGCTGGCCATCGCCCAAGGCATTAGCAATAGGCCAGCTAACAGCAATGACAATTGAACGGTGCGCCTAGCACCCAATGAGCGTATGTACATAGAACCTCCTTATTGCAGCATATCTATACATACCGATACGCCAAATAAAGGTTCCGTACAACACTTATTATTGTCAGCACAGCACGTTTTTTAATAGTGCTCTCTTACCAGGCTCGGCAGAGCATCAGATCGCAGTGAGGTTCACACAGCAGCATCTCGGTTAGCTGGCTGGTGTGATGGGGCTGCCCACGACTGCCAATCATCACGAGATCCGGTGAGTGGCGCTTCATATATGCCTGCAATACATCGCAGGGGGCGCCTTGTTCGAGCACTAGCTCAACATCGGGCACGCCGTCTAACTCGCGCATTAGATTATCGACTTCACTGGTCAGTTGCTCGCGAAGGCGCTGAACTTCATGATCACGCCAATGGGCATAATTTGCCTGCGAACCTAACTCGCGCTCGCCAGGCAGCGTCCAGGCGTGTAGCAGAGTGAGTGTCGCTTCAGGAAAGCGAATCAGCGCCTCTTTTAAGGTGTGTCGCGCAGTGAGCGAAAAGTCGATCGGTACCAGAATATGCTCCCAGGGTTGCGTAGGCTGGTAGGAAGCCACCACCACCGGACAAGGAGCGCTACGCAGCACGCGCATTACCGTGGTACCCGCCAGCAGGTCTTTTTGCCCGCGCTTGCGATGCATGCCCAGCACAATCAGCTCGGCGTTGCGCTCATGCGCTTCGCGGACAATTTCAACGTGAGGCGAGCCAGTCACGGTCTGGATCAGCGTTTTCGGCGCTTCCAGGGCGTAGTCTTCGCGTAGATCCGTCAACATGGTGGTGATGTCTTCCACTACCGCGCTCTCGACATCCAACAACACACGTCTGGGTAGGTAAGGATCCAACACGTGCAGCACGTCTAGCTGAACACCCTGGGCATAGGCCAAACGTAACGCCCGAGCAAAAGCAGCGCGATTGTCAGCGGAAAGATCGGTGGCAAACAGAATGGTGCGAGGCATGGCGAAACGCTCCTCGGCTGAGCTGCTCAGCCTTACAAGCCGTTAAGCAAACACTCCTTAGCATGGTGTGCAATGTCCATTCCCGCAAGCAAGCTAGTGCCTAAATGCTTCAAGGCCGCTCACCTAATCACCACCAAGCGTGAAAATGGTGCACCGGGCCGCGCCCTTTTCCTACGTTTAAGCGCTCGCTCGCCTCCAGAGCCGCATGTAGCCACTGCTTGGCATCACTGATAGCGGCTACCGGGGCATCCCCTTCGGCATCCACGGGCAGCTTCGCCAGACAGGCGGCAATCGCCGAAGAGAGCGCACAGCCGGTACCGTGCAAATTGTCGGTATCGATGCGCGAGGCAGGCAACCACTCATGACCATTGGGAGTTGCCAGCAGATCAGGGCAAGTTTCCCCGCGCAGATGGCCGCCTTTCAGCACCACATAGGGCGCGCCCAACTGGGTTAATCCCGGCAACATCGCTTCCATGGCGTCTAAACTGGTAGGCGATGGCGTGTCGAGCAGAACCGCGGCTTCCGGCAGATTGGGGGTTATCACATCGGCCAAGGGCACCAGAATATCGCGCACGGCACGAATGCCTTCGTCGTCGACCAGAATATCACCGCTCTTGGCGACCATCACTGGGTCGAGCACAATCCAGCGTGGCCTGCGCTGACGCAACACGTCGGCGATCACTTCAGCGACCTCACGGCTGGCTACCATGCCAATTTTGACCGCATCTATCGCCACGTCATCCAGCAGGTGTTCCAACTGCTCGCGAATGGCCTGGGGAGCGACAGGGTACACCGAGGCCACGCCGCAGGTGTTTTGGGCAATCACCGCGGTAATCACGTTGGTACCAAAAACGCCAAGGGCTGAGAAGGTTTTCAAATCGCCCTGCAGACCAGCACCGCCAGAAGGGTCGGAACCTGCGATGGTAAGCACATTGCGAAGACGGGGATGGATAGACATGGGGCTCCTTCACGGCAAAATCGGCAACAAACGCTACTGTGTGCCTAGGATACCCAAGCTGAGCGCCTTATGCTGCTGAAAACGTACGCACCAGACACACAAAAGCCGCCCGCAGGCGGCCATTGCGTTCGTGGGCGTCAAGCATGACAAACTATTGAGCAGTGTCACCTTCCGGGTTGCGGGCGTTGTAGTACGCCTGCTCGGAGATGGCGTGGTAATCCTCGACCTTCTCCTGGAACGCTTGATAGGAGTCATAGATACGCGTGGCTAATTCGCTCGATTCCGCCAACTCAGCGACCACATCAGCCGAGTGCTCGCGGGCTTGAGCAAGCACATCGTCAGGAATACGGCGTAGCTCGACGTCGTGCTCGTTGACCAGGGTTTCCAGCGCATCGTTGTTACGTGCGGTGTACTCATCCAGTACGCTCTGGTTGATGTCGCTAATAGCGGTACGCAGGATCGCCTGCAAATCCGCTGGCAGCTCCGCGAAAGCCTCTTCGTTAACGATCGCCTCGAACATCACCGTCGGCTCGTGCCAGCCTGGATAGTAGTAATAGTCGGCGGCTTGATGCAGGCCAAATGCCAAGTCGTTATAGGGGCCAATCCACTCTGTTGCGTCAATCGCCCCCGACTGTAGCGAGGTAAAGATCTCGCCGCCGGGCATGTTGACAATGGCCACACCCATACGGCTCATGACTTCGCCGCCCAGGCCGGGCATACGCATTTTCAGGCCGTTCAGATCATCAACGGAGTTGATCTCTTTGTTGTACCAGCCACCCATCTGCACGCCTGAGGCACCCGCCACCATCACGTCAACGCCGAAGTCATCGTAAAGCTCGTTCCACAGCTCCATACCGCCGCCATAGCTTAGCCAGGCATTCATCTCTTGGGCGTTCATACCAAACGGCACGGCAGCAAAAAATTGTGCGGCAGGCGCTTTGCCCTTCCAGTAGTAGGAGGCGGAGTGGCCCAGCTCAGCGGTACCGTCGGAAACGGCGTCAAATACCTCAAAACCCGGCACCAATTGGCCAGCCCCGAAGACTTCAATGGTCAGACGACCATCCGACATTTCATCGACCAACTGCGATAGGCGCTCGGGGCCTTGGCCAACACCCGGGAAATTCTTCGGCCAGGAGGTGACCATTTTCCAACGGAACTCATTCTCTTGAGCCTGGGCGTGATTATCAACGCTAGATACTACCAGCAAACTGGCGGAGAGAGCGGTCGTCATGGCGATGGCGACGGGGAGTGTTTTAGCTTTCATACAATAACCCTCTTACTTTCTATTATTACTATTATGAGTAGGGAATACTCCGCCTAGCGTAGAACACTAGGCGGTTTGCTGCAGGCCATTAATGGCTATTGACTGCTTTATAATTAGATTGCCACTTCTTAACGTTGATAGCAGCGATGTTTTTCAACTAACCCTTTATTAGCCAAACAGTCCGGGCAACCAAGTTGCCAATTGCGGAAAGAACGACAGCATCAGCAACATACCCAGCTGCATTAGAATGAACGGAATAACGCCACGGTAAATAGCCGACGTAGACACAGACGGCGGCGCCACACCGCGCAGGTAGAACAGCGCGAAGCCGAACGGTGGCGTTAAGAACGACGTTTGCAGGTTAATCGCGATCATGATGCCCAGCCAAATCGGATCAAGCCCCATGGCGAGCAGAATCGGCCCGACGATCGGCACCACCACAAAGGTGATTTCGATAAAGTCGAGAATAAAGCCGAGCAGAAAGATCACCAGCATAACGATGATCGTCGCGCCAACCACGCCGCCGGGCATGCCCTCGAACAGCTCGGTGACCATATGCTCGCCGCCGTAGGCACGAAACACCAGCGAAAACAGCGCCGCACCAATCAGAATCAGAAACACCATGGTGGTGACATGAGTGGTCGAGCGCAGCACGTCTTTCAGGGTCTTCATGTCGAGCTGACGATAGGCCAGTGCTAACACTAAAGCGCCAAAAGCGCCTACCGCAGAGGCCTCTGTAGGGGTAGCAAAGCCACTTAGGATCGAGCCCAGCACCGCCACAATCAGCACGACGGGTGGCACCAATCCTTTGAGCAGCAGCATGCCAATCCCCGAGGTATGGCCCAGTTCGGCCATTAATTCTTCACGGTCAGCAGCAGGTGCCATATGCGGACGCAACCATGCCACCATAGCCACATAGATCATATACATGACGACCAGAAGTAGCCCAGGTACCAGTGCGCCCATAAACAGGTCGCCCACCGAGACGGTTTTAGGGCTAAATATCCCCATATCGAGCTGCGCTTGCTGATACGCCGATGACAGCACGTCACCCAGCAGTACCAAGGCAATGGAAGGCGGAATGATTTGTCCCAACGTGCCGGTGGCGCAGATAGTACCGGTCGCCAGAGAGGTGCTGTAACCACGCTTTAGCATGGTGGGAAGCGACATCAGCCCCATGGTGACCACCGTGGCCCCCACAATACCGGTAGAGGCCGCCATCAACATGCCCACTAGGGTCACCGAAATACCCAAACCACCGCGCAACGAGCCAAACAGCAGGGCCATGGCATCCAGCAACGTTTCCGCCACCTTGGATTTTTCCAGCAACACGCCCATCAGCACAAATAGCGGTACTGCCAACAGCGTTTGGTTGGTCATAATGCCATAGAGCCGGTTGGGCAAGGCAGCAAGATAGCCACTATCGAAGTTGGCGTCGATACCCATCGCTTCCAGACCCAGCCCCATACCAGCAAACAGCAGCGCCGTGCCTGCCAACGAAAGAGCGACAGGAAAGCCGAACATCAACACAACACAGATAACGGCAAATAAAATAACCGGCATGAATTCCAGCATCAAACACGCTCCTCAAGATGGTTGCCACCGGCAGCAGACGGCACTATCCGCCCGGCCATCACATAGCCATTACGCACAATCTCAATCACGCCTTGCACGATCATCAGCACGGCAAACAGCGGTATTAAGGTTTTCAGTGCATAAACAGCCGGAATACCGCCGTAATCAGGGGAGCTTTCCAAAATACGCCAGGCGTTGGCAACGTAGCCCAGGCTGGAAGCGATAATGAAGACCATCACTGGGATCAATAGGGTAATAATGCCCACGACATTGATTAACGCCTGGCGGCGCGGGGTCATGCCCCGATAGAAGATATCCACTCGCACGTGGCCGTCATGGCGAAAGGTATAGGCGGCCGCGAGCATAAACACACTGGCGTGCATATACATCACGAGCTCTTGCATAAAAATGCTATTCACACTGAAGGCATAGCGAAGCAGTACAATCGCGAACTGAATCAACATCATAATGATGATCAGCCACGCAAGGGTACGTCCGAACCACTCTGAAGCGCGGTCCAGCGCACCAATAAACGCAGGTAGTTGTATTGTGTCCGACATGGGAGTGTCTCGCGTAAAACGGCTAAGGGGGAATCAGCGCCCCAGACAATAGCGCATATACGCACACAATGCAGCGCCCTCGCGCTGCACAGCGTGCTTATTATTAAACGCTTAGGCGAATTGCCGCTAAGCAGGCCTCTGGCAAGGGTAGGTCAACGGCGATGGGCAGGTGATCAGAAAACAAATGGTCTAAGACGCGCACTTCGGCGGCCTCTAACGATTGCGACAACAGAATATGATCCAGTGCATGGCGCGGCTGCCAGGAAGGGTAGCTGAGCAGAGGTTTAACCGGGTGCAGCGGTAGCGATGCACTGAAACGCTCATGAGCATGCAACTGGTCAGGGGTACAATTGAGATCTCCCATTACCACTACGTGGCGCAGTGGCTGAATAATCTCGCTTAAATAATTGAGCTGACGCACCCGACCACGATGGCTAAGCGCCAAGTGGGCAACAAATATATGCAGCGCATCCGGCCCTTCGCCAAAGCGGGCGTGAATTGCACCGCGGCCTGGCATCGCCCCCGGCAAACGGTGCTCTTCGACTTGGCTGGGCACTAGGCGCGAGAGTAAACCGTTACTGTGCTGAGCAATACGCCCCAGATTACGGTTGAGCTGCTGAACATGGTGGGGAAACCCCGCTTTGGCAGCGAGATACTCCACTTGGTTGACACGGCTTGAGCGAAAACTGCCGCCATCGACTTCTTGCAGCCCCACCACGTCAAACTGACTTAGCACTTCACCCATCACATCCAGCCGCTTTTGGCGACGCGGATGCGGCAGCAGGTGCTGCCAACTGCGGGTGAGGTAGTGATGATATGCAGAGGTCTGGATGCCCACCTGCAAATTAAAGGTTAGCAAACGCAGATGCCCACCTTCCAAAAGCGTCGAACGTGGGCCGTTTATGGCTGTTTGATCACGCTCTCTAGCTTCGCGCAACATGGTTACTCTGCGCGCTCTTCACGCACCTGTTCGACCAACGACTCAGCGATTTTCGGCATGTTCTCCAGGCTGCCAGCAGAGCTAGGCGTCACCAAGTAGCGGCCATCGATCACCAGTGCAGGCACGCCCATCAATTTCATTTTGCGCATACGATTGTTGGCATCGTTCACCTCGCTGCGGACACTAAAGTCGGTCAACGCCTGCTTGGCTTCTTCTTCACTGACGCCATAGTTGGCGAAGAAAGCAGCAATCTCATCGGGCTCTGTGAGCGACTGATTTTCCTGGTGAATGGCGTTAAAGAAGTCAGCGTGCAGCTCCTCTTCAATACCCAGCGATTCAGCCGCGTAGAAAGCTGTAGCGTGGGTATTCCAATCGCCACCCATCGTGGCAGGCATTTTGACGACACTAACGTCATCGTCTAGGGTCTCGTACCACTCGTTGATCGGCGTTTGCAGCCGATAGCAGTGCGGGCAGCCAAACCAAAATACTTCGGTGACTTCAATTTGCCCGTCGTCAACCTGGGTTTCAACCGGCGATTCAAGCAGCTCGTAGTGCTGGCCTTCAACCAGTTCCTGGGCACTGACTGCCGCAGAAAGCCCCAAACCGGCCAGTGCAACCATTAGCGTTTTAAACATTGTGTAAATTTCTCCATGGATAAGCGAAGAGTGAGACCGTTGATATATTCGCGGGTTCCCTCAACTAACGGGAATCGTTAAGTGAGGGCTCATAAACGGCATAAGGAAGTGTTCAGGCTGCCTATCGCTGGCTTGAAGCGCTCTGATTTGAGCGTTAATTCAAACCCAACACATAGTTAGCCACTGCTTCCATATCGTTGTCGCTCATTTTTGAAGCAATGTCACCCATGATGTTGTTAGGGCTATTGTTACGCTCGCCTGATGCAAATGCCTGCAGCGTTGAGACGGTGTACTGAGCGTGCTGCCCAGAAAGGCCCGGATAAACGGCACTGCCGATACCCACGCCGGTTGGCGTATGGCAAGCTGAACAGGCGGGAATGCCTTTGGAAATATCGCCAGCGCGGTAAAGCTCTTCACCGCGAGCCAGTAGCTCGGCGTCTTCGTCGCTGGTTTGCCCCAGGTTGGCATCCTGGCGCGCAAAGTGTGCCGCTACATCCCAGGCGTCCTGATCGGAGAAGTCATCCACTTGACCAGCCATTTGGGGAACCATGCGGTTGCCATCGCGAATATCCATAATCTGTTTCGCCAGATAGGACATCTGCTGACCCGCTAGGTTAGGAAAAGCGCCCGATGGACTAATACCCTGCTGCCCATGACAAGCGGCGCATGTTTGGGCCATTTCCTGGCCAGCGGATGCATCAGCATCGGCTTGATAATCCGTTTGAGCGTGGGCGATGCCAACGGCGCCCATGGTAATTGCTAGGCCTGCCAGTAACTTTCTCATTGCTATTCCACTATGCCGTTTTATGTTTGACTGGTACGCACCCTGGGCGCTTCCCAGGTTTCACAAGTTACCAGGGTTAGCTCCGCCAATACCAACCTTCGCTAATACCAACAACGTATCTCAATGGTACACTAGCGCCCCAGGTCGCAGATATAAACCGCTTGCATTATAACGAATCACCCCAGCGGCGGGAATGCAAGTGCTTACCTGCTTTAGGGGTAATTCGTCGCGGTACCGCTCTCACTTCTTTATCATGAGTCGCTATTATGCGTTCTACTTTACCTGATGGTGAGGCGATAATGCGTTGATAGTGCGCAGAGTAGGCCGCTTTTATGTTCGTTTTTCAGGATCAACCCAATGACTACCCCCCATGATAGCCCAGTCCCTCGGCTGAACTACCCGACGGCAAGTTTTCTTATCAGCGCCCCCACCCTGGCCCTGTGCCCGGATGATACCGGCGCTGAAGTCGCCTTTGCCGGGCGTTCAAACGCGGGCAAATCAAGTGCTATCAACGCCTTAACGCAACAAAATGCGTTAGCGCGCACCTCGCGCACGCCAGGGCGCACCCAGCTGATCAACTTTTTCAGCGTTATGAACGACGAGGCGCGGCGTTTGGTCGACCTACCTGGCTACGGCTACGCCAAGGTGCCAGAGGCAGTCAAACTGGAGTGGCAAAAGCATCTAGCCGAGTACCTGCGCAACCGTTTCAGTCTGCGCGGCTTAGTACTGCTAATGGACGTGCGCCATCCGCTCACCGAGTTTGACCAAATGATGCTCGACTATGCTGACCAGCGCGGAATGCCGGTACATATTTTGCTCACCAAAGCCGATAAGCTGAAAAGAGGGCCTGCCAGCGCTGCCTTACAAAAAGTGCGCTCGCGGTTGAAGGAGTGGGAAGACCTGGTCTCCGTCCAGCTGTTCTCTTCCCTTAAGCGCGACGGCGTCGATACGCTGTCACAGAAACTCAATCAGTGGCTGTATACACCGCCTGAATGACGCCCCTCTAACGTTTCAAGCACGCTGGGCAGTTCTTTAATATGCGCTATGCGATGCACCCGCGGCGGGAGCGGTTGATCCTCTGTTGCAGAAATCCATACTGCGTGCATACCCAGCTGCTGGGCGGGAAGCACGTCCTCCTGCCAGGAGTCACCCACGTGCATGGCGCACTCGGGGGCAACGTTTAAGCGCGACAGCGCGGTGAGAAACGGCGTTGGATCAGGCTTGGGCGCCAGTAACTCGCCCGCGGCAATGGCCACCGGAAAATAGCTGGCCAGCGGCTGACGTTGAAGATGAATATTGCCGTTGGTGATCGCCGCCAACTGATAGCGCTCCGCCAGGGCAGCCAGCAAGCCGGCCGCCTCAGGGTGCGGCGTGACCTGTACACGCAAGAGGTGAAACTCATTCATCGCCGCTGCCGCCCACATCAACGCCGCACTGCGGTGCAGACCTGCGTCTTCTAAATGGGCCTCTAGGGCGCGCAAACGCAGCCAGGTGAAGTCGCCGCGCCGTTCGGGCACTTGTTTGGCCAACTGTTGACGACGCTGGAGATAATCCAGCCCGCCGCTTTCGTGGGATAGCTCTAGAGCTGTTTCCTGACGAGCCGCTCGCCAGCCATCAAGCGCCTCCAACAGCCAGCGGTAGTGGCCTTCTTCGGTGCGCGCCATCACGCCATGGTTATCCCACAGCGTATCGTCGAGATCAAAGGTAATCGCCTGCAGCATCGTCATGGCTTGCTCCTGGGACTATTCGTGCGGTCGTTGGGGCCTCGCTTGGCCCGGGGGTGTGCAGCATCGTAGCTGGTGGCCAGATGCTGCCAGTCAAGCCGGGTATAGATTTGCGTGGTCGACAGATTGGCGTGCCCCAGCAACTCCTGCACGGCGCGCAGATCCTGGCTTGACTCCAACAGGTGGCTGGCAAAGGAGTGGCGCAAACGGTGGGGGTGAAGGTGTTCGGGCAAGCCGCGGGCAATCGACAGCTGTGCTAAACGCTTTTGAATAGCGCGATGGCCCAAGCGCGTACCACGCTGCCCTACAAATAACGCCTGCTCATTAATAGGTGCGAGCGCGGAGCGACACCCCAGCCACTCGGCCAGCGCTTGCTGGGCACGGCGCCCTACCGGCACTTGGCGGGGTTTGCCGCCTTTGCCAATCACCCTGACCCGGCTATGTTGCAAATCGCCCAAATCAAGCGCCGCCAGCTCCGCTAAGCGCAGGCCGCTGGAGTAAAACAGTTCAAGAATCGCCTGATCCCGCACGCCCAGGGGTGAACCGTCGTGGGGAGTATCAAGAAAGCGCGCCAGGGCGTCAACATCCACCGGGCGCGGCAGGTGACTGGGCTGCTTTGGCGTACGCAGCAGCCCCACCGGGTTATCCACCAGCACACCCTGCTTGACCAAGTAATCGGCAAAGCGTGAGAGTGCCGCCCGACGTCTAGCAAGACTTCTAGGTGCCAAGCCTCGGCTACGTTCCGAGCCCAAAAACGCCCGCAACAGCGAGGTATCTAACGCGGCGGGATCCATCACATTGCGACGCTCGGTGAAGGTACACAACGCCGCCAGATCATGTCGGTAAGCCTCGACAGTGGCCGGACTTGCATGGGACGCAAGCGCCGCTAGAAAGGCCCCGACGCGCTTGGCTATCGGTGTTTCAACCAGGAGTGGCTCATCCACCATGGTCGCCCAGGCGCACCAGCAAGCGCGCGACGATATCGCCCAAGTACTCGGTGAAGAGCGTGTCCATGCTGGCCCGGTAAGCGTCGGGACTGGGGCTGGCTAGCAGCAAATAGCCTAAGGGGTCGCCCGCCGAGAGGCGCGAAATAGCGCAGGAGCCCGCTTTGCGGGGCGCTTTGACATGGGGTAGCAGGCACTTCCAGTCGCTGACGCTAAGTTTCACGCAGCGGCTGGTGCGGCCATCTAACAGCGCCGACAGCCGTGTGCTGGCATACTGATCCAGCACATGCCGGGGCGGCTGGGGCGGCGTCGGCTCACTATCGCTTAACGTGGCCGGACACCACAGCGCCATGGCAGGGGTTTCAAAGCGTTCGCTCAACTGAGTGGCCAATGCTTGCGCCAGCGCATCGCGGTCTTGCGCTTCCACCAGCGCGATTAGCGTTTCGCGCAGCCGACGGTACTGGGACTCGTTATGGCGGGCGGTCTCCAGCAGGTGCTCCAGGCGGCCTTCAGCGGTTTCAGCGCGCTTGCGCAGGTCTAACACCAAGCGCTCTAGCAAAGACACCGCCCCGTCGATATGCGGGTGGGGCACCTGCAGTTGCTGGAGCAGTCCTTCGCGGCCGACGAAAAAATCGGGATGACGCGCCAGCCAGAACGCCACTTGATCAGGATCGAGCGTTTTGCGGGGTTCGGGGGCTTGAGACATCGCCGTTCTCCTCGAATTAATTGAGTGCTACGCGGCCATCAAAAACGCGCGTAGCCGGTCCCACCATCGTTAGCGCCCCTTCAGGGTCAGGCCATTCAATGCTGAGCTCGCCACCAGGCAAATGGACTTTTACCGGGCTTTTCAGCAGTCCTTGGCGAATGCCGCTGGCCACCGCGGCGCAGGCACCGGTACCGCAAGCCAGCGTTTCGCCGCTACCACGTTCATACACGCGCAAGCGAATTTCACTGGGCGAGAGTACCTGCATAAAGCCCACGTTAACACGCTTGGGAAAGCGCGGGTGCGCCTCTACTAATGGCCCGAGGCGTTCGACCGGGGCATCATCCACATTGTCGACCTGAATCACCGCATGAGGGTTGCCCATGGAGACCACGCCGATCTGCAGCGTTTCGTCGCTCACGGCTAGCTGATGTAGAGGTTGATCCCCAGGCGCATCGAACGGCAGCGCCACAGGGCTAAACCGCGGGCGGCCCATATCCACCCGCACCATACCATCGTGCTGAACGGTGAGTACCAAAGGGCCACCGGCGGTTTCCACATGAATTTCATGCTTATGGGTTAGCCGCTGATCGCGCACGAAGCGGGCAAAGCAGCGCGCGCCGTTGCCGCAGTTTTCCACTTCACTGCCGTCGGCATTGTAAATGCGGTAGCGAAAATCCATCTCGGGATCGCGAGGCGGTTCGACAACCAACAGCTGATCAAAGCCAATACCGAAACGCCGGTCAGCCAGTGCGCGGATTTGTGCTTCGTCCAGCCGGGCGCGCTGAGTAACCAGGTCCACCATGACAAAGTCATTGCCCAGGCCATGCATTTTGGTGAAGTGTAACAGCATCAGCTCCCTCCTTCGGGCAGCAGCGCTTCACCCGCCCATAGGCTAGCAACGGTTTCCCGCGCGCGCACCACGTGGCAGCTGTCGCCATCGACCATTAACTCGGCGGCACGCGGGCGGCTGTTGTAGTTTGACGCCATAACAAAACCGTAGGCACCTGCCGAGCGCACCGCCAGAAGATCGCCTTCGGCAATCGCCAGTTCGCGCTCTTTACCCAGAAAGTCGCCGGTTTCACAAACCGGACCGACCACATCGTAGAAGGCGCTATCCCGAACTTGGCGAGTATCCACCGGCACAATCGCCTGCCAGGCTTGGTACAGCGCAGGGCGAATCAAGTCGTTCATGGCCGCATCGACAATGGCAAAGTTCTTGGTCTCGCCGGGCTTGAGAAACTCTACCCGAGTAAGCATGACGCCCGCATTGGCAGCGATCGAACGGCCCGGTTCAAACAGCAGCGTCAGTGCCTCGCCGCCCTCCCAGCGGGAAAGCCGCGCCAGCAGCTGGCTGGCGTAATCAAACGGCTGAGGCGGCTTTTCATCTCGGTAAGGCACGCCCAAACCGCCACCTAAATCGAGATGCTCGATTTCGATACCGCGCTCACGCAGCCGCTCCATAAGCATCAACAAGCGGTCTAACGCATCCAAAAACGGTGCCGTTTCGGTGAGCTGCGAACCAATGTGGCAATCAAGCCCTTTCACCTGCACATTGGGCAGGCTTGCGGCCAGTTCGTAAACCGCCAGCGCTTCATCCACCGGGATGCCGAACTTGTTGTCCTTCAAGCCGGTGGAGATATACGGGTGGGTGCCCGCGTCCACATCCGGATTGACCCGCAACGAGACCGGGGCCATTTTGCCCAGCTCACCGGCAACGCGATTCAAACGCTCAAGCTCGGGGCGCGACTCAACGTTAAAGCACTTAATACCCACGTCCAGCGCGCGGGCCATTTCATGGGGCTGCTTGGCAACCCCGGAAAACACTACCTTGGCCGGATCGCCGCCCGCTTTAAGCACCCGCTCAAGCTCGCCGATGGAGACAATATCGAACCCGGCGCCAAGCGTGGCCAACAGGCCCAGCACGGCCAGATTGGAGTTGGCCTTCACCGCGTAACAAATCAGGTGCGGGTGGCCACCCAGCGCTTCAGTATAGGCGCGAAAGTGGCGCTCAAAGGTGGCTTTTGAGTAGACGTAGCAGGGCGTGCCGTACTCGTCGGCAATCCGTGACAGCGGCACGTCTTCGGCGTATAGCACGCCATCCCGGTAGTTAAAATAATCCATGGTGCTCTCCCCTTCTCCTGGGCCTGCAGCTATCTATTCAGACGCCTGGGCAGATTGCTCGTCAGCGGGCGCATCTTCCGGCAGATAAAGCGGCCCTTTTTGCCCACAGCCAACAACCGCAGTTAACAGCAGCGCCGAAAGGGCCATGATTGCCAGCGTTTTCATGCGCCCGCCTTGAGCGCACTCAGCGCCTCGCGCGCTCGCTGGGCGGCTGCCCGCACCTGATTCGGCGCGGTACCACCAATGTGATTACGGGCAGCGACCGAGCCTTCAAGGGTTAACACCTCGAACACATCCTGCTCAATGGTATCGGAGAACTGTTTGAGCTCATCCAGGCTCATCTCGGACAGGTCTTTTTCGGTTTTAAGGCCATAAGCCACCGACTGCCCGACGATTTCGTGGGCATCGCGGAAAGCCACGCCTTTGCGCACCAGGTAGTCGGCCAAGTCCGTCGCGGTGGAGAAACCACGCCGCGCCGCTTCATACATGCTGGCTTTTTTGGGCTCAATAGCGGGCACCATATCGGCGAAGGCTTTTAGGCAGTCGCGCACGGTATCCACTGCATCGAACAGCGGCTCTTTATCTTCCTGATTGTCTTTGTTGTAGGCCAACGGCTGCGACTTCATCAGCGTTAACAGCGACATCAGGTGGCCATAAACACGACCGGTTTTGCCGCGCACCAGTTCCGGTACGTCGGGGTTTTTCTTCTGCGGCATGATGGATGAGCCGGTGCAGAAGCGGTCGGGCAGGTCGATAAAGTTGAACTGGGCGCTGGTCCACAGCACCAGCTCTTCGCTCATACGCGACAGGTGCATCAACAGGATGCTGGCAAAGCTGGTGAATTCGATGGCGAAGTCACGATCGGAGACCGCGTCCAGGGAGTTCTCCGTGGGGCGGTCAAAGCCTAACAGTTCTGCGGTCACGTGGCGGTCGATGGGATAGGTAGTGCCGGCCAGGGCGGCGGCGCCCAGCGGCATGACGTTGACGCGCTTGCGGCAGTCCAACAGGCGCTCGTGGTCGCGAGCCAACATCTCTTGCCAAGCTAGAATATGGTGGCCAAAGGTGACCGGTTGGGCAGTTTGCAGGTGGGTAAAACCGGGCATAATCGTCTCGGCTTCACGGTCAGCCAGTTCGATCATGCCTTCACGCAGGCGCTTCAATTCCACTTCGATAACGTCGATTTCATCGCGCATAAACAGGCGGATATCGGTGGCTACCTGATCGTTACGCGAACGCCCGGTGTGGAGTTTTTTACCGGTAATGCCGATCTTTTCGGTCAGCCGCGCTTCGATGTTCATGTGCACATCTTCCAGCGGCACCGACCAGTTAAATTCGCCGCGCTCGATTTCGCCCTGAATCTCGTTCAGTCCGTTAATAATCGCATCACGTTCGTCATCGGTCAGTACGCCCACTCTGGCCAGCATAGTGGCGTGGGCGATAGAGCCCCGGATGTCCTGGGGGGCCAGGCGCTGGTCGAAATTAACAGACGCGGTGAAGCGTGCAACAAAGGCATCGGTGGGCTCGCTAAAGCGACCGCCCCAAGACTGATTCGTGGCTTGGCTCATCGAAGATATATCCTGCTGACAAAACAATGGAGTCGTTAGCAGAAAGTGTACCAGAGTCGCCCCGGTCAGCGGCACGCCGTTTTTATTTATGCGCGGGCTAAGAGCACGACGTTATGACGGCAGGCGGTTGGTGCAAAAATTCACGTAGGGCGTCGAGGGGCATGGGGCGGGCAAAGTAGTGGCCCTGGAAATAGTCACAGCCGCGCTGCTGAAGGTAATTAAACTGCTCGGCTTCTTCTACGCCCTCGACCAGCACCTCCAGCCCCATTTTGCCTGCCATGGCGACCACGCCGTCGATAATGGCAGCATCGCGGCGGTCGGAGATTACGTCGCGCACAAAGGAGCGGTCAATCTTGATGCGATTAATCGGCAGGCGCTTTAAGTAGCTCAAACTAGAAAAGCCGGTGCCAAAGTCGTCTAGTGCAATCAGAACTCCCAGCGCACGCAAACTCTTTAACGCCTGGATTGCTTGCTCGGCGCTGTCCATCAGAACACTCTCGGTCAGTTCCAGCTCTAACAGCGAGGACGTTAGGTCACTGCTCGTCAGCACCTGCTCAATTGAGGCTAAAAAACCAGGGCGTTGAAACTGCATAGGCGAGATATTGACCGCCATGGTGATTTCACCCAATCCCAGTCCATTGAGCTGCTGAGCATCGCGACAGGCGGTGGCCAACACCCACTCGCTGATGGGAATGATCTGGCCAGTATCCTCGGCAAGGCTGATAAAATCAGACGGCGGAATATTACCACGCTCAGGATGCTGCCAGCGGATCAACGCTTCGACCCCCACCACGCGACCACTCGGCGCGTGGATTTGCGGCTGGTAATGGAGCTCAAACTGCTGCTGCTCAATGGCTTGCTGTAGCGCACTGCGCAAGCTGACCCGCTCGCTGACCTTGCGATTCAAGTCTTCGGTATACCAGTGATAGGTATTGCGCCCCCTCCGCTTGGCCTTGTACATCGCCAAATCCGCTTGCTGGATAAGCTGGCGAGGGTTTTTCATGCTGCCATCGTTGATGGCAATGCCGATACTGGCAGTGATACGCAGCTCGCTGCCACGATACCAGTAAGGTGGCGAAAGCCCCTGGAGAACCCGCTCGACTACCTGTATTACATCATCTTGGTGGGCCAGGTCTGGCAGTAGCACGACGAATTCGTCGCTGCCAAAACGCGCAACGGTATCCCAGGGACGCAGCTCATTTTCCAGCCGCTTGGCAACCTCGACCAGAATAAAATCGCCCACCTCATGGCCAAGCGTATCGTTGATCGGTTTGAAATCGTCCAAATCAATAAACAGCACGGCTATGTAGCGCTGGTAGCGGCGCGCCACCACGCATCCTTGCTCTAAACGCTGACCTAGCAGCAGGCGATTGGGCAGCCCCGTCAGGGCGTCATGGTGGGCGTTATGGGCGAGCTGGGCCTGATATTCGCGCTGTTCAGAGATATCGTTCTGGACGCCAATAAAGTGGGTCACGTGGCCGCTCTCATCGAGAACAGGTGAAATATACAGGTCGTTCCAAAAAACCGTGCCATCACGCCGATAATTGCGGATGACCACGTGCACTTCGCGCTGTTCGGCAACCCCCACCTTTAGCTGTTTGATGGTCGCGGGATCGGTCTCTTCACCCTGCAGAAAACGACAGTTACGTCCCAGTGCCTGGCTACGCGAATAGCCGGTAATGCGTTCAAAGGCGGCGTTGACATACACAATAGGCCAGTCAGCACGCTGCGCATCGACAATGATGACGCCATTGGTGCTTGACTCAACGCTACGCTCCAGCAGTTTTAGCTGATGCTCGGTCGCTTTGCGCTCGTTAATATCGCGAAAATAGACCGCAAGCCCTTCGGGCGAAGGGTATACGTGCACTTCAAGCCAACTATTGAGCCGGGGATTGAACGCTTCAAAATGTACCGCTATTTGTTCACTCGCGGCGCGCTGATACTCTTTTTCAAAGCGACTACCCACGGCATCAGGAAAGCTTTGCCAAATATTCTGGCCTAGCAACTCGCCTTCACGGCGCCTCAAAATACGCTCAGCCTCACGATTAACGTAGCTAAAACACCAATCGGTATCCAGGGTAAAAAAACTGTCGGTAATGCTATCAAGGGTCATGGTAAGCCGGTGCGCAAGCTGGGTGAGGTTTTCACGCAGTTGCTTTTGATCGGTAATATCCTGCGACGCTCCCTGCACCTGAATGATGCGGCCCTCGTCATCGCGTACCGCTTTACCAATCGCCCGCACCCAAAGATGCTTACCTTGGCGGGTAATCACCTCATACTCACTATCAAAACTTACGCCGTGTTCACAGCAGGCATTGAATGCAGCCAGCAGGCGTTCCCGCGACTCAGGTGCATAGAAAGCGAACGCCTCGTCAACGCTGGGTTGAAACCCAGCGGGCATACCGTGGATATGGCTGAGCTCATCCGACCAAATTGGCTTGCCATCCGCCATGTCGACATACCAACCGCCAATCAGCGCAGTTTCACCGGCAATTTTGAATAGTCGTTGGTTGCGCAGCAACTGCTCATCGGCTGCCTTACGCCGCGTAATCACCCGGGCGATTACGTAAATCACCCCCTCGCCAAATGAAGCAGTCACTTCTAGCCAGTGCTGTTTGCCGGTTACTGAAACGGCGCGCACCTCGAAGGGAGCAACCTTTTCGCCTTGATTCAGTCGCTGTAACGCCCCCTCAATGACGGGATGATCAAGGGGATTCACAACGACGCCACAGGCGCGACCGATTAATTTTTCGGGCGAGTACCCCAGCAGCGTCTCGAAGGCCGGGTTGGCTTGCAGCAGCGTGCCTTCAAAGTCGATACAGCAGAACAGGTCCCGTGAGAGCAGGAAAAACTGGTCAAGCTGGCCGTGGGGTAACACTAAAGACATAAGATTTCCTAGGGAACGAATAAAACACGTTACGTGAGCATAATTAGTTCCGTTATTTTTACTGTGGCGTTCGGTGCTTTATGATGACATTTATCATAGCTTGACTCGCCGTGTCTGCGGTATAGGGAGAATAACGTGCTATCAATCACCAAACTGCGCATTGCCACGCGTAAAAGCCAATTGGCCATGTGGCAGGCTGAGTACGTTCGCGACCGCTTAATGGCGGCCCACGACGGCCTTGAGGTCGAGCTTGTGGCGCTGTCTACCAAGGGCGACAAAATTCTCGATACGCCGCTGTCTAAAATTGGCGGCAAAGGCCTGTTCGTCAAAGAGCTGGAAGACGCCATGCTGGATGGTCGCGCCGATATTGCCGTTCACTCGATGAAGGATGTGCCGATGCACTTTCCTGAAGGGTTGGGCCTTTCGGTCATTTTAGAGGGCGCTGACCCCACCGATGCGTTTGTATCTAACCACTACGCCAGTATGGATGAGCTTCCCGAAGGGGCACGGATTGGCACCGCTAGTCTACGCCGTGGGCTGCAGATGCGTGAAGCCCGCCCCGACCTGCAGATTCTTAATCTGCGCGGCAACGTGCAAACCCGGCTAGGCAAATTAGATGCCGGCGAATTCGACGCCATCATTCTGGCGACCTCAGGCCTTAAGCGTTTAGGCTTGGATGAGCGGATTGCCCAGGCGCTGCCGCCGGAAGTGTGCTTGCCCGCCTGCGGTCAAGGCGCGCTTGGCATTGAGTGCCGCCTGCATGACCCCGAGCTGATTGCCTTGCTAGCCCCACTTGATGACGCCGATACCGCAACGCGGGTGCGCGCCGAACGGGCCATGAACACCCGTTTAGAGGGCGGTTGCCAAGTGCCCATTGCAGGCCACGCGGTGCTGGACACCGCCAATGAAACCCTGTGGCTACGTGGCTTGGTTGGTAACCCTGAAGGCACTGAAGTGCTGCGTGCTGAAGGCAGCGGTTCAATGCACGAACCCGAAGCGCTGGGCATTCGCATTGCCGAAGAACTGCTCGACCAGGGCGCTGGCGATATTCTGGCTGAGGTTTACGGCCGCGCCATATGAGCCAACCGGTACTGATCTGTCGCCCCGGCGAGCGCGGTGAAGCGCTCGCCACTGCGCTTCGCGAACGGGGCGAGAGCGTTGAATCACTCAACGTGATGCAACTCGAAGCCTTGCCAGAGGACTCTGCGATGCGGCAAATCTGGCTGGATATTGATCAGTACCATAAGATAATCGTCATCAGCCCCTTTGCCGCCACTTGTTTAAGCGAGGCGCTGGATCGCTTCTGGCCGCAACTGCCCATTGGCATTGATTACTACAGCGTTGGCAGCGCCACCGCGGCGACGCTTTATGATCAGTTGGGGGTACGCGTGCACGTGCCTTCGCCCAGCGCAGGCGAAGATACCAGCGAAGCGCTGCTTGCGCTTGCCTCGCTACAGCAGTTAAAGCACCAGCGAATTCTATTGGTGGCAGGGGAAGGTGGCCGCCCACTGCTGGCAGATACGCTTGCCGAGCGGGGGGCAACGGTGACCCGTGTTGCCGTCTATCGACGCATGTTTCACCCCCTTACACCCACCCTGCAAGCGCGACTTTCTTCAGCTAATTATCGGGCGTTGATCGTCACCAGCAGCGAACTGCTGGAACATCTGGCAAAATGGTGTAATCAGGCGGCCTTGAACCAACCGCTAATCGTTTCCAGTCGCCGTTTGGCTACACTGGCTGGCATACTAGGTTTTTGTGACCTCAAGGTGGCGTCCGGAGCAACGCCAGCTGCGTTGATAGCGGCGTTGGAGACCTGCGACCCACAGGGTGCCGATGTCGATCAAGGAACTTACTAAGGGCTAGCGACAGATGAGCAAACAAGTAAACGATCAGGATGACGTACAACCGACGTCCGCCGATGCCTCCCAAGGCGTCTCTAAAACGACTGACAAAGCAGCTTCCACGACCGACGCGACTGAGCCCAGCACGCCGAGCTCAACAGCACCCGCTCAAAGCGGTGCTAAAAATAGTCGGTCGCGCCGGCGTGGAAAGGGCTCTTCTGCTGCAAGTTCAACCGCTGCCAGCAGTCCTCCTACGACTCAATCGGCAGATACGCCGTCTAGCAGCTCCAGCACGTCTAAACCTAAAGAGAGTGCAACTAGTGCAGGCTCACCGAGCGCTGCCGCCTCTTCAAGCCCTTCTTCCTCAAGCGGGTCAGGCTCAAGCTCATCCACTTCAAACGCCACCTCGTCCAAGCCGTCCAGCGACAAGTCATCGGCTGGTACACCGCCGCCCACCGGTCACAAAGATAGCGGCAACGGCAAGAGTACCGGTGGTGGCGGCAAAAGTGGCGGCCTCGCAATTGCCCTGGTGATTATCCTGGCGGTTGCCTTGGCGTTCGTCGCTTGGCAAGGTTGGCAACGCCTGGATAGTCAGCAGCAGCGCCTCGACGAACTGGCGCAACAGGCTGAAGGTAGCGCCTCGCAACAGGCGGTCAGCGACCTTGAGTCACGCCTGGATAGCGGCGAAGCCGAGCGCGATGAGGCCCTGCAAAACACCATGGGCGAACTGCGCGACGAATTTGATAGCTACCGCAGCGACGTCGATGAGACCCTGGGGCAAGTGCTGGATCAGCTCTCTCAAGAGCAGGACACCGACGAACGCGAGTGGCTGCATGCTGAAGCGGCTTACCTGCTGCGTCTGGCCAATCAGCGCCTACAGCTTGAAGGCGACGTAGACGGCGCGGCGGCACTGCTGCGTACTGCCGACGCCCGTCTGGTTGATGCTGATAATCCGGCGTTGACCCCTGTACGCGAAGCGATTGCCAACGAGCTAGCCGCCCTTGACGCCGTACCCCAGATTGACCGCACCGGCCTCTACTTAGCACTCAATGCCCAGCAGGAGCGCATTTCCAGCCTACGTCTTTCCCAAGAAATCGAAGCGCAGGCGGTCACTTCTAGCATCGAAGAGCCGCCCACCGGCACTTTCCAACGCCAGCTGGCACGCTTCGGTGAAGAGCTCAAAGACCTGGTGGTGGTTCGTCATCACGACGAAGCCCTGGAAGCGCTGATCACCCCAGAGCAAGAGTCCTACCTGCGCCAGAGCCTACGCCTGGTACTGGAGCAGACGCAGTTAGCTCTGCTCAACGAAGAGAAAGAGCTTTACGACGCGAGTATCGACAAAGCGCTACAGCTGCTGAACGACTACTACGACACCGCTCGTGAAGAGACACAGAGCGTTATCACGCGCCTTGAAGAGCTTAAGCAAGCAGAGGTAAAACCAGAGCTGCCGGACATCAGCGCTTCACAGCAGGAACTTGCACGCTTTATCGAGAACCGCTACGAGACGCGTGGCCAAAGCGGAGGTGAATCATGAGAAAGCTTGTTCTCCTGATTGTCGCAGGCCTCGCCGTCGGGGCCCTGTTTGGGCACCTGATGATGTCGGTGCCCGGCTACTGGTTGATCCGCGTGGGCGACTCCTCCATTCAAACCTCGTTCTGGTTTGGTCTGGTGCTGCTGTTTGCCGCCTTTATCGTTCTACACTTTGTACTGCGTTTGCTCAGCGGCATTATTCGCCCCATGGGGCGCTTTCGTAGTTGGAACAGCCGCGCCCGCAACCGTCGCGCCATGCAGCGCACCGTGCGCGGCTTAGTGGCGCTAACGGAAGGCCGCTGGAAAAAAGCCGAAAAAACCCTGCTTAACGCCGCCGATGACTCCAGCACACCGCTGGTCAACTACTTATCGGCAGCGCTGGCGGCCCATTACCAGGGCCACCACGTGAAATCCCAGGAGCACCTGAATCAGGCGCAGCTCACCACTGATGGTGCCGATACGGCGGTAGGCCTGATGCAGGCGCAAATGATGATTGAGCGCCAGCAGCCGGAAGAGGCGCTGGCGATTCTTAATCGCCTGGATAAGAAGCTCTCGAATCACCCCCAAGTGCTGAAATTGCTCAAGCAAGTGCATTTAAGCGTCAACGACTGGGAAGGTTTACGGCGCTTGATTCCACGCTTGGCGGCGCAGAAGCTAATCACGCAGCAAGAGCGTGAACAGCTGGAGTTTAAAGCCTACCGCGAGCTCATCGTGTTTGAGGCGCAAAACCCCACTAACATTGAGCGAGTACGCGGTCTTTGGGCCGATATGCCCGACTACCTGCGCGGCAATACCGAGCTGATCGTGCTCTATACCGAGGCGCTGATTCAAGCCAACGAAGAGCCGATCGCCGAACGCCTGCTCAACCATTCGCTGGATAACCATTGGGATGCACGTTTAGTAAAACGCTACGGCCTGCTGAACGTGGACGCGGGTCGCCAACTGGTAAAAGCCGAAAAGTGGTTACAAGAGCGCCCCAACGACCCCGAGCTACTGCTCGCCTGTGGCCGCCTTTCACTGCGTACCGGCAAATGGGATAAAGCGCTGGAGTACTTCGAAGCCAGCCAGCGCCAGCGCCCCAATGGCGAAGTCTGTGCAGAACTTGCCCGTCTCTATGCAAGCCTTGGCGAGCATAACAAGAGCCAGCTCTACTACCGTCACAGCGTCGAAATGCTGGCCAAGTCGCTACCGTCGTTGCCCCAACCCAGCGATGCTAGCGACAGCAAAAAGCCCGATAGTAAGCAAAAAGATAGCAAAACCATTAAGAAAAGCGCCTAGTGGCGCTTCTGGTATTACTTTTCAGGGCGCCTTTATAGGCGCCCTTTTTAGTGGGCTGGCGGCATGTGCGGCGGGGTGATGGCCTCATCCGCCGCTTCAGCCACTGCTGGCGAAGGAAGTGTTGCTGTGCAGTGACCACAGCGGGTGGCTTTGATCGGCACCACCATTAAGCAGTAAGGGCATGGCTGCTCTGCTGGGCTTGCAGGCGCTACCGCCTCTTCGCGTTTTAACCGGTTAATGGTGCGTACCAATAAGAAGACCACAAAGGCAACGATCGTAAAGCTGACCACCGCATTGATAAACAGCCCCACATTTAGCGTTACCGCCCCTGCCGCCTGGGCATCCGCCAGCGTTGCATAGGGGCCCGCCGCACTCCCTGGCCGCAGCACTACAAACAGATTGGAAAAGTCGACCCCGCCTACCAGCAAGCCAATCAGCGGATTCATTACATCCGCCACCAGGCTCTGCACAATCAGCGTAAACGCCCCGCCGATAATAATCCCCACCGCCATATCGACGACGTTGCCTTTTACCGCAAACTCACGGAATTCCTGAAAGAACTTTGCCATTTCCCAATGCCCTAACGTTGCGTTTTAGCCAATACCCAGCGCCACTTCATTCAATTAAGAGCATGGGCGACGGTACGTTAGGCGGCAAGTAAATTTATTCAGGTTGAGGGCTGGCCACCAAGGCTTAAATCCACTCTATAACCCAAGCATCTCACGGGCCTGCTGCCACGTCGCCACAGGGCGCTGGTACTTTTCACACAGTGCGACAGTACGCTCGACCAACGCTGCGTTAGAAGGCGCCAGCGTATTACTGTCCAAGCGCACGTTATCTTCTAACCCAGTGCGGGTATGGCCGCCTGCCGCAATCGACCATTCATTAAGCAGATATTGATTGGCACCAATACCTGCGCCACACCATTGGGCTTCCGGCGCCAGCCGCTTGAGCGTCTCAATATAGAAATCAAAGGTGGGCTTGTCCGCTGGCATGGCGTTCTTAACGCCCATGACGAACTGAACATAAAGCGGAGTTTTAAGCTTGCCCTGCTTGGAAAGTGCCACCGCTTGATGGATATGCGACAAATCGAAGGCCTCGATTTCGGGTTTTATATCGTACTTGAGCATTTCCTCTGCAAGCCACTCCACCAACTGCGGCGGATTCTCGTAAACACGATTGGGGAAGTTATTGGAGCCCACCGAGAGACTAGCCATATCAGGCTTCAGCGGCAGCATGCCACCGCGTGCCTCACCAGCGCCGGAACGCCCACCGGTAGAGAGCTGAATAATCATGCCAGGGCAGTGCTTCTTAAGCCCTTCCATTAGGCGACCAAACTTCTCTGGGTCGGAGGAAGGCGTTTGGTCATCGTTGCGCACATGGCAGTGGGCAATGCTAGCTCCCGCCTCAAACGCAGCCTGAGTGCTTTCCACCTGCTCTTCAACCGTGATGGGCACGGCAGGATTGTTCTCTTTGCGTGGCAGGCTGCCGGTAATGGCGACACAAATAATGCAGGGCTGGGACATGGAAACCTCTTTTTGTTCGCATAACGAATACTAATTTGTAATACGAACAAGATAGGCCAGATATTTACCAGCGTCAAATTCAAATCATCGCGAAAAGGCGAAAAAAAAGCCCAAGTATCCGCTTGGGCAAGGGAGGAAAGGTTGCAACACTTAAGCGCTACTCAAGCGACTCGTAGGGCAGACCCACATAGTTTTCCGCAATGGTCGTCAGCCCCGCTTTTGAGCTGGTTACGTAGTCCAGCTCGGCCAACTGCATGCGGCTGTTGAAATCCTCCTCATCAGAGAAATTGTGCAGCATGGAGGTCATCCACCAGGAGAAGCGCTCCGCCTTCCAGATACGCTTCAAGCACGTTTGCGAATAGCGCTCGATCAAATCCGTGCGGCCTTCTTGGTAAACCTTCACCATTAGCCGATAGAGCGTGTTCACATCGCTGGCGGCCAGGTTAAGCCCTTTGGCACCGGTGGGCGGTACAATATGCGCCGCATCGCCGACCAGGAACAGCCGCCCGTACTGCATTGGTTCGACCACATAGCTGCGCAGCGGTGCAATGCTCTTCTCGATGGAAGGCCCGGTGACAAGCTTGGCGGCCACCTCGTTAGGCAGGCGGCGCTTGAGCTCATCCCAAAAACGCTCATCAGACCAATCTTCTACCTTTTCATCCAAGGGTACTTGAAGGTAGTAACGGCTGCGGGTGGAGGAGCGCATGCTACACAGACTGAAACCACGCTCGTGGCTTGCGTAAATCAACTCATCAGAGACCGGAGGAGTATCCGAGAGCATCCCCAGCCAGCCAAACGGATAAACTTTTTCAAACTCTTTGATGCGGTCTTGAGGAATCGCCTGGCGTGATACGCCGTGGTAACCATCGCAACCGGCGATGTAATCACACTCCAGCCTGACCGTTTCGCCGTTGTGCTCAAAGGTTAGATAGGGGTGGTCACTATCCAGGTCGTGGGGCTGAACGTTTTCTGCCTCGTAGAGCGTTGTCGCGCCAGCGGCGGCACGGGCTTCCATCAGATCCCGCGTCACCTCGGTTTGGCCGTAAACCATGACGTTACTGCCGCCGGTCAGCTCATCCAGTGCGACCCGCACGCGGCGGTTGTCGAAAACAAGCTCAAAACCGTCATGGGGTAAGCCCTCTTCATCCATGCGCTGGTCAACACCCGCTTCGCGCAGCAAATCCACCATGCCTTGTTCAAGCACACCGGCGCGGATACGACTCAATACATACTCACTGCTACGCCGCTCAACAATCACATTATCAATGCCTTGACGATGCAGCAGCTGGCCCAGCAATAGGCCTGAAGGCCCTGCGCCAATAATCGCGACCTGTGTCTTCATAGGGGATGCCTCATCATTGTCATTATCTAAAACTTATGACTTGTATTTTTCAATGAAACACGCCGCATAATAAGGCATGATCTAGATCAATTATTGGACATTTAGCGTTTTATTACCCAACCTTAGTCGTAGAGGAGATATAGGTGATGACAGTCTCGTCGGCAACCTCCGTTCCGGTATTTAAGCTCTATGGCGAGACACAGCACTGGCCCACGCCCGACTTGCTCCACTGTGAGTCCATCCCCGAGCGCAGTCGTCTGCACGACTGGCGTATCCGGCCGCACCGCCATGCCGACCTCGTGCATATTCTGTTTATTTCTCACGGTAGCGTTGAGTTAGAGCTGGAGGGAACAAGCCATCAGCTGCAAAGCGCCAGCGCTATCGTTGTGCCCGCCATGGCGATTCACGGCTTTCTCTTTTCACCGGATGTGGAAGGACACATTATTACTCTGGCCAAACCGCTGGCCGACCACTTACATGCACTAATGGGTGAGAGCAGTACGCTAAAAAAAGCCGACTTCTACTCTCTACCCCAGGCAAATCAGGCTGAACGAATTGCCACGCTGGTGGCTCAGATCGACCAGGAGTACCGCCAACCCGCCCCCGGACGCAACAGCCTGCTCGAAGCGCTTATCCAAGCCTTGGTGGTAGAGCTATCACGTCTTTATGCTTATACAGGCAGCATGGCAAAACGCTATGGCCCCCACCAAAGCGACAAAGGGCGGCAGCATTTAGAACACTATCAAGCGCTGATCGAGACGCACTACCGCGAACAGCCGAGTATTGAGCAGTTAGCCGAGCAGATTGGGGTGAGTAGCGCGCACTTGAATCTGCTCTGCCGACAGCTCGCCGGGCGTAGCGCCCTGCAATTGCTGCATGAACGCTTGCTGCTGGAAGCCAAGCGCCAGCTCACCTATACCAATATGACCATTGGCCAGATCTCCGACAGCTTAGGGTTTTCTGAACCGGCTTACTTCACGCGCTTTTTTAAGCGTAATACCACGTTTCCGCCGCGGGAGTTTCGGGTTCGCCAACACGCTCAGTCATAGGCGGAAACTGTTTTACTGCATAATAGGAAACAACAAAAGCAATCATAGCAGCGATGAGAGATAACCAAAACTGAAGCCTAAAGACATAAGAAAATAGTTGTGAATTAATAAATAATGGAGTGTTATAAACATTAAACGGGATGATTTTTTATACTCCTTTTTTGATGAGCAATTTTCTTATTATTTTAAAAAAAACACACGCCCACATTATTAAAAACAAAAATCCCAAAGATATGAGAGTATAACCATGAACAGCGCCCCTACTTCCCCCAGAAAAATAATCGAAAGGCCCCACTTTTCCTGCCCAAATACCCCAAACACTCCAAAAACCGAATGGGATAGCTATAAACGAGAAAAAAAATAGGTATTTCAGCAGTTTTTTTGTCGATATCCCCACAGCATAATTTTCTTTATCACTTTTCGGAAAAAAACTTCTTAAAATATAAAAGCACATCAAAAAAATGGCCACTAAAAAAATTAAATCCATTAAAGTAACTGGCACCCCATACTCAACCCTTGCAAACTCTAAGAAAAAGCTAATAGCAAGAACAACTACAACCAACATAAAAAACTTTAACAAAACCATAAACATTCTCTTTACTTAACGACTTACATTTTAATACGCGACATAATTACTGCTAATATTAAAATTAATCGAATGCATCATTTTTTTCAAGCCCTCTTCTACTTAAACTTAGAAAGTTACCAATAAGACGATTGCACCTAAATTATTTTCCTCATGTTAAAAATATCACCAATATCAATCTTAACAGTTCCTTTCTTGTTCAGACAAACGCCCTCTAGAACCAACATCCAAAAAATATTGATTTAAAATATAACTTACGACCTCTGTCCAGACTGATGCATTCGTACTGACGCGCGTCCATCAACTCAGCAGCTTTGAGCGATTTAGCGCGCCATAGTGGCCATGCGGCAAAGGCCTGAACCGCTGCCTAGACGGCAGCGCTAGCCGCTCCAACAATCAGCATTGGTAATGTCGACATCTTATCTACTTATAACAGGAAAAAAGTCGAGAGCACCGGAAAGAGAATTAACAGCGCCAGACGTATTAAGTCAGACACCACAAAGGGAGTTACCCCTTTAAAAATCTCCCCCAGCCCGACATGCGGCGCCATCGCTTTAATCACAAACACGTTCATCCCCACCGGCGGGGTCATCAGTCCCAGCTCAACGGTCAGTACGGTCAAAATACCGAACCATACCGGGTCGATACCCATCGCCTGAATAATCGGATAAACCACCGGTACGGTGATTACCAGCATGGCGATGGAGTCCATAAACATTCCCAGCACAAAGTAGAGCGCCAGAATGCACAGCACCACGACAATAGGAGTGAGATCCATGCCGTAAAGCAGGTCAGTGATAGAGAACGAAATGCGCGACACCGAGATAAAATACCCCAGCGTTTCTGCCCCTACCAGCATAAAGAAGACTACCGCAGACAGCGCCAACGTCTCCTGTACGCTGTGCCATAGCTGGGCACCACGCATGCCTTTTACCAGGGCGTAAATCAGGGTGGCGAACGCCCCGACACTTGCCCCCTCTGTGGGTGTAAAGGCTCCAAAATAGATACCTAAAATCATCACCAGAAAAACGCCAAAGAACGGCACTAAGCCGGTCAACGAGAGCAGCTTCTCTTTCCAGGCAGTAGGTTCGCCCGCTACCGCCAGGGAGGGGCGTAGGTACATCACTACCGTAATGGTCAGAGAGTACATTACCAACCCTAGCAAGCCAGGAATCAGCCCCGCCATAAACATATCGCCAACGGACTGTTCGGTAAGAATGGCGTAGATAAGCAGTGCGATACTGGGCGGAATCATAATACCCAGTGTGCCGCCAGCAGCCAGCGCGCCGGTGGCTAAGCCACGGTTATAGCCGTAACGCTCCATCTCTGGTAACGCCACGCGGGTCATGGTGCTCGCCGTCGCCAGCGATGAACCGGAGATCGCGGAGAAAATGCCGCATGAGCCCACCGCGGCAATCGCCAGGCCGCCCTTCCAGCCCCCGCAAATAATACGCGTGGAATCAAATAGCTTACCCGCCATCCCCGAGTGGGCAGCCAGTACGCCCATTAAAATAAACATGGGCACGGCGCTGAAGCTGTAATTGGAAAGCACTTCGACCGGAACGGTTTTTAACTGTGCTACAGCCGCGTCCCAACTGATGATTTGAGCAAATCCCACCACCCCTACAATGAGCATGGTTAAGGCGACCGGTACACGCAGAATCATCAGTACCAATAAAAGCCCTAGCCCCATGGCACCGATTACTTCACTCCCCATGAGTCGCCTCCTCACCCGCCGCATAAATAACGCCTAACAAGGCGTGAATAAAGCTGCGTATTCCCAATAGCAAACTGAGCACCGCTGCCAACTGGTAAATCGGCCCCATGGGCAGTCGCAGATCTTGGGTTATTTCGCCGTGCCGACTGGCCGCTGCGGCCGAATCCAGCAAGCCCACAAATAGAATCAGGCCCAGCGCCGTAAAACCGAGGAAAAAGAGACCCTGTAAACGGTTCTTAATCGATTGCGGCAAGCCGTGAGAGAACGCCTCTACCACCACTTGGCTTTTTTCGACATTCGCCGCCATCGCCGCCAGTAGCGCGAACAGCATCAAATAGCTAACCAATTCCACGCTTCCTGACACGCGCAGAGCAATTGCGCCCTCCGTTACCCGGGAAAGATAGCGAGTGCTGACATCCGCAATGGTAACCGCCAGCAGGCCAATCAAAGCGACCCCGGCCACCAAGCGACAAACAAGGGCCAACCAATGGCTGGCCCGGTAAAAAGTAGACTGCATGACACATTACCCCTATTGGGCGCCACAAGACTCGCTAGCCGCCAACGCCGCCTGATAGACGTCGCGCGCCTGATCCAGACCGCGCTCTTCCAACTGCGTTAGGTAGTTCTCAATGCCCGTTTCCAGCGGCTCCTGCCAGTCAGGATGCTCTAACGGATTGGCAATTTCACGAATGGTATGGCCAGCGTCGGCCGCCTCTTGTTTACCTTCCACATCAAGCCGATCAAACACCGCACCGGCGTTTTCAGCCCATTTCATACCGGAGTTATTATCGATCACCGCCTGCTGTTCAGGGGACAGGCTGTCATAGCTACGCTGATTCATGGTGGCGACAAAGATCAACGTGTAGAACGGTACTTCGGTGTGATAGTTGACGAGTTCGTTGATACGGAAGCCTTTTAGGCCTTCCCAGGGGAAACTCAGGCCATCAATAACGCCGCGCTGCATGGAGGTATAAATATCGGGCGCAGGCATACCCACGGGGCTTGCGCCCATATTTTCCAGCATTTCACCCGCGACCGCAGTGGGACGACGAATGCGCAGCCCTTCGAGATCAGCAGGCGTTTGCACATCGGTGTCGATGGTATGAATACCGCCAGGCCCAGTGGTGAACATAAATAGCGGGCGAGTATCTTCGTATTCGCTATCTAAATGGCCATCATCAAAAAGCGTCTGAAGTACGCAAGCACCTTGCGTTGCCGTGCCCGCGACCCCGGGTAGTTCAACGATCTGTGAGAGCGGGAACCGGCCTGCCGTATACCCCTGCGCAGTGGCGCCAATATCGGCAATACCGTTGGCGGCGGCCTCATAAATGGAATCTGGTTTGGCTAAGGTACCCGCGGGAAACATTTGAATGGTTAAATCGCCATTGGACTCTTCGGCAATAGTGTCGGCCCATGCCTGCAAAACATCCTCATTAACGCCTGAAGGGCCAGGCCAAAAGTGGGCCATGCGTAGGGTGGTCTCTGCCTGAGCCGAGCTAACGGCAAGGCCTGCAATAGCAGCTGCCAACACGCACCGGGATAGGGACATTTTCATAGGAGTCTCCAGGACTTTCTTGGATTATTATAAGTTCGTATAGCGAATACTAGTTCGCTCTAAGTCACCACATTAGTCCACTATCAGGCGTAGAGCTAATCGACATTCGTCTATGTTTAAGCATAGCAACGCGACATTCTAACCCCATGCTTAGAGTCTCCAGTGTTGCAGGCTAGAAGGCATTCTCAAAAAGGTACAATGGCATTAAAAAATTGGACTTTTCCAATATTCACTCGCCACTATGGTCGAATCGGCGACCAATAGGGCAATCAACGACCGCCTGAAGCACCCAGAAAAAAGCCGCCTTCAAATACACCCAGGCGGCTTCAGAGTGAAAAATACGATTACTTTGTCTGCTCGGTATACTTCTCTACCAATCGAGTCGCATCGTCATAAAGCAGTTGACCATCAAAGCCTCGGTTACCCATGTCGTCAATCCACTGAGCCGTGGCCGTCTCAGCTGCTGCCTGCCAGGGTGCCAGTGAATCTTGAGCGATGTAGAACATTTCACCCTCACCCGTCGCTTCAATAGCTTCAATCGCGGCTACTTCCGCTTGATCCATGACCTGGCCGATTCGTTGCGCCTCTTGAAGCCCCGCATTATCGTCGATTACCTGTTTCAGCTCTGGTGAAAGCGCATCGTAACTAGCTTGGTTTAAGGCCAGCACCATCATTGCCGTATATAAACCATGATCGCCCTCGAAAAAGGTGTGGTTCTGGGCAACATCCAGCACACCCAAAGCCGCAGCGCTTTCAAAGGGCAATGTCAGGCCATCGATTACCCCGCGCGAAATTGCTTCTGGAATTTGCGGCATCGGCATACCCACCGCTTGCGCCCCCAGAAGCCCCAGATATCGATTCATGGTTTTCGAAGGGGCACGAATAGCTAGCCCATCCAGCTCATCAGCACTCTCAATCGCCACGTCTCGGGTATGGATTTTACCCGGCGTATGCGCGAATACGGCGATGGGGTAAACATCCTCGAAGGCGTCTTGCATATGCGTTGTCGCAAACTCATGGGCTGCCATGCTGGTGGCTTCCCCCGTTGTGGGCAGGAAGGGTTGATCGAATGCCTCGGATTCTGGGAAGCGATTAGGCGTATAGCTGAGCAAGGTCCAGGCAATATCCACCACCCCGTCCTTGGCCTGATCATAGAGCGATGGTGCTGAGCCCCCTAGTTGCATGGCAGGGAATATTTCCACCTTGATAGCCCCCTCGGACTGCTCTTCAATACGCTTAGCCCAAGGTTCCAAATACTCGGTCTGCACAGGCGTGGCCGGGGCAGCAAAATGGTGCAAACGCAGGGTCACCGTGTCCTGGGCGTAGCCACTACTGCTGAGAAGCATGCCAGTTAACAACGTGAGGCTGGCGAGTGTGGGTTTTATTGTCATTGTAGTAACCTCCTTACTTATAGCCTTATTAAAAGAAATAGTGTCAGGCGCTTATCTAAATAGGGTAATGGCGCGGGCCAAGCTGCATGGTCATCCAGCGTAGGTCGGTGAATTCCTCAATCCCGGCCTTACCTCCAAAGCGTCCATAGCCGCTTGATTTAACGCCGCCAAAGGGCATCTGTGGCTCATCGTGCACAGTGGGGGCGTTAATGTGGCAAATACCCGACTCAATGCGCTGTGCAAACTGCATTGCGCGGGCGGTGTCGCGGCTGAAGACGGCGGCCGAAAGACCATATTCGCTATCGTTTGCCACGCGCAGCGCTTCCTCTTCATCCTTAACACGCATCATCGCGACTACCGGGCCAAACGACTCTTCGCCATACAAACGCATCGCCTTAGTAACACCATCCACCACGGTAGGCTGCATAATGACGCCTTCGGCCTTGCCGCCACAGGCTAAGCGAGCGCCATGCTGTTGAGCGTCGTCAAGCAGGGTGTTGAGCTTCTCGCCCGATTCGCGGTTGATCAGCGTACCCAGCGCGTTACCTTCACCACGTGGATCGCCCGCACGCAGCGTTTCCGCCTTGCGGGCCAGTTTTTCGACGAAGGCCTCGGCGACCGCATCGACCACAATCAGTCGCTCGGTGGACATACAGATCTGGCCCTGATTGAAGAAAGCGCCAAAGGCAGCGGCCTCAACGGCAGCATCCAGATCGGCATCTTCAAGCACCACGAACGGCGCCTTTCCGCCCAGTTCCAGCAAGACCGGCTTGAGATGACGCGCCGCTTTCTCGGCAATGATGCGCCCCACCTGGGTAGAGCCGGTGAAGTTGATACGCCGTACGGCTTGATGCTCGATTAGCGCCTCGACGACCTCGGCGGCCTGTGGCGGCGCATTGGTCACCACGTTAACGATGCCATCGCCCAGGCCAGCCTCGATCAGCACCTCCCCGATCAGATGATGCGTCGCGGGGCACTGTTCCGAGGCCTTAAGAATCACTGTGTTGCCACACGCCAGCGGCGTGGCGATTGCACGGGTACCCAGAATTATCGGCGCGTTCCAGGGGGCGATCCCTACCACCACGCCGCAGGGTACCCGCACGCCCATCGCTAAACTGCCGGGCACGTTAGAGGGTATAACCTCGCCGCCTACCTGCGTGGTCAGCGACGCCGCCTCGCGCAGAATGCTGGCAGCGACCATGACGTTAAAGCCTGCCCAGCCTGGCGTAGCGCCGGTTTCATCTACCATGCGTTCGATAAAGTCGGCTTGCCGCGCCTCCATAATCTCTGCCGCCTTGAGCAGCTTGGCGCGCTTTTCGCCGGGGCCCGTCGCTGACCAGGCAGGAAATGCCTGTGCAGCCGCCTCAACCGCCCGAACCGCATCGCCAGCGGATGCCGCCGCGGCCTGGGTGACAACATCACCGGTGAGAGGGTTAGTTCGAGTAAAGGTCGCGCCTTGGTGAGCAGCACACTGCTCACTACCAATTAAAAGATTAAGATCCATGATCTGACTCTCCTCAAAAGGGTGGTCGAATATTGGTATAAAGCCCTTACCGCTGGTAGCTCTCCAACCCCGGCTTGATGCTCTTTTCATCGAGGAACTGTTTAAGCCCTTGGGCGCGACCCTGCTCAGGATCAAGCTGCTGCGCCTGATCGAGCTTGGCGTAGAGGTACTCTTCGTTCTGCTCCCAGGTCAGTTCGCGGCACATTTTGAAGCCGATCTTGGCAGCACGCAGCACAACGGGGTTCTTGTCACGCAGCGTAGCGGCCAACTCGCGGGTGGCTTCGCGTAGCTCGGTCAGCGGTACACTTTTATTAACCAGCCCCATTTTGGCTGCCTGGGGGCCGGTAAATGTTTCCCCGGTCATGATGTAGTAGAGCGCTTCCCGGTGGCCCACGGTATCGGCCATGGCTTTACTCACCAGGTTGCCGGGAGGGATACCCCAGTTGATTTCGGAGAGACCGAAAACCGACTCATCGGCGGCAATCGCCAAATCACAGGCCACCAGCGGCGAGAAAGCCCCGCCAAAGCACCAGCCATTAACCATGGCGATGGTGGGCTTGGCGTAGTGGCGCAGTAGCTTCCACTGCCAGGTAGAGGCGTCGCGGCGCACCTTGACCTGCACAATCTCGGGGCTGGCATCGATCTCGCGGAAGTACTCTTTGAGATCCATACCGGCCGAAAAGGATTCGCCTTCGCCGGTCAACACTAGTACATGAGCCTCTTGATCCAGCTCAATAGTCTCCAGCACATCGATCATTTCACGGTTAAGCGTTGGGCTCATGGCGTTGCGCTTTTCAGGGCGATTCAACGTCACCCAGGCAATACCCTCTTCGACGTTAACTTTTACGGTTTGCCAGCGATCTTGGTAGTTACTCATCTCTTGCTCCTTGGGTTTTATCAAACGGCTTATTCAAACGTTAATGGTTAAGCGCCTACTCAGCGGTGAACTTGTCGATTAACTGTCGGGCTTCGTTATATAGCGCTTCACCATCGAGCCCTTTCTCTTCGGCATCGGCGATCCACTCCTCAGCCACTTCCTGTCCCACGGCTTGCCAACGGGCAGTCTCTTCACTATCTAGCTGGGTAATCGTGCCGGGCTGTTCGCCATCCTGAATGGCCTGGATCTGCACCTGGTCAGCGTCATCCATGATCTGACCTATTTTGCGGGCCTCTTGAATGCCGGAGTGAGCGTCGATAATCGCTTGTAGATCGGCGGGCAGCGCGTCGTATTTACGCTGGTTCATGGCGACGATCATCATCGTGGTATAGAGCGCATGATCACCGCTGAAGACCGTATGTTCGGTGGTAATATCCGCTAACCCCATGGCGGTAATGGCTTCAAAAGGGATCACCGTTCCATCCAGTACTCCCCGTGATAGCGCCTCCAGTGCCTGGGCGACCGGCATACCAATAGGCTCAGCACCCAACTTGGCTAAATAGCGATTCACCAACCGGCTAGGGCCACGCATCTTGAGCCCCTCTATGTCGTCGAGTGATTCAATACGTGTCTCTTTGGTGTGCAGTGCGCCAGGACTATGGGTATGGACGGCGATGGGGTAGACACCGGCTAACTCATCCTGCATGTACGTCATTGCATACTCATGGGCGGCCTGGCTTGTTGCCGCACCGGTGGTGGGTATAAACGGCAAGTCGAAGACCTCTGCCCTAGGGAAGCGACCAGCGTTATAGCCCAGCACCGTCCAGATAATATCCACCTGACCATCTTTCGCTTGGTCATAGAGCGACGGGGGCGTACCGCCCAGCTGCATTGAGGGGTAGAGCTCAACCTCCAAGCGCCCGTTGGACTCCTCCTCAATGGCCTCTTTCCAGGGAATAAAATACTCCTGGTGAACGGGCGCTGAAGATGGGAAGAAATGATGCAGCCTAAGCGTGTACTCGGCCTCCTGGGCGCTGGCCTGCCCAGCGCCCAAGACAAGAGGTATGGAGATGGCTAATGCGAGTAAACGCCGGGGTAGCCTTGAAGTAGTCTGCTGTGTCATGAGAAGTACCTCGTTGTGTTTGTTATGTTTGCTGTGGCCAATGGCTAAACGACTGAGCACGGAGCCTTAATTCACCGCGAATAAATCAATCAAAACGTTCTCACGGGTACGCTCGGCAGCGCCGATAAAGATCGTGCGTGTTAGCCAGGCGTAGTCCGGGCTGGAGGTATAAAAGCGCGGCGTGGTGTGAAAGTAATACTCATTAGGAGCAACGGGCTCCCCGCGCTGAAGGCGCTGCATAACCTCAGCCGAACCATGCCGAAATCCGGTGTTCTCCACTTCGATGCGCTCGCCACTATCGGTTTCTAGAAAGTAGCGGGCATGCAGTTCGGCCACCCCATCGGTACGCAGGGTCTGCCAATCGCCACCGCCAGGCAGTACCACGCCGTTCAACCGCTCACCACACACTTGGCCGCCGGAGATGGCAATGAAGCGACGCTTGCCTTGAGCGTTTTCACCCAGCTCCAGCGGGGCATCGACGTCAACCGTTAAGCGCGCGATAAAAGCTGCTGTCGGCATTCGTTGAGTCGCGTCTTGGGACATGTCCAACTCCCTTGGTCAATTGATTAAGTAAACGAAGCCAAGCGAGATGGCGGGGAAGAGCACCAGCAAAATAATGCGAATAAGATCGGCCGCTAAAAAAGGCAGAATGCCTTTAAAGGTTTCCGTTAAGGGAATGCGGGGAGCCATGGAGTGGATAATAAAGATATTCAGCCCCACCGGCGGCGTGATCATGCCAACCTCGACGACCACCAGCGCTAAAATACCGAACCATATCGCCACATCCGTTGCGGGCATGCCGAAGTCCATCCCCGTGACGATAGGAAGAAAGATAGGCACGGTGAGCAGGATCATCGAGAGGCTGTCCATAAAGCAGCCAAGCACCAAATAACAGAACAGAATGCCGGCCAGAACCACCCAGGGGCTGATCTCGAGCCCCACTATCCAACCGGCGGTAAGCTGTGGTAGTTGAGTCAGGGCAAGGAAGCTATTGAAGACACTGGCGCCCAGTACGATGAAGAAGATCATCGCCGAGGTCACCGCGGTATCAAGGACGCAGTCCCGCAGGCCGTTCCAGCGCAGCCCGCCTCGCGTTATTGCCAGTGCACCGGTGGAGACCGCACCGACAGCGGCGGCTTCGGTAGGCGTAAAGATGCCGGTATAGATGCCCCCAATCACCACGATAAAGATCGCCGCTCCTGGCCACACCTCCAGCAGCGAACGCCAGCGCTCACCGCGAGATGCTTTTGCCTTACTCGGCGCACTGTCAGGAAAAAATCGCACGTAAAGCGAGATGGCCAGCATATAACTGAACACCGCTAACAACCCCGGCACCAGGGCGGCGGCAAACATTTCGTTAATGTTCTGTTCGGCCAGGATGGCGTAGATAACCAGCACCACAGAGGGGGGAATCAAAATACCCAGGGTGCCGCCAGCTGCCAAGGCACCGGTCGCCAGGCTGCCGCGGTAGCCCTGGCGTTCCATCTCGGGCAGCGCTACCTGGGTCATGGTCGCGGCGGTCGCCAGCGAAGAACCACAAATGGCCCCAAACGCACCACAGGCGCCAATCGTGGACATCGCCAGCCCACCACGACGGTGGCCCAGCCAATCGTTGGCCGCCTGGAACATGGCTCGGGAGAGCCCCGCTCTCGCCGCGAACTGCCCCATAAGCAGGAACAGCGGAATGATGGATAGCGTATGGCTGGAAAAGTGCTCGTAAGGAAGTGACTTTAAGCCATTTAAAATGCCCATCGGGCCGGTGATCAGCATCATCCCTACGGCACCCACCACCAGCATGGCCAGGCCGATAGGAATACGCGTCGCCATCATGAACAGCAGCACCACAAAACCGCTAGCGCCCAAAGTGAGAGGTGTCATCACAGGTCTCCTTGGGCGGAATTTTCTTTAACTTGAGCTTGAGTCGAATCGGGCTGTTGCGGGTTGTAAGTAAACGCATCGCAGGTGCGATACAAGCAGACAAGCGTCAACAGCGCGAAACCCACCAGGCCGCCGACATACCCCCACCAGAGCGGTATATCCAGCAGCATGCTGGTTTCCATATAGCGTCGTTTATCGAGCAAGCCGTGATAGAGGCGCCAGGTCATTAACCCTGCGACTACCAAAAAGAGCGTTTCGGCGACAACGGCGAGCAGGCGTTGAACCATGGCCGGCGCGTGCATGACCAGTAAATCCACCGTGACATGCCCACCGCGAAGATGGCAGTAAGGTAAAAACAGAAAAACGGCAATGGCAGTCCCCATTTCCACCAGCTCATAATCGCCAGTGATGGGGCCCACCCACGCCAGCATGGTTGTATCGCTTAACACTGGTGCACTGGCTACCCACCGGCCAAGAATGCTAACGACGGTGATGATAGCGAGTGCTGTGATCAATAATCCGCCGCTTATCGCGGCAACCCTACAGGGTATCTCAAGGCTACGGCGCATCAATGCAGTGCCGATTGTCGGTACCGTCGCTAAGCTGCTCATCGTTTCGTCTCTTGTTTTTGGAGTTCGCTGTATGGCTGAAACCTACCTTGCGCTATACACCGCGAGACCGTCACAACCAAACTAGTTACTTAATATAAGTAATTGTCTTTGAGGGAGCATGCAAGCGTTGCCGACAAAAATACGCCTAAAGTTTTATTCCTCAATGGTTTCTGCTGCGTATATTTTCACTAAAAGAGACAGCAGCTGACGCCGCTCAATCTCACTAAGTGATTGAGTTGCATTGATATCGCTCTGCTCAGCCAGCTCCTTTAGCTGTTCGGTTAAGGCTTCGCCTTTTTTGCTAAGAAAAATCCCGTGGGAGCGCTTATCTCGCTTACAGCGCACCCGCAAAGCCAGCCCTCTTTCCTCTAGATTATTAATTAAGCTAACGATTCTGGGCGGATCAATGTCCAACACCTTGGCTAAATTGGTTTGAGTGATGCCAGGATAGCCTTCAATCACCACGAGCGAAGAGAACTGGGCAGGGCGTATCTCATGCTCCTGCATGGCCTCATTAAAATGTTTAAAAACAGCAAGCTGAGCCCTTCTCAAGGCGTAACCAAGGCGATTTTCAAGCACCAGACCGGCGACAGAAGTCGGCTCTTTTTCGTCAGGCTCAACTTGCTGAATAGACGTGCCCTTTTTAGATATGGCCATGCGTTAATTCCTATCTCATTTAAATAATTACAACTATGGTCTTAAATCAGCATCCTAGCTAATCATCTAGTTAACAACTATAACTATATTCGCCAAGATGACAGCACACAACAAATCCAAGATTTTTCGCTATGGAGCTATTCATGTCACTCCCCCCTCCGCTGACTAACACCACCTTCCATGAGTACCGGCTACACGGGGGCGATGTTCCCAGTTATCCCAGCAGCATGACCCAGCGCCTAACTCATTGGGCAAGCGAAACACCACTGAGCCCCTTTTTGGCTGAGCGAGAAGAGGGTCGACACAGGTGGCGAACGCTAACCTTCGGTGAAGCAATGCCGCAAGTGATTCGTCTGGCACAAGCGCTGATTGATCATGGCCTGTCGACGGAGCGGCCGCTGATGGTGCTGTCGGGAAATAGCATCGAACATGCTCTCCTTGCCTGTGCCGCCATGCATGTGGGTATTCCTTACGTGCCGGTGTCGCCCTCTTACGCCCTGCTGTCGGAAGATTTCGTTAAGCTGCAGCATGTGGTGGAACTGGTGACCCCAGGGATGCTATTTGTCGATGAGGAGGCGCGCTTTATCCGGGCACTGACGGCCGTTTGCGATGATGGCGTTACCTGTGTAGCCAAGATACCCGCGCAGCGAGCCCTGGCCTTTGATTCACTCGCCGCGGCGCCAGCGACTGCCGATGTGGAGAGTGCCCACGCCCGCGTAACGCCTGACACTATCGCCAAACTACTGTTTACCTCAGGGTCGACAGGGCTGCCCAAGGCAGTGATCAATACCCACCGCATGCTGTGTAGCAATCAAGCCATGCTAGCGAAACGGCTAAGCTTTCTAGAGCAGCACACCCCGGTGTTAGTCGACTGGCTACCCTGGCACCACACCTTCGGTGGCAATACCATTTTGGGGATGGCGATCCACAACGGGGGCGCTTTATATATTGATGATGGCAACCCCACCGCTCAAGGGGTGCAGCGAACCATCGAGAACCTACGCGAAGTGTCGCCCACGTTTTACTGCAATGTCCCCAAGGGGTTCGAGGCGCTGGTCGAGCATTTGCGCAACGATGACTCCCTGCGCGAGGCCTTTTTCCGCGACCTGGAAATGCTGCACTTCGGTGGTGCCGTGCTACCCGCCCATGTGCGCGCTGCTCTGGAAGCGTTAGGCGAACAGACTCGCGGCACCCCCGTTCCCATGTTAACGGGCCTGGGCTCCACCGAAGCATGCCTGGCATTTTGCACCGAAGAACCCAGCGATACACCGGGACTGATCGGGAAGCCCGTGCCAGGCATGACGCTGAAGCTAGTGGCGACGGACGATAAATGGGAGGCGCGCCTTAAGGGCCTCAATATCACACCAGGCTACTGGCGCGACACACAGCGAACCAGTGAGGCGTTTGACCACGAAGGCTACTACCGCACCGGGGATGCTATGCGCCTAATTGACCCCGACCACCCCGAGCGTGGGCTAATCTTTGATGGCCGACTAAGCGAGAACTTCAAGCTGGTGACCGGCACCTGGGTCAATGTGGGCACCCTGCGCCTGCAACTTGTGGAACACTTCGCCCCGCTGGTACAGGACATAGTGGTGATCGGCGAAGGGCGTGACTACCTGACGGGAATCGTCGTGTTGAACCTTCCCGCCTGTGAGCAGCAGCTTGGCTCAGCGGATATCTCCCTTGATGCGCTGGCCACCAACGCCAGCCTGCACCAGTGGTTCGCGCAGCGCCTGGCTACCCACTGCCGCGGCCAGTCAAGCTCCATGCGTTTAGAGCGCCTATTGCTACTCGACCAACCGCTTTCCGTTGACCGTGGCGAACTGACCGACAAGGGCTCGGTGAATCAACGACTCGTGCGCGAGCGCTACTCGGATCTCGTGGCTTGTCTCTATGCTGAGCCACCCCACGATCCACGCATCATCCTACCCTCGACTAACTCAGCGTCTTAATAGCGAGACTTTTTAACATCAAGACAGCAGCCATTACCACTGGAGCGCATGGGCGGCCCTATGCCGCTCGCTACGCTATTCTGGGAGAATAACTATGACACGCGGGCACTACACGGCATTTGAGGATACCCATTTAGTTGCCGCTGTACGCACACCGTTCACCGACCTGAACGGTGCGCTGGGGGCGATCTCGCCCACTGACCTGGGCATCAAGGTCGCCAAGGAAGTGCTCAACGTGAGCGGTGTGGCACCGACAGACGTTGATTCAGTGATCGCTGGATCCGTGGCCCAAGCGAGTTTCGATGCCTATTTACTTCCTCGTCATATTGGGTTGTATGCGGGCGTCCCCCAGGAGGTTCCTGCCCTGCACGCGCAGCGCGTCTGCGGCACCGGCTTTGAACTGTTGAAACAAGCCGCGGAACAGATTGCGCTCGGACAAGCCAGGTGCGTGCTGTGTGTCGGCACGGAATCCATGACCCGCAACCCGATTGCAGCCTACACGCATCGCGGCGGATTCGGGCTTGGCGCACCGGTGGCCTTCAAAGACTTCCTATGGGAGGCGCTAATGGATCCGGCACCCAATGTATCGATGATTCAGACCGCCGAAACCTTAGCGCAGCGCTACGTCATCACTCGCGAGCAGGTAGATGCCTACGCCGAGCGCAGCTTCTCCCTAGCGGTCGAAGCCCAATCGCAAGGTGTCCTCTCTGCGGATATCATTGCGGTTGGAAACGAAACCTTCTCCCTCGCCGGCTATAGCGATAGGCGCATTCAGCTACCGCGTAAAATCATCCGCGTAGACCAGGATACCCATATTCGGCCTTCGCCTCGGCAGGTGTTGAGTCAATTATCGCCGGTATACGATGGGGGCCTTCAAACGGCAGGTAACAGCGCCGCCGTTGTCGACGGCGCAGCAGCAGCGCTGGTGATGGCAGGTTCGCACGCAGCCAAGTCATCTCTGGCGCGCCTCTGCGCCACGGCCGTGGTTGGCGTAGCGCCCGAAATCATGGGTATCGGGCCCGCCCCCGCCATTCGGCTACTGCTAGAATGCAGCGGCCTCACTCTCAATGATATCGACCGCCTCGAAATCAACGAGGCTCAGGGTGCACAGGTGCTCGCAGTCGCCCGTGAGCTGGATCTCGACCTAACCAAGCTCAACGTTCATGGCGGAGCTATCGCCATTGGCCACCCATTGGCCGCAACGGGCTTGCGGCTAGCAATGTCCTTGGCCCGACAACTCAAGCGTGATGGCTTGCGCTATGGCATAGCGGCCGCTTGCATTGGCGGCGGTCAAGGCATGGCCATTCTGCTTGAGCACTCAGCCGAATAAACCGCTCGTTCACGTCTTTAACCTACGCCCTTCTGTGCACGCTAGAGAAAACACCCTTTTCCATACGTGACCCAAAAAAGGCTGGCAAAGCGCCAGCCTAAAACGTGATCAAAACAGCAGTAAATCACTTACACCTTCACGTCACTGCAAAGCGTAAATCGCTAGAACTGGAAGGTGGCACTCGCCTGAAGGCGACTCGCATCATTGGAGACCCCATTCACCTGTTCGATATCCGCATGCTGGTACTCAAGACCGACTGACATGCGCTCGGTAACATCCCAAATCACATTGGCAAACCCATAGTCGAGCGTTTCGAAATGGTCGCCATAGCCTGCGGGTAGGTCTTGCTCAAGACGCGAAACGCCCACAGAACTGAACCAGCTATCCGTCCAGTAGTGATTAAGTGACAGACCAAATGCCTGGGTTTCAATAGCCTCAAGATTGTTACCGTTCACATAGACGTCAGGTGCGTTACGGTGACCTACGTTGCCAGGGTTACCCATATAGTTACCGATACCCTCACCGAAGGTGGCACTGCCGCGCAAACTGGTGGAGGCATTAAAGGGCAAATTAAACTGCGCCTGCACCCCATAGCCGGTGACTTCGTCATCAATGGTATTGGTGATGTTATTGGTCGAAAGTTGACGCGCTATCCCGGAGAGCGCAAATAAGCGCTTATATTCATAGCGCAGCGTCAAATCGGGAAGCTGACTCTCCCCGTCGGCCACTGAAGCATCATTGCGGGCAATAACCGTAGTGGGGTTTTCCAGGGCAACAGAGAAACTCCCCTCCCCAACAGGCTGGGTATAGCGCAACTGAGCCTGCCGCTCAAAGGCGTAGCCCTTAGGATCCCCTAGTGCCAGGGTACGTGTTCCGCCCACGAAGCTCATAAAATTTGACCACGTTTGCCCGGCGAGAAACCCGTTCAGTTCGCCATACGCATGGCGCAGCCCGAACTTACCATCGGGCACAAAATGCCCTTCGAAGTAAGTGGTTAAACGCCCATAGTCAGTGGCGGTGTGGGTGCGGAAATTCAGGCGGGACTCATAGGCCGTAAAGCTGGTTCGACCATCGGTTCTATTTCCAGGGTTCATCACTGCGTAAGGATCCGTGGATGTCCCCAGATCGTAGTCGAAGTCGTAAAACGCATCGAGCTTAACGTACCCGCCAAAGGCGATATCTGTTTTGGTTCCTGGAATATTAATCGTTGATCGATGATTCCAGGGCGGGCCTACACGGCTTGGTTCACCGGTAACGATAGGTTGCCCCGCTTCTACAACATCAAACGCATGGGCCTGGGCAGCAAGCGCACAGGGAGCGAGAAGGGCGCATGCAACAAAGTGGTTAATTTTCATTGTTTGTCTCTGCTTTTGGTCGTAGTGGCTAGTTGTAATTGTTCTCAATGCGAACTCTGATCCGCACTACGTACTAAAGCTGCAAAAAAAACCTCCATCTGTCAATTACATTGGAGGCTATGCATCGTACTAATAATACAAGATACTGAATATAAACAATTTTATTAAGTTAATACTTTGGTTTAATTACACACTATAACTAAATTATCAGGTATTTTTATTCCGAATCGGCCAGGAGCTCAGGATACCGCAGCCCGATCAGCGCATGCTCGCGCATCAGCATTTCTGCCCTCGTCCCCTCTCCCCGTTTAAGTGACTGAAATATAAGCTCATGATGAAACTGCGCTAACTGCAGCTTTTTAAACTCTCGCTCTAAGTCATCGCTATCAATGATGATTGAGTCGGCGGCAGCGAAAGGAAGGTGATTATTTCTTGCAATAGCATCCGCCACGACACCGCTACCGATGGAATGAATGATAATGCCGTGGAAATGAGCATTAAGCTCACTCCATTGATTAATATCTGATTCTAAAAGGTATCCTTTGGCGATCAGCCGCTTTCCTTTTTGGATCCAAAATCTCAACTCCTTATCGACGTCAGGCGGCAGGCCTTGCTCCGCCAGATGCCGAGCGGCCAGCCCCTCCAGCACCCCACGAACCTCAACCGCGCAGTGCACGTCTGCTTGGGTAAATTCACGCACCATAAACCCGCGTTTGCCCGCCTGCTGCAGCAACCCCTCCTGCTCCAGAGTGCGAAAAGCCAGCCTTACCGGCGTTCTCGAAACACCCAATTGCTCCGCAACCGCGACTTCACCAAGGCGCTCCCCTGGAGCGTATGCACCCTCACTGATCAATTTTCGCAGCCGACTGACGACACTTTTATCGTTGTTACTCATTTATTTTTCCTCTCATATCAACACTGTGTGGCTAGTCATTGGCGAGCTCTACGAAAGTATAGGTTGACTGCAAAAACCTTCCTAGCCTTTACTTTGGATCCAATAATCATAATTACAACACTAAACCAAAAAGGAGTTAACCGTGACTCAACAAACACCCTTTCCAATGAACACTTGGTACGTCGCCTGCACCCCTGATGAGCTTACCGAAAAGCCACTCGGGCGAACTATTTGCAACAAGCAACTAGTTTTCTTCCGTGGTGACGAAAACCGCGTGGCCGCCGTGGAGGATTTCTGCCCCCACCGTGGCGCGCCACTTTCCCTGGGCTTTGTACGTGATGGCAAGCTGGTTTGCGGCTACCACGGCCTTGAAATGAACTGCAGCGGCAAATGCGACAGCATGCCCGGCCAGCGGGTTCGCGGCTTCCCAAGCAATCGTGCCTATCCTGTTGAAGAACGCCACGGCTTTATCTGGGTCTGGCCCGGCGACCCCGAGAAAGCGGACGCAGACCTGATTCCCGAGCTGCACTGGGCCAACAACCCCGACTGGGCGTATGGCGGCGGTCTCTACCATATTCAGTGTGAATATCGCCTGATGATCGACAACCTCATGGATCTTACCCATGAGACCTATGTGCACGCCTCCAGTATTGGCCAACCCGAGATAGAGGAAGCCGCACCGGAAACGACGGTTAACGGCAGCGAGGTGATCACCAGCCGCGAGATGGAGAATATCCCCGCGCCGCCTTTCTGGCAGGCCGCTCTAAGGGGTAATGGGCTTGCTGATGACGTCCCCGTCGACCGCTGGCAAATTTGCCGCTTTACGCCCCCCAGCCACGTCTTAATCGAAGTCGGCGTGGCCCACGCGGGCAATGGCGGCGCTAAAGCACCGGCGGATGTGAGAGCGTCCAGCATCGTGGTCGACTTTATCACTCCTGAGAGTGACACCTCTATCTGGTACTTCTGGGGCATGGCCCGTAACTTCAAGCCGGAAGATCAGGCGCTCACCGACAAGATCCGCGAGGGCCAGGGCAAGATCTTCGAAGAAGATCTTGAGATGCTAGAGGCACAGCAGCGCAACCTGCTCAAATACCCCGACCGCCAACTGCTGAAACTCAATATTGATGGCGGGGGCGTGCAAGCGCGCCGCATTATTGATCGCATCTTAAAAGAGGAGCAGGCCGAGCAACCCCAGGAGGCAACGGCATGAGCCACCCCTCTCTATCGCTTATTGTCGAGGTAAAAGCTCGCCATGAGGAGGCGCTGGGCATTGCCACCTTTGAGCTTGCCGACCCGCACGGCCGACCGCTGCCCCCCTTTAGCGCCGGCGCCCATATTGACGTCCAGGTGAAAGAGGGGGTAATCCGGCAATACTCGCTGTGCAACCACTCTGAAGAGCGGGATCGCTACTTGATCGGCGTGTTGCGTGATGAGGCCTCCAGAGGAGGCTCCATCGCCATGCACGATGAGATTAAAGTGGGCAGCCTGCTACTCATTAGCGCGCCCAAAAACCACTTCCCGCTTAAACCCGCAAAGCGCACTTACCTGCTGGCGGGCGGGATTGGCATCACTCCGCTGCTGTGTATGGCGGAGCGATTAGCGCGTACTGATGCGGATTTCGAGCTGTACTACTGCGCCCGCTCCGCCGAGCGCATGGCCTTTCGTGAGCGTATCAACACATCAGGTTTCGCCGATAGAGCCTACTTCTACCTGGACGATGATGACGCGTCCCCAACCCTCGATCTGGAAAAACTGCTTAGTGAGCCCGAGGCTGATGCACAGGTCTACGTCTGCGGCCCTAGTGGTTTTATTAACGCCGTCATATCAACAGGCAAACAGTGTGGCTGGCCAGCTGACCAACTGCACACCGAGTACTTTACCGGCGCGGAAACAACCAGCGAAGACGACGGCAGTTTCGAGGTGCGTATCGCCAGCAGCGGCGCCGCCTTTACCGTGCCCGCCGATAAAACCGTCTACCAAGTACTGGCTGAAAATGGCATCGATATCATGGTGTCCTGCGAGCAGGGGGTATGCGGCACCTGCCTCACCCGGGTGCTCGAAGGCGAACCCGACCACCGGGATTTATACCTGGATGACGATGAGCACGCGGCCAACGATCAATTCACGCCCTGCTGCTCCAGAGCCAAGAGCAAAACCCTTGTATTGGATCTTTAAATCGTCTCAAACACCGTTTCAACAAACGTTTCAAAACAATCATAAAAACGTGCCCCATTGACTAGCAATCAGGATAACGACAATGAAAAAAATACCCACCCACCTAGCCAAGGCGACTCTGTTTGGTGTGTTCGCCGTTTCATTCGTGGCCCCCGCCGTGGAAGCCAGCACGACACTGCGCGTAGCGCATGTCTGGCCGGGCGGCTCCATGATAGACCGTGAACTGTTTCAGGCCTGGGCTGAAAGTGTCGAAGAAGCGTCAGATGGGCAGCTGACAGTAGAAGTGTTCCCCAGCCAGACGCTAGCGAAATCGGCTCAAACCTACGAAAGTGCTGTCAGCGGTATCGCCGATATTGGCGCCTCTGCCCAGGGTTATACGGCGGGCCGCTTTCCCCTCACGCAAGTCGTCGAGCTGCCGGGGGTGTCAGCAAGCGCCCGACAAGGGGCCTGTATTCTCCAGTCGCTTTACGATCAGGGATACTTTGAACAGGAGTACGCCGACACACGCCCGCTGTTCCTGTTTACCACCGGCCCCGGTTACCTGCATACCAAAAACCAGCTGATTGAAACACCGGCTGATCTCGAGGGCCTTCGCCTACGCCGCCCCACGCCCGTGGTGGGTGATATGTTCGAGCGCCTTGGCGCCCAGGCGGTGGGCATGCCAGCGCCGGATGTGTTTACCTCCATGCAGCGTGGCGTCGTCGACGGCCTCAGTTTCAACTGGGAAGGCATGAAGACTTTCCGGCTAAACGAACTGGCGCAGTACCACACCGAAGTCCCCCTGTATGACCTTTCGCTGTTCGCCACCATGAGCCAGCGCAGTTACGACAGCCTGCCAGCCGATTTGCAGCAGGTGATTGATGACCACAGCGGCTTGGAGTGGTCACTTCGCGCAGCGGAAGTTTACGACGAGATGATACGCCAAGGCCGTGAAGAAGCCGTTGAAGCGGGGCATGAGTTTGTGGTCATTGAAGACGCCCTTGAAGACCCCGAATGGGGCCCTGTGCTGCAGCAAACCATTGATGATTACTTGGAGGAGGTTGGCGGCGCTGCCAACGACATCTACGAAGCTGCGATGGATTTACAGCAAAGCTGTCAGGTTTAGATTTGAAGCTATAACAAAAGGGCAGCCATATCAGGCTGCCCATTGTTCTTACCTACTCAATTGATAAACACCACATTCCCCAAATGATTCGCCTATCACTAACCGTCCAACGACTCCGTTCAATGCCTGACTCCTTCCACAACTGTCATTCCGCATAAGCGCTACGGCTGAACCTTGGCACTGCTCGACGCCGTAATAATCTCACCACCATGATCCGTTTTGCAGCCCAGATACGCTGTGGGCTTACCATCATAATTGGAGTGGCTGGAGCCTTCGATGATGGTGGCGCCGCAACTCGTTTTATCACCCACCCGCGCCACGGGCTGGCCCTCTACGTTAGAGGGCGAACCGGAGACAATTTCCGTGGTGCCGTGACCGTGGATGGGGCAGCGGTGTAGATCGCCTTTGCGTGCGATGGGTTTCATCGGCAGATTTCCCACTGGCCATCGCGGCGGATAAAGTAAGGCCTTACTCTGCTTGAAACATCATTCTCTTGAACATGGTTAAACCTTATCGGGACTTGGACGCCTTCCGTTGTTAGCCATGCCACGCGATTATCTGCTCCTAAGTTCAACGTCATCGGCTCGTCAGGAAAAGGGTTCAATTGATAAAGGTCTGGGTTATCAAAATACATGGTATAACTGAACCGATCCCGTACGTAGGCTTCCGGGGTACCCGAGGCTAAAGCCAACTCCTCGGTTCTGGTGGATGCGGCGTCCAACAAGGCTTCATTATCACCCGCCGCAAACAGCGCATGTAGCCGACGGTACTCGCGGGTCAGGCTGTCGCGAGTAGTGTCGTTGTCTTTTAGAACATCGCCCTCTTCCCAGCACCAGGTCGGCATGGGTTGGCGGTTGGTAAAGGGTACTTCCAATCTGAAGTAGTCCGCGTCCCACTGGATTGCATCGGCCACTACACGCAGAGGTGCATTATCATCCACCTTCACTACCTCTGGTGCCGGATTATCCTGGCCAGGCCGCAGAACCACTTCAAAGGCCGTTTTGGCTTCAATATTGGGATTCTGGCCAGGCTCCCAATACTCCAATGAAAGGCGTAACTCATGGTGGGATTCAAAGGGGACTGCAGAAGGCACGGGCCAGGCATAAAACTGAACTTCGTTACGACCATTACGAATATACTCCGTGGCAGGCAGCATCATGTTTTGCTCGCTTGGCACCCCTTTAAAATCAAGCATTATGTTCTGCATATCTACTGAAGAGGCCAACCCATTAACGCTCCAGCGTACGCCAAACTGATACTCGGTTTCCTGTGCCATGGCTGGTGCACCAGTAAGTGTCAGCGCAACAAGCCAACAGTAAGCTATCCATTTCTTCATGCTATCAAATGCCTTGGCCAACTCTATAAACTGACACGACCCTTTAAGGCTCCACCTTGGCACTGCTCGATGCGGTAATAATCTCACCACCATGATCGGTTTTGCAGCCCAGGTAGGCGGTGGGCTTACCATCATGGTTGGAGTGGCTGGAACCTTCGATGATGGTGGCGCCGCAGCCGGTTTTATCACCCACCCGCGCCACAGGCTGGCCCTCTACCTGAGAGGGCGAACCGGAGACAATTTCCGTGGTGCCGTGGCCGGGAATGGGGCAGCGGTGTAGGTCACCTTGACGGGCGATGGGTTTCATCGGCAGATTTCCCACTGGCCATCGCGCCGGATGAAGTAAGGTCTAATAAACGTAGCGGCGTCTCCCTGACCCACATGGCTAAACACAATGGGAACATTAACCCCCTCGGTTGTTAGCCAGGCCACACGATTATCTGCTCCCAAGTTTAGCGTCATAGGCTCTTCGGGGAAATCGTCTAACTGGTAAATATCAGGATTATCGAAATACATGTTGTAACTGAACCGATCCCGCACATAAGCTTCCGGGGTACCCGAAGCCAGAGCGAGCTCTTTTGTCCTTGTCGATGCGGCCGCTAACAGGGCATCGTTATCGCCCGCTGCAAACAGCGCATGTAGCCGACGGTATTCGCGGGTCAGACTATCACGGGTATCGTCGTTGTTCTTTAGAACATCGCCCTCTTCCCAGCACCATGTGGGCATCTGCTGGCGGTTATTGAACGCGACTTCCAATGTATCGTTATCCTCGTTACGATTAAAACGAATACCGTTTTGCCGTGGCTGTAAAGGGGCTTCTGGCTCCATAGAAATGACTTCGGGTTCTGCATTATCCTGACCAGGCATCATGACAACTTCAAAAGCAGTTTTCGCATCGGTGTTAGGGTTGTCACTCGGCTCCCAATAAAGTAACGATACTCGTAGCTCGTGATCAGACTCATATTCAAGCGGCCACGTATATAACTTGACCGTATTCTTACCATTTTTGATGTATTGGGAAATCGGCAAGCGCGTATCTAGGTGGCTCGGCGTACCGGAGAAATTTAGCATAATATCTTGTATGTCAATCGAAGAGGTTAAGCCATTAACGCTCCAGCGAACGCCAAACTGATACTCGGTTTCCTGTGCCATTGCCTGTGCCCCCATAGTGAGTAATACCGATAAAACAAAAGTGATCAATAATTTCATGTGATGCCTTTAACCTGCGTTGTTAAATGGATGAAACGAACCCATCCAGCTATCGGCCAAGCGGTAGCTATTGGCCGTACCATCCGCTTGCCAATGAGTACCGTCGTCTGTCTCAACCACTTGGGAACTGCTGTGCTGACTTTGGCGGCTTCGACCATCAGCACCTGGGTTGCGGCTCTCTACAGTGTCACCATCCGCCTTTTTATACCCCTGCACACTCAGCATCGCACCGGCGTGGGCAAGCTGGTAGCCCCACTGGCCGTTCTCGATGGCAATCGCGATACTGCCGCTGGTCGCTACCTGAACGCCGTACTTGAACACGGTTCGCTCGGTGAACAAGCTGTCGAAGTACCCCATCATACCGCCGCTGACCAGCGCACTTAGCGTGATACTCACTTGCCCTTCCGGCTTCTCGAAGGCGTTGGCCTGTACGTTGTAGGTGGCACGGAGCATGTGGTTGCCGAGCGTATCTTCTGTGCCTTCGGGGCCAACCCCTAGCCCAACTTCCATGAACAGAGCAGGCATGAACTGGCCTTCGGCAAAGTACACATCAAAACCATCTTCGACACTTTCCAGAAACGTGACGAGCGCAGCGCCACCGCCGGTTCCCCTGGCGGCTATTTTCAATGCTTCGTAGATATCGAGCTGTACCCCGCACTCATACGCTAACGAAAGCCCCGGTGTAATTTCCCAGCTCGTTCCGGGGCCACCGCTCTCTTCCACCTGCTCAGTGGTCGCGCCCAGCATTAACTCCGGGCCACGGGTGTAGAAGCTGAATAGTTTGCTATCGTCATTTTCTGTGCCACTCAGGTTTTTGGCGATACGTTGCGACGCCTCGGTCAGAGTGCCAATAAATCGCTCAACCGTGTTTTGCTGTTGCCGCTGGTTCTCTGCTTGGCGAAGCGAGGGGCCGGTATCGAGGGTCTCGGTTTCGCTGGGACTTTTACCCACAGTGATGGTTGTGTTTTTAGCGCCACATACGACGGTGAGGTCAGCGTGGATGCCCCAGCCTTGCCGTGCCGTTACCTGCCTTACCCGCGACCCCATGCTCTGTTCTGCGGCGATCATACGGCCTTCCCTTTTTTCGACCGGGCGGGTATCGATCGTAGGCGGCGCGATGGTCACCAAGCCATCGAACTTTAGCTGTGGTAGCGTCACTGTCGTGAAATGGAAGTCGTTCGTGCCGTCGTAACTGATGCGAAAGCGCTCTTCGTTTACCATGGCGGTACGGTTCATGAGTACATTCAGCAACATGACGGCGGCTTTAAAGGCGAGCTCTTCATTCGTAGAGACCACCCCCATCAGAACGCTGGGTAGGGTGATGGGCGGAACGGGCTGGGTCATCACCGTAAAATCAACGGTGGAGGTCGCTCCTGAGGCGAGCGCAGTACCGTTAATCTCGTCGGTCCAATAGAGCGTGTGCTGCTCATGGGGGCAGTTGCTGGCCAGCTCGATCGTTACTTGGCCTTCATCCTTGAGCTGCGTACCGGCTAGAAAATCTTCGAAGGTTCCCTCGCCCGTCACAAACTGATCCGCAACGAAGTATATTTTACAGTCCGTAGCAAAGAGTTCATTTTCTCCTTGCAGTACTACGCGGGTATTCTCACCTCCGTGACAAACGACCTCCACCTGTTCGATACAGGGGGTCAGTGAGGCACACTCAACGCACATGGCGCCAAATTCAGGATCCTGACGGCTTTCTTCGTCTGCGGGTTCCGGCGGAATCGGGCTTTCCGTGAGTGCTTGCCCATCATTTGCCAAGAAGTCGTTGTAGTGGTTTTGGGCTGTAGCCGCTTCCAGTGCTTCACGTTGAACGTCGTCCGCCTGCATAGCATTCTGGATCGATCTTAGCGTTGTCGCGGGGCTGGAGAAGCGCTCCGGTTGGTTTTCCACTAAATACGCAATGTCTTCAATACTGGGTTGATAGCTCATGGACGTTCCTCGTCAGCGATGGGCCGATAGTTGTCTTCATGCTCACCCGCTTGTTGATAGGGAGCTAATAGCGCATGCCGTATACGCCCTCGAGGTAGCCACTCTTCCAGTAGCTGGCACTTCCGCCAGCCAGCTAGCCTTGCGTTGTCAAGAATCCGCTGAGCATCGGGGTGGCGCTGGGCAAAATCGGCGCCCATCTCCAGCACACAAATAGCCAGCGTTTGGATCTGTTTTTTGGACACAAGCCCATAGCGCTGCCCTAGCTGTGTGGCGTCGATCACCGCACGCATCCGCTCGCCTTCTGATACCTGGGGATAGCGCTCTTTGAGCGACCGCGCGAGGGCTTGGCTTGCTCTTGACTGTGCAAGCTCACCAAAGCGCTGATACTCCGCCTGCCCTATCGCAAACTGCCGCCCCTGGCCGTTGGCGGCACGGGCATCGTCGCTGAGGTCAATGCGCACTAGCCTTCCCTGTACTTCACGGGTATCGGTATCCAGTTCCATCGCGGGGGTGAACTCAAGTTCCGGCGGCAATGTCATCAGCGGCGAGGCTGGCACGATCAGTGTCTCTATCGGGGCCATCAAGGCGGCCAGCTTCCAGGGTTCTAAGGCTTGGCTCATGTCCAGCGCGACACGCGGGTCGTAGAAGCGGAAGTACACCGGGGCTTGGTCGTTGGCGGGCGTCCACAGCATGGTGAACTTGCGCAGGTGGCTGCGCAGTTGTTTGAGGGTGGCGTTTGATTGCAGCAATATCCCCCAATGTTGATCCTGGGGCAGGCTTTCCAGCCATTCGCGCAGGTCGCTGTCGGCTTCAAGGCGCACTAGCCAGGGGGCATAGGCTCGTGTGGCGTTATCCGTTGGGCATACAGGCAGGCGCTTTGTGCCTCAGCTTGGCTAAGTCGGGCCATGGCCTCCCGGCAGTTAACGCCATCGATCACCACCCATAGCGGTGGCTGATGATGAGCAAACAGCGCTTGCCAAGTGGACGCTTGGTAGCCCACTGGCGGGAGGGTTACTTTCGGCTCAGGCGCGGGCATTTTCTCAGGTAACAGGGCCAGCATCTCGCCATACGCCACAGGGTGTTGCGGCGAGGTGGTGTGGGCCAGTTCCACCAGCCCTTGCACCAGGACTTCGCGGCGGCAGCGCTGAAGCAGGGTTTCGATGGCGTCAAGGCGGATCAGTCCCATGCCATCCTCGTGACACTGCTGCTGTAACAGCGCCCTTACCTGGGCTTCGTCTTCGGCCAACACCGCAGCCACGGTAACGGCTTCGTCGGCGTCTTCTTCCCAGCGTCGGGTGCTGGGGGAGTGCGCCATGACATGGCAGCGAGCCAGCCAGTAGTCGGCCATTGCCATGGGTTATTCCCCTTCGAGCGGGCAGTGGGAGACAAACGGGCTGCCTTCCCCTGCAGCGGCTTCCAGCACGGCGGGAATGCTGGGCAGCGCCGCCGCGCTGGGCGATGCCGAGCCGACATTAAGTACCGGGGTGACATCCACGCTGCCACCGCCGACCACCAGCGCTGCGCCACCGGCGACCAGGGTGATTTTGCTAGCATCGAGGATCAGCTCGCCATCGGCTTTGAAAGTGATATCGCCATTGGCGTGGGTCTGGTAGCTGCCACCTACCGTTAGCCCGCGATCACCGTCCACCTGTTCGGTGTGGTTAGTGCGAACGGTGATATCACGATTGCCGTCGATGGTTTCGACGCGGTCCTTGGCGACGGCCAGGTGAGAGTTATTGCCGATGGTGGCGGTGTCGTCGAATTCGACCCGCTTCTGGCGGGAGTTGAGGACATGCAGCTCCAGGTTTTTCTGGGCATGCATGTAGATAAACTCTTCCCCGGCCTTGTCTTCAAAGCACAGCTCGTTAAAGCCTTCGCCTTGGTGGGTCTGAGTTTTGATCGCGGTGCGGGTTTTATGCTCGGGCAAGGGATACGGCGCGGTATTCGCCGCGTGATATGTGCGCCCAGTTACCAAGGGTTGGTCGGGGTCTCCTTCCAGAAAGGAAACAATCACTTCATGGCCAATACGGGGTATCGCGATGCTGCCGTAGCCTGCCCCTGCCCAGCCTTGGGACACCCGCACCCAACAGCTGGCTTTTTCATTGGGTTCTGAGTCGCGGTCCCAGGGGAACTGTACCTTGACACGACCATATTCGTCGCAGTGAATCTCTTCCCCTGAGGGACCTACGACAAAAGCTACCTGAGGTCCATCGACACGTGGTTTCACATTGGGTGTTGCCCGCCAGGCGGTGTCGCCAGGCCCTAGCACTAGCGTGTTGTGGTAGCGGGTCATCCCTGCGGTATCGCTACTGGAAATACTGTCTTCTTCCAACGCCTGGGGCTGTTCGCCGTGATGAATCACCTCGATAAGCTGCCAGTCACGATTAAGGCTGTCGTTATCATGGTCTGTCAGCGTAAAGCGAACGCCAGGGGCAAGTTCCGGCAGGTCACTCTCAGCGCGGGCGGTCACCGCTTCACGGCGCAGGTGCTCTAAGCGAATACGGGTAAACGGTTTGCCGGAGGCATCCTGTTTGTAGCGCCCGGGATAGTCGTAGTGTTCGTAGTCAGCTTGTTGGCCGTGCTCTTCCACATCATGGCCCTGATGCTCATGCAACTGTGCATAGCCTGGGGTCTTAAAACTGTAGTCCTTTAGCGTGACGGAAGAACTGGCCACCCGCGCCGTATGGCGAAGCTTACGCACATGGCGGGTGGGCGGTGCTCCCCCTGCCCGGCTGTGGTAGGTGCGCTCGCCGAGGTTTTCCAGCGTTTGAGAGGCATCGGTAAAGACCAGCCGGTGGGCGCCTGCCTCGAAGGTGTGGTAATAAAACAATCCTTCTTCAGCGGCAAGGCGCTCGATAAAGGCAAGGTCGCTCTCGCGGTATTGTACACAGTACTCACGCTCGGCCAGTTCACGGGACACGTCAAAGGTGACATCGCCCATGCCGCGTTCCTGACATAGAGTGGTGATGATATGAATGGGCGTGACTTTCTGGAAGATACGCGCATTGTGGCGCAGTGAAAGCCGCCACAACGCGGGGCGAAGCACCAGCGAGTAATAAGTACGACGGTGCCCACGGTCGCCCTGGGCAAATTCACTGACTATGCCGTGGATGTGGCGAAGTGCGTCGCCTCCTTGCCAGATGGTCAATGTGGCTTCACGATCCAACAGCTCGGCGGCACTGAGTTGACCATTGCGGCTGGCAATGTTGAGCATTAGCTCAAAGGGGCTTGAAAGGGCCTCACAGTGGGTAAAATCCACCACGGCGACATCGTCTACGCCCGGCAAGGTAAGGGTAAAGGAAAGGCCATTACCGTTTGCCATCGCACGACTCCCAGGATCATCAATTGCTAAATAAGAAGCGCTTAGCGTAGCGAGATACCGTGAGGGCGCAACCATGTGCAGTGACAAAGCGGAGATGACCTAAGGGATGCCTACCGGTTCTAGAACATACAAAACCAGCAGTAATTAAATAAAATCAGCTGGTTGAGAAAAACAGCTTATTATCACTGCTGTTTTTTTGTAAGAGATCTCTTACAAAACTTTCCGAAATAGCTTACAAACATTCTCCCTTCAAATACCATTGAACCATCAGACTACGACTCAGGATCCTGACACGAACGACTGTGGTCAACCCCATAAAATAGAACTTGCTTAGCTGTTCGATCATCGCGCAGGACACATAAAAAAGCGCCATGACAGCATCACAGCGCTTTTATGTTGAGAATAACGACTTAAAAATCAAAAAACACCGTCTCTCCTTCACCCTGCAGGAGGATATCAAAGCGATAACGCACCTTACCATCGACCTCTTCGCGCTTGGCGATCAGGGTCTGGCGGCGTGCCGGTGATTCGATGCGTGATAGCACCGGGCACTGGGCGTTCGCTTCAGCTTCATCTTCAAAATAGAGCCGCGTTTGCAGGTGGATATTCACACCCCGGGCAAACAGCGTCAGGTTAATATGCGGCGCCATTAAATGCCCGCTGGGGTGCTTCACCGCGCCGGGCTTGATGGTGGTCAACGACCACTCGCTGCCGTGATCAAACGTCGTCGCGGTGCGGCCAAAGCTATTGAACGGTTTGCTAAGGTCGTAATCGGCTTGGTAGTCACCGTTAGCATCGGCCTGCCACGCCTCAATAAAGGCATCGCGCACCAGATCGCCGTTGCCGTCGATGACAATGCCGACCACTTCGATATGCTCACCCTCGGCGTCAGGCTTGGCCATCTCATTCCAGATCTCTTCGTCCCGCACGGGATTACCGGCAGCGGCCAGGGCAAGACCAATATGCACGTAGGGGCCCGCGGTTTGCGAGGCGGTTTCCCGCAGCATCAGGTCGCTGGTCGGCTGGCTGTTAGGCTGATTCATGATTTATCCCCTGCCCTTATTGGTTTTCAGCTATTGGTTTTCGAAGAAGGTTTGCAGCTCACCGCGCACCACCACATCAAAACGATAGGCAAGGAAGTCCATCGGCTTACTGTGGGCCATATCCAGCCGTCCAATCATCGTCTCAACCGCGAGCGGGTCTTTCAGTGTATGCACGATCGGGCAAAGCGGGATCAGCGGGTCGCCTTCAAAGTACATCTGAGTGATTAACCGGGTGGAGATTGAAGGACCAGTTACCGAGACGTGAATATGCGCAGGCCGCCAGCTATTCATATCATTCGGCCAGGGATAAGGGCCGGGCTTGATAGTACGGAAGCGGTAAAAGCCCTGGTCATCGGTCAAGCAGCGGCCAACGCCACCGAAGTTGGGATCTAACGGTGCTAGGTACTTGTCGTTTTTATGCCGGTAGCGCCCGCCCGCATTGGCCTGCCACATTTCTACCAGGGTGTGCGGTATTGGCTTGCCAAACTGGTCGACGACTCGGCCAAACATCATAATCCGCTCGCCCTGGGGTAACCCGCCCTGGCTCGCATCCTGGCGGAAGTTTAGCAGCAGGTCATTATCGTGGGGGCCCATGCGCAGGTGGCTAAAATCCGGGCCGGTCAGTTCAGACACAGTCGGTTGCTGCATACTTACCAGCGCCTGCTGGGGTGAACGCGCTACCGAGGTTTTATAGCCCGGCGCATAGGCGGGCGGATGCCAGTTGCGGTCGCGTGCCACAAAGCGTTTGTTATCGTGGGTCATCGCCCTTACCTCTTATCAATTATGTTGATTCGCTACTCGCCCCAGCCCAGCTCTTTGGCGAGGGCAAAGGCGTGATTGGCAGCCGGAACGCCGCCGTAAATCGCCACATGCATCAGCACTTGGCGCAGCTCAGCCTGGGTTAGGCCAATCCGCTTGGCGGTTTTTAAGTGCAGCGTTAGCTCTTCACGACCAAGCGCGGCGAGAATCCCGGTAGTGATCATGCTGCGCTCACGCCGCGTGAGATCATCATTGCTCCACAGCTCGCCCCAGGCTAAGCGGGTAATCATCTGCTGGAAGGGTGCATCCAGGCTGTTGGCGTTGGCGGTAGAGCGCGCCACATGCTCTTCTCCCAATACCTGCTTGCGGGTTTCAAGGCCAGTGGCGTAAGCCACGCCGTGGTCGGCCACATCGCCCAGATCCGTTGCCATCACGGCGAGGAGCTTTTGCGCGAACAGCGTCGGGGCTTCGACTGCAGGCACATGGCCCACACCGTCAAAAATCTCCAGCGGTGCGTCACCGAGCTCTGCCGCCAGGGCTTCCAGCGTCGCGGGGGGGGTAGCCATATCCTCACTGCCGCCAAATAGCTGCACTTTGGCCTGCTTAGCAGCTAATTTGCCAGTGAAGGTATCGCGGCCAAGCATTTCACACAGCTGGGCGTAGGACTCATCGTCACCACGGCCCATCTGTGTACACCAGCCCGCTTTCAGCGCGGGGCTTGCCTCAAAGGCTGCTGGGGCAAACCAGCGCGGTACAATCTCTTCCGACATGGCCGCCAAGCCTTCATGGCGCACCCGCCCTGCACGGGTATTCCAGAGATCTGGGTTGCCGATCACTGCGCCGGTGTTGGTCAGCGTAGCGGAGAGCAGGCGATCACCATGCTCGGCAATCAACTGTTGGCCGACGACACCGCCAATGGACGTCCCGGCAAAGTGAAAGCGCTTAGCGCCCGCCAGTTCTGCCAATGCCAGAGCCTCAGCGGCTAAATCAACGGGTGTGATTTGTGCACCGCTGACTGCCTGACTAGCACCGTGGCCGGGAAGATCCCAGGTCAGCACCCGATAGCGGGGCAGCAGCGCGGGGATCACGTCATCCCATACTGCCTGGCTCATGCCCAAAGGGTGCGCCAGTACGACCAGCGGGTTCACTTCTGCGCCGAGCAGCCGGTAGGCCACGCTACGGCCGTTGATGCTATGAAATGCCATGACGATCTCCGTTAAACGCGTTCAATCAACGTAGCGATACCCTGACCCACGCCTACGCACATGGTGCACAGTGCATAGCGCTTGCCACTGTTTTGCAACTCATGGGCGGCGGTCAACAACAGGCGGGCTCCGGACATACCCAGCGGGTGCCCCAGCGCAATCGCGCCACCGTTGGGATTAACACGTGGGTCGTCATCTTTAAGGCCGAGGTCGCGCATACACGCCAAGGCCTGGGCGGCGAACGCTTCGTTGAACTCAAACACATCGATCTCATTCATCGAGATACCGGTGCGCTTGAGTAGTTTCTGCACTGCCGGTACCGGCCCGTAGCCCATGATGCGCGGCTCTACGCCTGCCGTGGCCATGCCGATGATTTTCGCCATCGGTTTAAGACCGTGCTGTTTAACCGCCGCTTCGCTGGCCACCAACATCGCCGCCGCGCCGTCGTTAACGCCCGAGGCGTTGCCTGCGGTCACGCTGCCGCCTTCACGGAAGGGCGTAGGCAAACCTGCCAGTTTATCGAGAGTGGTCTCCCGTAAATGCTCATCCTGATCAAAGATTAGTGGATCCTGCTTGCGGCGGGTAATCTCAATGGCAGTGATCTCTTGGGCAAAGCGCCCAGCCTTTTGAGCGGCCGCGGCTTTCTGCTGGGAGCGCAGGGCAAAAGCGTCCTGATCTTCCCGCGAGATAGCGAACTGCTCGGCGACGTTTTCTGCCGTTTCCGGCATGGAATCAATGCCGTAGGTTTTCTTCATCAGCGGGTTGACCAAGCGCCAACCAATGGTGGTGTCTTCAATTTTTTGCCCGCGGGCGAAGGCGCTGTCGGCCTTGCCCATCACATAGGGCGCACGTGACATGGACTCCACGCCACCTGCCAGTGCCAGCTCCATCTCACCGGCTTTAATGGCGCGAAACGCCGTGCCGACGGCGTCCATACCGGAGCCGCATAGGCGGTTCATGGTGGTGCCAGGTACCGAGGTCGGGATGCCCGCCAGCAGCGACGACATACGCGCCACGTTGCGGTTATCTTCACCGGCCTGGTTGGCGCAGCCCATAAACACCTCTTCGATGGCGGCTGGGTCAAGATTCGGCACTTCGGCTAATACGGCTTTAAAGATTGTCGCGGCGAAATCATCCGGGCGCACGCTGGCCAGGGTGCCGCCAAAGCGGCCTACTGCGGTGCGGCGGGGATGACATAAATAAACGTCACTCATAGCAAACTCCTTATTCGCCCGCGTGGGCCCGCTCGGTGCGGGCTTTGAGCTCGCGCAAAATCGTCAGCTCGTTTTCGCTGGGCTCTGGGGTGCTCTCAAGCTGCTCGGCAAAGCGGATTTCCCAGCCGGTCGCGTCAATAACGTCTTCGCGGGTAACGCCAGGGTGCAGCGATACCACCACCAGCTCTTTGGTCTCCGGATCAGGCTTCATTACGCACAGGTCGGTAATCACCCGGGTAGGGCCTTTGCCGATATTGGGTACGTTGTCACGCCCTTTGCCGTCGCGGCCAAACCCAAGGGTGGTAACGAAGTCGACGTCTTTTACAAAGGCGCGCTTTGAGTGCTTCAGGGTGATAAACACTTCACCGGCGTTGGTGGCGATTTCCGGCGCGCCGCCCCCACCCGGCAGGCGCACTTTAGGCGCTTTGTAATCGCCGATTAGCGTGGTATTCAGATTAGCAAAGCGGTCGATTTGTGCGGTGCCTAAAAAGCCCACGCTCACTTTGCCGCCTTGGAGCCAGTAGCGGAACATTTCGGGCACTGCCACGGTGGTCAGCGCTGACTCACACAGTTCGCCATCGCCGATGGAGAGCGGCAGCGTATCGGGCTTGGTTTGCAGCGTGCCGGATTCATAAATCAGCACTACATCGGGGGCGTGAGTCAGCCGCGCCAGGTTGGCGGCTTCCGAGGGCAGGCCGATGCCCACAAAGCAGGTCATGCCATTTTCAAGTGCCCGCGCAGCGGTCACCGACATCATTTCAGAAGAGGTATATTCCAGACTCATTAGGCTTTCTCCCCTGCATGATGTTGGGCAACGTTATAGACGTTGTCATCGAGCCACTGGGTGAAGGTGTCGCGGTCGCGAGCAATCGCATCCCACTCTTTATAGAAGCGGTTGCTGCGGCCGTAGTAGCCGTGGGTGTAGGAAGGCAGCGCGCCTTTCTCCGCTACCGCAACGGCGCTAATCGCCCAACTTGGTATCACGCAGGCATTGGGGGTAGCCCCCAGGTCATCAACAATCTCTTCCACCGTGACAATACTGTGCTTGGCGGCGAGTACGGCTTCCTTCTGTACACCAACAATGCCTTCTACCAGTACATTGCCTTGGCGATCCGCCCGCTGAGCGTGGATTATCGAGACATCCGGGCGCACTGAGGGCACAGCGGCTAAGCGCTCGCCGGTAAAGGGGCACTCGATGAACTTGATTTGATCGTTAACGCTGGGCAGTTCGCTACCGATGTAGCCGCGAAAAACCGCCAGCGGTAACCCCGCGGCGCCCGCTTCAAAGGCGCAGGCCATCGCCGCGTGGCTATGCTCAAGAATCTCGATCTGGCGCGGCCAGCCCTTCTCCACCGCATCGCGCAGGCGGTGCAGCGAGCCCACTCCGGGGTTACCGCCCCAAGAGAAGATGACTTTTTTCGCGCAGCCTGCACCAATCATTTGATCGTAGATGATATCGGGGGTCATGCGGATCAGGGTCAGGTCGCGCTTTTTCTGGCGGATCACTTCGTGACCAGCAGCAAACGGAATCAGGTGGGTAAAACCTTCCATGGCCACGGTGGCGCCGTCTTCGACGTAGCGCGCTACCGCGTCATGCAAGCTGAGAAACTCGGCCATGATGGGTGCCTCTTAACGGTTAGCAGGATGTTCGTTAAGCGAACATAGATCCTCTATACGAACAATCTACTGCTGAACGTTATTGGGGTCAAACGCATCGGCGCCCAACAAATTGTTCTGACGAACCCACTTTCCACTCCAGAAACAAACGTAATTATTTGTTTTTAAATATATTTATTGCGCGTCTAACCATTTTTTGGCGCGAGCAACCTGGGCAGCGCTGCTACCAAGGTATAAAGCGGGGTCGCAGGCATTGCGCAGCGCCTCGGGGTCTACGGCTCCTTTCACATCAGGATGGTTGGCGAGTACATCAGCATAGGGGCGAGCTTCCTGGCGTGAGGTCTCTGCCGCCTCTGCGCTGACTGCTTTGGCTTTCTCCACACCTAGCGTAGGCGCCAGCAAACGTGCCACTGGCTCGGCCATAATGCCACCGCCGGTAGCGGCTAAGTTGCGCTGCATTTTTCCGGGATAGACCTCAAGCCCTTCGAGCAGCACGGCCACTTGCTCCAAGGCACCCTCCACCAGCAGAGCACTCTCCATTAGCGGTGCCCACTCTGCATGCCACTCACCTAAACCGCGCTCAAGGGGCTGGGCGGCAGCGTTGATCAACACGCTCGCATGCCCATGCACTTGCCGAGCGGCGCCGCGAATCAGCGCGCAGCGCACCGGGTTACGCTTATGGGGCATGGAGGAAGACTCGCCCATTCCCGGCGCCGAGGGTTCCGCCACTTCGCCGACTTCGGTTTGGGTGAGCAGCGACACATCCAGGGCGATTTTTTCAGCGGCCCCCGCGACGGCATCTAACGCCGTGCCAAGGGCATGAATGGGGTAGCGGTCGGTATGCCAGGGCAGCACCGGCACCGCCAATCCTAGCCGCGCAGCCAAGGCGTCCATCCACTCAAGCCCTAGAGTGTCCCAGCCCGAGTGCACGCCCACGGCGCCACCAAACTGAACGGGCAGTTCCACCTCACCCAAACGGCGGCGGCTCTGCTCCAAGCCGATTGCCCAGTGGGCCACCTTCACCCCAAAAGTAATGGGGAGTGCCTGCTGCATTAACGTTCGACCCACCATGGGCGTATCAGCGTGAGCGTTCATCAACGTGAGCGCCGCTGAACGGCAGCGCACCAACAGTTCATCCAGCGCCGCCAGGCGTGGTTTAAGTAGGAGCATCAGCGCGGAGTCGACGACATCCTGGCTGGTCGCCCCTTGATGCCAGTAACGCTTGATGTCATCGGAAAGCAGCGAGCGGCTCTGCTTTACAAACGGAATCGCCACATTGCCACCGCTGGCAATGCCCGCCGCGATCTCTTCACTATTGAAAGCCGCATTTTCCAACTGTTCGTGCATTTGCTGGCTAACCCCAGCAGGTACCGCGCCGCTGGTTTCCTGTACCTCGGCCAGGGCTAATTCAAAGGCCAGCATGGCATTCACCATGGCGTCATCGTCACACTCAGCGACGGCGCGCTGGCTCATAAAAGGATGCTTTAAAAATCCAGCAGGCATGGGCGTTACGCCTCCTATTAACGTTGTTCAGAACCAGCAAAACAGTTCATAAAGGCACGACTCAGAACAGAATTGTACATATGTTCGTCATTCGAACCATGCGCTAAATAGGCCGGTACTTACGATTGCGACAGCGTAGCGTCAGTGCCCACGTAGCGCAGTACCATCTCGGTAACGTGATCTTCTAGTTTGCGCTGGTTCTCAGGCGCGGCTTGTTGCCAATCAAAAATCCGCGAAAAGGTGTGCTGGTTTGAGACATTGAAAAACGACAGCGCGCTAATCAGCCAGTGCAGTTCCCGTGGATCCAAGCCTTCGCGAAAGCAGCCCACCTCTAAACCGCGAGCATAGACGTTGGTGAGCGCATCAATCACCCCGGCGTTGAGTGATTGAATCAACTCTGACTGCGCCAAAAAGCGGCCATGATGAATATTTTCGATCATTACCAGGCGAATAAAATCGGGGTTTTTGGCGTGATGACAGAAGGTAAACCGCACTAGTCGGCTAAGCGCCTCAAGGGGGGCTAAGTGGTCAAGATCAAGCTCGGCTTCCTGAAGGCGCACTTTCTGATAGGCGGCTTCCAGGGTGTGCAGATAGAGCGTCTCTTTATCATTAAAGTAGTAGTAAATCATGCGCTTGGAGGCGCGGGTTTTTTCGGCGATCTCATCAATCCGGGCCCCTGAGAGGCCTTTTTCGGAAAACTCGCGAGTGGCCACCGCAAGAATATCGGCGCGTACGGATTCGGGGTCATTTTTACGCCGTCGCCCCGCGGCAGGGGGACTGGCCTTGGTAGAAGGAGCTGTCATAGAGCATGCCTTTTATTGTCGTGGTCGTCTTTGGTCTAGTATGCCATAGCTTGACTGAACGTACCATTTCGTACATTGTTGATTGTGACAGGATGGAACGGCTAAACACGCCACTGCTTTAGGCTTTTCCAAACTTTATAACAACGGCCCGACAAGAGGACAACAACAATGTCTCTGACCCCTATATTTACAAGCCCTATGTTTACCAACCCCAAGTTTATGACCCCAAGGTTTACATTGAAGCAACTGCCTTTGAAACGCGCGCTGACGGCGGCCCTCGCGACGGCTACGCTGGTTGCCGCAGCGAATGCTTCTGCCCAAACGCTACGCTTTGCCCACGTCGACCCCGATGACTGGACCACCTCCAAAAAAGGCGCAGCGGGTCAGGTGTTTAAAAATCTGGTGGAAGCCGAAACGGATCTCACCGTAGAGCTCTACCCCGCTGGCTCGCTCGGCGGTGAAACCGAGCTTATTGAAGGCGCCCAGGATGGCACCATCAGCATTGCGATGGTCTCCGGCGCCTACGCTAATTTCTGCCCGGCGGTCGCCGTAACGGATATCCCTTACACCTTCCCGTCAGCGCCAGTGGCGTGGCAAGTAATGGACGGCGAGTTTGGTAACGCACTCGCCGAACACTGCTTGCAGGAAACCGGCCTACGCACGCTGGCTTACGGCGAAACGGGCTTCCGTCACTTCACCAACTCCGTGCGCCCGATCAACACGCCTGAGGATATGGAAGGCCTGAAGTTCCGCGTTCAAACCATTCCGCTCTACCTGGAAATGGTTAGCGCTTTGGGTGGCGAGCCCCAGGGTATTGCCTGGGGTGAAGTACCCACAGCGCTGGCTACCGGCGTAGTCGATGGCCAGGAGAACCCGATCTCCGTGATCTACGGCAATAATTTCTATGAGTTTCAGGATTATTTGACCCTGGATCGCCACGTTTACGGCGTCGATCACCTGCTGATTAACGATGAGATCTTTCAGTCGCTAAGCGAGGAAGAGCAAGCTGCCGTTAAGCGTGCCGCCGTGGTTGCGGGTACCACCGGCCGTGCCATTCAGCAGTTCAACTCGGCTGAGGGGATCACCAAACTGGAAGCAGAGGGCATGGAGATCACCCAGCCCACCGCTGAGCAGATGGAGGCCTTCCGCGAAGCCGCCCAGCCGCCGGTGCAGGCGTACCTGACCGAAGAGCTTGGCGATGATGCAGAGTGGATCGAGCGTCTCTCTTCCGCTGTGGAAGAGGCGTCCGCGCGCTTCTAACCCCTGCCTAAACAAAGCGCGTTGCGAGTGGGCCTTAGGTGGCCCACTCGCGACCCTGCGTGCCTGACTATCGATCGAAGGTGCTCTTATGTCTCATCTTCTCGCCCGGCTACACCGCGGCCTGATCCTGTTCAATGGCAGCTTGGCAGGGCTTGCCATGGTGCTTATTTTCCTGCTGGTCGCGGGCAATGCCTTTGCGCGCTACACCTATGGCGGCTCCATTACCTGGGGAGAAGATACCGCCATCTATTTGATGATTTACGGCCTAATGTTTGGCATGTCCTGGGCGTACTTGCAGGACAAACATATCGGCTTTGACCTTATTCGTCGTCTACTGCCGCCGCGCTGGGTGCGCTGGCAGGCCGTGGCCGTTGACCTAGTAGTGCTTGTGGTGGGCATTGGCTTGATGTGGTCAGCCGTTGAATTCCTCGCCTCCCGCGGAGGCCGCACCTCATCAAGCACGGGGATGCCGATGTGGCTGTTTCAAGCCTCCATGCTAATTGGCGGCGGGTTGCTCAGCCTCTCTGCACTGGTGATGGCGGGCCTGCGTCTGAGCAATCAACAGGACGAGGAGACATCCGCATGATCTTTATACTGCTTCTAGCCCTTATTCTGCTTGGTGTGCCGTTTGCCTTTGCCATCCTCGGTTCGCTAACGGTGCTGATGAGCACCGGTGATTTGCCCTACCACATCCGCATCGTCTCTCAGCAGTTTTTCGGCGGGATGGAGTCTTTCCCGCTGCTGGCCATACCGCTGTTTATTTTGGCTGGCGAGCTGATGAACGAAGCGGGTATCACGCACCGGATTATTAACCTGGCCACCGCTATCGTCGGCCGTCTTAAAGCCGGGCTGGCACACGTGAACATCTGGGCCTCGGTGATTTTTGCTGGCCTTTCCGGCTCGGCGATTGCCGATACCTCCGCGCTTGGGCGGGTGTTTATACCGTCAATGGAGAAAGAGGGCTATCCCCGGGATTTTGCCGCTGCGCTCACCGCTGCCTCTTCGGTCATTGGCCCGATTATTCCACCCAGTATTCCGGTGATTATCTACGCGCTGACGGTGTCGGGGGTGTCGGTACCGGGGCTGTTTTTGGCTGGTATCGTGCCGGGCTTTTTGCTGGCATTGGGGCTCTCCATCTACGTCTACTTTTTTGCCGGTGACCTTGGCGCTGCACAAACCAGGAAACAGTCACGCCGCCATGCCCTTTTGCATGGTTTGCTGCCGGCCCTCATGCCGGTATTTGTGGTCGGGGCGATTCTTGCCGGTATTGTCACGCCTACTGAAGCGGCGGCCTTTGCCGTAGTCTACGCGCTGCTTCTGGGTGTGGTGCTCTACCGCAATATCAAACTGGTTAATCTGCCCGCTATTTTCGCCCGCGCCATGCGCGATAGCGCGGTGATTATGGTCATCATGGGCGCGGTCGCTGCGGCCAACTGGGTGTTAACGTTCGAGCGCGTACCCAACATGCTCACCGAGTGGGCGCTGATGAGCATCGATACCCAGTGGACCTTCCTGATCGCCGTGATTCTGCTCCTGCTGGTGGTGGGACTGTTTTTAGAGGGTATAGCGGCCATCTTGGTGCTCGTGCCGATCCTCCACCCCATTGCCATGGCGCTGGGTATCGACCCGCTGCACTTCGGCATCGTGGTGATCTTCAATCTGATGATGGGGCTGATCACGCCGCCCATGGGACTCTGCCTATTTGTCGCCGACTCCGTCTCCGGCGTGGGTATGGGGCCAATTATCCGCCGCATTCTGCCGATGCTGGGCGTGCAGTTTTTGATCCTGCTGCTGATTACCTTCGTCCCCGCGCTGGTCACCTTCCTGCCGCGTCTGGCGGGTTACTGATATTCCTCAATGCAAGGAGCGTGATGCCATGTACTCATCCATTGCTACGGTTTGCCTAAGCGGCTCGCTGGAAGAGAAGGTAGACGCCATCGCCCAGGCTGGTTTTGAGGGGCTTGAGCTATTTGAAAACGACCTAACGGCATTTACTGGCACCCCACGGGAGGCCGGCGAGCTGATTCGCTCCCGCGGCCTTAAGCTGGTCACCCTACAGCCGTTTCGGGACTTTGAAGGCCTGCAGGGGCGCGCTAGGGAGCGGGCGTTCGACCGAGCCGAGCATAAGTTTGACCTGATGGAGGAGCTCGGCACCGATCTACTTATGGCGTGCAGTACCGTCCACCCTGATTCACTCCCGGGTTTAAGCCGCGCCGCCGATGACTATTATGAGCTCGGCGAGCGTGCCGCGCGGCGTAACCTGCGCGTGGCCTATGAGGCGCTGGCCTGGGGCCGCCACATTCACGACTACCGCGACAGCTGGGAAGTGGTGCGCCGCGCTGCCCACCCCAGTGTGGGGCTGGTGCTGGATACTTTCCATATTTTCTCCCGCCAGACGGAGCTGGGCACCATTGGCCGCATCCCGGGGGATCGCATCTTTCTGGTTCAGACCGCTGATGCGCCGCGTCTCTCTATGGATCACCTGTCGTGGAGCCGCCATTACCGCTGCTTCCCCGGACAGGGCGAGCTGCAGATGGATAAGTTTATGGCCATGCTGGAGGAGACCTGTTACGACGGCCCGCTCTCCCACGAAATCTTTAACGATGTCTTTCGCATGGGCCACAGCGACCAGACCGCCCGCGACGGTCTGCGCTCGTACAATTTGCTGCGCAGCATGCAGAGTAAAAGCGGCATTCCCGCGCCCCAGCCGATTGAGTCGGTCGCCTTTCTGGAAATCGCCGTTGAGCCTGCCGATTTAGCACCGCTGCGCGAGTTGCTCAGCGCACTGGGTATGGCATGCGTGGGGCGCCACCATACGCTCAACGCCGAGCGTTGGGCCGCGGGCGACGTTAATCTGGTGCTCAACACCGAGTCGAACTTCACTGGCCGAGTACCGGGTCGCGATGCCACTGCCATCACCGCCATTGGCCTGCGTGTGGGCAACGCCTATGAAGCGTTTAAGCGGGCAGACAAGCTGGGCTACGATATTGTCGAGCCCGAAGAGGTGGGCGCCAGCCACCGTATGAGTGCACTGCGCAATGTGGATGGCAGCCTCTCCTATATTATTGACGACTCACAAATAAGCCGTACCTGGGATCGTGAGTTCACTGTCGATGTTCAGCCCGTCCCCCAGGGGGCGTTGGTGGATATCGACCATATCAGCGTAGCGCTCTCTTACCACGACTACCTCTCGCTGATGCTGCAGTACCGCGCTATTTTTCAGCTGGCACCAACGCCCTCCTTCGATGTCACCGACCCCCGCGGGTTGATCCAGAGCCAGGTGCTGCAAAACTACAATGGCCGCTTTCGCTTGGCACTTAACGCCAGTGCCTCGCCGGATACTGCCAGTAACCGTTTCGTGCGCCAGTACGGCGGCTCGGGAATTCACCATGTCGCCCTGCGCACCAACTCCATGCGCGACACCAGTGCAGCGCTTCAACAGGCGGGCACACCGGTGCTGCCGATTCCCGGTAACTACTACCGTGACCTGGCCGCACGCGTTGACCTTCCTGCGCAAACCCAAGCATGGATGCAGGCGCACCACATACTCTTTGATCAAGACAGCAACGGCGACTTCTATCAGTTATATACCCAGCCCGGCCGCCAGGCGTTCTTCTTTGAGCTAGTGCAGCGTGATGGCTACCAAGGGCTTGGCGCGCCAAATGCCTTTGTGCGCGTCACCGCGCAGCAGCGTCTAGAAGCAGAAATTGATGGCATCGCTCAAGACAAGGATCAAAAAACGCCAAACCATGACACAGGAGAGAGCCAAGCATGATCAAACTCGGACTGGTAGGGGAAGGCATTGCCAAATCGCAATCCCCGGATTTGCACGAACGCCTGGGTGCCTCGTTGGGCGAGCCAGTACGCTACGATTTAGTTGATAGCCTGGGGGTAGCAGATTTTGACTTTCCCAACGCCATACAAAAGCTGCGTACCGAGGGCTACCGGGGAACCAACGTTACGTTTCCCTTCAAGGAACAAGCCGCGCAGTTGGCTGATATTCGCGGCGAAGGCGTACGACGGGTAGGCACCGCCAACACACTGCTGTTTGACGCTGACGGTCTGCGCGCTGAAAACACCGATTACACCGGTTTCATCAGCGCCTACCGTCACTCCTTCGGCAGTCAGTCCGCAGGCGATGTGCTGTTGATCGGCGCCGGGGGCGTGGGCCGCGCAGTGGCGTGTGCGCTGGGGGAGCTTGCCGTGAGTCATATCCACATTCTCGAACACGATGCCTCGCGGGCAGAAAGCCTTTGCCATGACCTTAACGCCATGGGGATTAACGCGGCATGCGTAACGGCTGAACAGGCGCAGCGAGAACTGCCGCATTGGCAGGGCGTGGTCAACTGCTCACCCATTGGCCACATCAACCACCCTGGCTGCCCCATTGATACCAGCGGGCTTAGCGATCAGCACTGGGTCTTTGATGCGGTTTACATCCCCGCTCACACCGAGCTGTTAAACGCCGCCCACCAGGCGGGCGCCAAAACGCTTTCGGGTGTTGATCTGTTTGTGTTTCAGGGCGTGGATGCATTTCGCTTTTTCACCGCGGATTGTATCGCCCCTGAACAGATCGACCCGCATGTGATACCGCTACGTACACACTACATAGAACAGCTCGTCACGCCTTCTGCTCGCTCCGTATCATAACGTTCGGGCCTCGAAGCGCTTGTCGTGAAGCTCTTATCGTAAAGTTCTGGCAAAATAACGTACAGTTATTCGCCATTCGAACATAACTATTTGTCTTCATGCGCTGAAGAGGCACAGATGCTCGCTATTCTTAGTATTACCACCCCCATATTCCTACTGATTGGTTTAGGGTATATAGCGAGATGGAGCGGCATTATCCAGCGCGAGCAGATGCAGGGAGTCGGCGTATTCGTGCTCTACTGCGCACTGCCTGCGCTAGTGATTCGTGCGTTAAACCAGCAGCCACTGGAGGAGATTTTCAAGCTCAACTACCTGATGGCTTACGGCTTGGGCTCTATCGCCGTGTTCAGTGGGGGGTTGCTGCTCTGCTTAAAACGACAGCGCCAGCCCCTTAACGCCAGTGCCATGCAGGCCCTAGGTATGGCTGCGTCCAACAGTGGCTTTGTCGGCTACCCGGTGGCGGCCATGGTCATTGGCTCCCCAGCGGCGGTGCTCTTGGCGCTGAATATGGTCATTGAAAACCTGCTTATTATTCCCGCCGCGCTGATTTTAGCTGAAATGGGCAGCCATCAAGGTTCCAGCGTATGGAAAACGGTCAAACACACAGCGCTTAGCCTAATCAAAAATCCGGTGCTGATTGGGTTACTGGTCGGCATTAGTCTCGCGGTATCCCACGTACAGATACCTGGCCCGCTGTTTAAAGCCATTGATATGCTAGCCGACGCAGCTGGCCCTGCGGCGCTTTTCGTCATTGGCGGGGCGCTGTTTGGCCTGCAGGTGAAAGGAATGGCCAGGGACGTTGGCCAAATAGTGGCCGGCAAACTCCTCTTTCACCCGCTGGCTATATTCATCGCCTTTTATCTTGTCCCAGGTATCGACCCACTTTATATGGCTGGTGCGCTGCTGTTTGCTGCTGCACCCTTGATCAGCATTTACCCCCTACTCGGCCAGCGCTATGGCTTAGCCGGGGTGAGCGCGGCGGCTCTGCTGGTGGCGACAATCGCCTCCTTTTTTACGCTTAGCCTAATAATTTGGTTGATGACGATGTCGGGACTGATGACGTTTTAACGTTTGGGTTTATACAAAAACAAAGATTGATGACCGCCAAGGATAACAAAAATGCATCCACACTCTGATCAAAGCAGAACATCTCAGCATCACTGCGCCGTGGTGACCGGTGGGGCTAGAAACATCGGCCAAGCCATTGCCCTGCGTCTCCAGCAGGAGGGTTACCAGGTTATCGTGGTGGATATCGTTGAGCCGGAAGCGGCGTCTTTGCAAGCAGATGCCATCCTGGTCGACCTTGCCGATGCTGACACCACCCGCCGGGTGATGGCGAAAATAGCCGAGCGCCATACGGTGACCCGGTTGATCAATAACGTAGGCATTGTCGCCCCGGCCCTGCTTGAAGAGACGCGGCTTGAAGACTTCGATAGATTGATGCACCTGAACGTACGCTCGGCGCTGATATGCACGCAGGCACTGCTACCTTCCATGAAAGCCGCCGGTACGGGGCGCATCGTCATCAATGCCAGCCGCGTGGTGCTCGGCAAAGAGGCGCGCACCATTTACAGCGCCACGAAAGGAGCGCTGCAGTCTATGGCGAGAACCTGGGCGTTGGAGCTGGCGGAACACGGCATTACGGTTAACTGCGTTGCCCCAGGGCCCATCGCTACCAGTGCCTTTTGGGAGAATAATCCTCCCGATTCTGAGCGCGCCCGTCGCATCATCGATAATATTCCGTTAAAGCGTATGGGCCAGCCCGAAGACGTAGCCCAGGCCGTCAGCTTCTTTTGCGACGACCGAAGCGGCTTTATGACCGGCCAAACGCTGTTTGTTTGCGGCGGTGTTACGGTCGGATAGGCCAACCAAGGGCTGCGCGCTCAGCGCAGGAATACTCCCCCTTATGCGCCGCCCAGCTCGGCAAGAGCCTGGGCCAGCGAGTTGGCTTGGCGACGCTCATACAGCGCAATTTCATCCGTCACGGCGGTGCCCAGGGCCTGCTCAAACGTCTGCTGGCTGGAATGGCTGCTGTACTCATCGCGCGTCCCATCGCCCAGGTTAGACTGGAAGATGCCCGCCGCACTCACCGGCAGAAAATCTTCGTAGATCATGGGCGTTGCCACCAATGCACCCGTTGCTAAAAGCCGTTCGATGTTATCGCTAGTGGCGTCCTCTGCCGTGGTAGCCCCCGGCACTGCACGGTAATGGAAAAATGCCAGCTCTTGGCGGCGCAGCGCGTCTTGATCATCAGGAAACTCAGCAAACGCTTGGGCTAAATGAGCTTGATGGTCAGCATTAGAAACGGCTGGCTCGCCCTGACGTGAAGCAGCCAGCAACTGGTCGTAAAGCATTCGCCCTTTACGGGTCAAGGCAACCCCGCGCTGCTCGATTTCACCAAAGCGCGCCGTATGCTGGCCTTCTGCCTCATCCGCAAAGTAGATGGACTCCTCCAGTGCTTTAAAACTGGTTTGCCGTAATAGAATCGGGCAGTGGCGCCTAGGCGGCCCTTCAATAATCGCCTTCGGGGTAATACCTTTTGTCGGCATGCGCTGCTGCACCGCGTCTATGTCCAGGGTTCGCGGGGTCAAGTGGTTGATATGCGGCCCGCGGAAGCAGACCACATCCGCGATCAGGCGATGCTCTTGGTGTAGCGCTTGATAGGTCGCTAAATCGACGGTGGCATCAAGGTGCCAGCGGAAGGTTTCCAGCGCCTCAACCACAAAGGTTTCGGCCTCGGCTTCGTTGAGCCCACCCTGAGCCTCAAAGCGTTCGATCAGGGCGACGGCCTGCGGGGTGACGATCTCTCGCGACGCTATAATCGCCGCCGCCCGTTCGCGCAGCTCGGCATCCGCAATGAGCTCAAGCCGGAGTAACGACGTGAACAAACGGAAAGGGTTTAACTTCAGGGCTTCATCGTCGATGGGACGAAACGCCGTTGCATGAACAGGCACGCCTGCGACTGAAAGGTCATAGTAACCCACCGGGAACATGCCCATAACGGCAAACATGCGGCGCAACAGCGCCAATTCTTCGGGGCTACCCACCCGGATAGCGCCGTGTCGCTCAACGTGCAACCGCTCCATCTCACCGTTTGCAGTGAGCGTGTCCGCTAGCCTGACATCGCGCTCAATGACCTCTCGATTAACGTCCGCCACCAGCGAGAGCAGCGTGCCGTACTGGGGTACCTCTTGCTGATACATATCGGACATCGCTTGGGAAAAGCGGTCACGGATACGATCGGCACTATAAAAGTGGTCACTCATTGACTTATTCTCTTGTCACATTCAAATGTTTGTAAAGCCAAATGTTTGTAAAGCTTTAGCGGTTTAGGAAGTCTTAGACGTTATAGGGCGCTTCCTGCGCGCCTCCCAAAAGCGATAAAACGCCAAGCCAATCGAGCCCACTGTCAGGGCGATAAAGAACCAAGTAATCGGGCCACGTACAAAAATTGATAGGTCATTGGAGCCGATTAAAAGAGAGCGGCGCAGGTTATCTTCAAACATCGGACCCAGGATAAAACCGATCAGAAAAGGGGCTGCGGGTATCGCCGCCCGATTGAAGATATATCCCAGCACACCGAAGGCCAACATCAACCCAACATCGAAGGTATCGTTATTGACCGCATAGGCGCCGTATACGCAAAACATCAGGACGATGGGAAACAGAATCGGCTTTGGAATATCAGCAATTAATGAGAAGTACTTAATTGCCACATTACCCACCACCAGCAAAATAACGGAGCTGAGCATGATGCCCATAAACAGCGCATAAATCAGTGATAGGTTCTCTTGGAACATCAGCGGGCCAGGCGTCAAACCATGCACCATAAAGGCGCCGAGGATAATCGCGGTAATCACATCACCAGGAATACCTAACGAGAGCAGAGGGATCATGGTAGCGCCCGCGACGCCATTATTGCCCGCCTCCGCGGCCGCAACACCCTCGACTTCACCTTTACCGAAATTAGCCTTATTAGGCGAGCGTCTGCGCGCATCACTGTAAGAAATAAACGCCGCCGCGGTGGCGCCAGTACCCGGTATCGCGCCGATGATGACCCCAATTAAACTGCCCCGTACGATGCTCGACATGCAGCGCTTCAGTTCGGAAAACGCCAAGCCAGCACCACTGGCCTTAGCCTTAATATGCGGCACCGCTTTTTTGCGATAAAACTCAATAATCTCCGGTATGGCGAACAGGCCAATCAACAAAGGAATAAAGGAGATGCTATCCATTAAGTTGTAGCTGCCAAAGGTCAACCGCTGAGAGCCAAAGACATCGTCAAGCCCTACCATGGAAAGCAGAATGCCCAGCAAAGCCGCCATTAAGCCTTTAATCATCGAGCCACTGGCCAAGGAAATAATAATGGTCAGCGAGAAGCAGATCAGCCAGAAAAATTCCGGGGCGCCGAAATTAAGCGCGATCTTAGCCAGATAAGCGGCAAAGAAGATAAGCGCGATGTTGGAGATAAAATCGGCGATAACCGAAGAGTATAGCGCCGCCTTGAGGGCTTTCTTCGCATGCCCTTGCTGGGCCATGGGATAGCCGTCAAGCAGCGTACAGGCAGAAGCAGGAGAGCCTGGCGTGCGTATCAAGATCGCCGTAATCGAACCACCGTACATCCCCCCTTTGTAAATCCCCACCAGCAGCAAGATGGCGGCAATCGGCTGCATTGAGAAGGTGAAGGGCAGCGCTAATGCCACCGCCATTGTCGCGGTTAATCCTGGGATCGAACCCACCACCACACCGATGACAACCCCCACGGCGATCGCCAGGAAGTTCTCCAGGGTAAAAAATAGGTGTATGACTTCCGAAAAATTTTCCATAGCTCACCTAGTACAAGAATCAGTCAATCAGAGCCAAAACGGCATTATCGGAAGCGGTACATTCATCACTTCAACAAATAAGAATGTAACGACGATGGGAAACAGGAAGGCCAGGCTATACACCCACCATGTGCGCACGGGGTGCGCCACAAACAAGACGAGCGTTGCAAGGATGCCACAGAACACCGCACCCATCGTTTCAAACAAGGCAACGTAGATCACTAACGCAACGACCATCATAAAGAAACGCCGCGGCGAGCCCTTTTCAATCGCTCGCTCATCTTCCTCGCGAGCACCTGTTACCAGTAAGCCCTGAAAGATGAGCAGAATGGAAAACAGCAAAATCAACCAACCCACGATCGTGGGCAGCCAGCGGGGCGACATCATCGGGTTTTGCAGAATGGGCGGCTCATTGATGTAGTTGGGTACCAGGTAAAAGACCAGCACAAGGGCAAATCCCAGCAGAACAACGCCTGCTATCACATCGCCGATGTCCTTTATCCTCACCCTGCGATGGGAATCCGATGTCGTCATCGCTGCCTTCTCCTAACAAATAAGAGAGGCGAGGACATAGCCCTCGCCTTAGCTTATTGGGGGTTACTGAACTTATTGACTGATACCAGCCTGCTCGGCAACCTCTTCCCAGCGCTGCAGGTCATCGGCGATAAACTGTTTGAACTCATCACCGGCCACTTGGCCTGGCTCAGCACCCAGCTGTTCGGCGAAATCCAGAAACTCTTCGCGCTTCATGACATTAGCTAGCGCTTCTCGCATTGTGCTCTGGGCCTCTTCAGGGAAGGAGCTGTGCGCAATCAGGCCGAACCAGGCAGTCGTGATAAACTGGTCGAGATTATATTCACCGATTTCTGACAACGTCGGGACATCGGGAAGGTACTCGGAACGCTCGGCAGAAGTAACCGCCAGCGCACGTAGATCACCTGAACGTATGTGCGAGAGCACCGCTGGCATGTTCTCAAACGAAACATCCACATCGCCGCTCAGCAACGCAGGAAGCGCCGCGCCGCTACCCGCAAAAGGCACTGCCGTCATATTCGTTTCGGTCAGCGTTTTGAATAACTCACCCGACATATGAATGGAGCTACCTACGCCGCTGTGGCTGAAGGTCATGTTGTCTTCTTTCGCAGCTTCGATAAACTCAATAACACTCTCATAGGGGCTGTCTGCGGGTACCACCATGACATTGGGGATATCGATCATATTTTGTAGAAAGACGAAATCTTCAACGGGATCGTAGGCCAGGTCTGGGTAAATCGCGGCACCAATCGTGTGCCCTGGGGATGCCATCAGGATGGTGTGGTCAGCATCACGGCCACCGCGGGCGAGCCTGCCGGTGCCGACAGTGGAGCCCGCGCCCGGGCGATTTTCTACAATGACATTGGCATCGAGTTCTTGCTGAAGGAGATCAGCAACGCGACGGGACAAGACGTCGGTAGTGCCACCCGGCGCATAAGGAACGACCAGGCGAATATCGCTAGTCGGCCACTCATTGGCGCTAGCGGAGGAAACAGTGAGACCGAGAGCTAAGGCGCTGCTGCAAACGGCGAGACAGGTTGCGGCAAAGATTTTTTTCATTTTAACTTCCTATTATTGCTTTGTTTTTATGTTCGCATTTCGTACATCTATTCGTACTACATACAATGAGATTACTCTTTTACTTTAGACATAAAAAACACGACTTTAGTATAAATAACTGAAACTAAAGTGTATTTAACTTAATAAGCGAATTAACAGACCCTGCTTTATACAGGACGCAGCAGGGTTCTCATCACTGCAAGCTTTCGGCTACGCCATAACAACTTTCCCCGTTATTGAAGTCTCACCTTATGAAGTGCTTGCCGACTTCATAAGGGCGTCTAAAGCCGCCTGATACCCCTGTGTTCCCAGCCCGGCGATAACGCCATCGGCGCGCAGCGATACATAGGAGTGGTGGCGGAAGCTTTCGCGCTTGTGCACATTAGAAATATGCACTTCGATAACCTGGCCCTCAAAAGCGTTAAGCGCATCCAGAATAGCCACCGAGGTGTGGGTATAGGCAGCGGGATTGATGATAATCGCCTGAGTGCCATCCAGCCGTGCCGCATGAATAGCGTCAATCAGCGCGCCTTCATGGTTGCTCTGCAGGCAGTTAAGCTCCCAGTCAGCCATAACGGCTTTTTCCCGCAGCGCGTTATTGACGTCTTCCAGGGTCTCGTAGCCATAGATTTCCGGCTGGCGAGTGCCGAGCAGATTCAAATTAGGGCCGTGCAGCACTAACACTTTACCTTGGCTCATGTATCGTTTTCCTTGAGCAGTTCACGATGGTAGTGGGCAAATAGCGTAGCGGACTGCTGATCAGCCGCTACGCGCTTGGAGGCGTCGACGCCTTGAAACACAAATAGGCTAACACCGCTAACCGCCGTAGTGCCCGCTTGCTTTACCGCGCAAATAAATTCGGTCACTGTTCTCCACGATGATTCCGTGTTGCTAATTAGCGCTGGGCGGCCTGAGCGGCCAAGCGAATGCCCGCGTTAGCGGCGCCAAACTGTTGATAGGCGCCACGCCGCTCAACGATTTCGAAGAAAAATCGGCCCGAGAAAGTTTCCGTATAGGCGTGGAAGAAGTCGCCTTCGTCGTTGCGGTCAAACAGAATATTGCGTTTACGCATTGCCTCTAACAGCTCTTCTTCCAGCCCGTAACGCGCTTCAAGATCGTCGTAGTAATTCTGCGGAATCTTCAGCAGCGGCAACCCCCGCGCTTGGAGTTCATCCACCGTGGCGAAGATATCGTGGCTCTCAAAGGCGATCTGCTGCACGCCACCGCGAAACTCGCTCAGAAAACGCCCTGGCTGGGTATCCTGGGCCTGTGAAACCGTCAACGGGATGCGAATACTCTGCTCTGGGCTAATCACCGCTTGGCTGATCATCATGCCCCTTGGATCGATAATCTCGTTCTCCGTGGCCGCATTGAAACCAAACACAGTGCGGTGAAAGAGCTGCCAACTGAGTAGCTGCGTCGCGGGGAGTACGTAAGAGAGGTGATCGACCCGGGCAAGACCAGCCTCATTGCGGCTCTCTTGGTCAAACAGTTCAAAATCGGTTCGCCACTGCAAGTCCTCAGCCGCTTGATCATCCACCAGGTAAACAAGGCTGCCTTCTATACCCCGCAGCGCTGAGATTTCCATCTCGCCTTCGCCCACCTGGCCACGGAATGTCTGTGCCTTAAAGGCTTTGGCACGGGCCAGCCCGCGCTCAACGTCATCAACACGGAAACCTACCGCACACACCGAGGTACCGTGAAGCAGCCGGAAAGTATGGGCAAAGCTGTCCGTTTCAAAATTGAGCACCAGGTGAATTTCGCCCTGCTTCCAGAGTTCGACATTTTTGGAGCGATGGCGGCCCACATGGCGAAAGCCCAGTGCATCAATAAACTCGCCCAGCGGCGCGGCGCTCTCTTCATCAAGGGTAAACTCAATAAAATGGATGCCGTTATAGCTGGGTGCCGGGGGAATAGGGCTTGCCCAGGGGCCATCCTCAATAAGGTTTTCGAGCAAAATTAGCGAGCGAAGACCATCTAGAGCAGTGATTTCAGTTGGCGCTGCGCGGAAGGCGTCGCTAAAAATTTCCAGCGACAGCGGGCCGTCGTAACCGGTTTTGGCAAGCTCAGCCATAAAGGCTTTCAGCGGCAGGCGCCCCTGGCCGGGGAAGCAGCGGAAGTGGCGACTCCACTGGAGTACATCCATATCCAGTAGCGGCGCATCGGCCACCTGTACGAAGAAGATTTTTTGTTTAGGGATTTTGCCGATGGCTGAGAGATCGTGGCCACGGGAGAGAATATGAAAGCTATCGAGCACTATGCCCAAATTAGGGTGATCAACGCGGCGCACGGCTTCCCACGCATCGCGATAGTCCGAGATGTGGCGCCCCCAGGCCAACGCTTCAAACCCCACCCGAATATTACGCTTTGCTGCAAGTTCAGCAAGTTCGCGCAAATCGGCCACTACGCGATCCATATCGTCCACGGCCTGGGGGGATACATTGCTACACACCAGCAAAAAATCCGTGCCTAGCTGCTCCATCAGTTCAAACTTACGCTCGGCGCGCTTCAAATTACGGCTGCGCTGAGGTTCTGGCATTGCCTCAAAATCGCGAAACGGTTGAAAGGCAACAATCGCCAGCCCAAGACGCTCACATAGCGCACGTACTTCTTGCGGTGAGCCATCGAAGGAGAGCAGATCATTTTCAAATATTTCTACGCCATCAAAACCGGCACGGGCAATGGCTTCCAGCTTCGTCCGCAGGTCCCCGCTTAGACAAACAGTAGCAATTGCGCGCATAGCATCCTCCCAGGTAGTGCTCTCAAGCAAATGCGCTCTAGCACTACGACGATATTATGTGTCGCTATAACTGAGCCAATGGCTTTCAGTGCAGGTGCCAATTGTTCGCATAGCGTTCTTTAGTTCGCATTATGCACGATAACGTAGGGTGTGTGGCAACCTGTTCGCTATACTATTAATAATACGCCTAGCGCACTCCTTTACTATGCGAATGCTAGAGGGATTTATTGTGAATAGACACAACGGCTAATGCATTCATACTGCTATTGCCACCGGCTAAATAAGCACGCTTCACATTGCTTTGTATCAGCCATCGCACACTATTCAACCTTGGTCTTATACGAAGGCTTGTTGATTGACAGCCGCCATACCGACCTCTAGTGTTCGCCCTAAGCACTTAAGTTCGTAAGGCGAACTAATATCACCAAGAGCAGCACTACTATAATAATTTGTTGGAGGATAAACATAATGACTAAGCCACTTTTCACCCAGTTGGCCATCGCCATCGGTTCGTTGGCAGTCGCGGGTAGCGCCCTCGCCGATTACCCTGATCGTAATATCCAAGGCACGATTCAGTGGGGAGCCGGGGGCGCCACCGATAACGTGGTACGCAGCCTGACACCCCACGTGGAAGAGGTTCTGGATACCACTATTGTTCTCACCAACCGCCCTGGCGGTACCGGCGTGATTGGCATGAACCATGTCATGCGCCAGCGCCCTGACGGCTATAACCTGCTGTTTGGTGCGGAGAACCCCCAGCTCTACCCACTGATGGGCTTAGCCGATTTCACCTACGATGATATGTACCCTATCAACATTATCGGCCAGGGCCGGGTTGTCATCGCTACCCATCCTAATAGCCCATTCGATACTTTCGCTGAGCTGCTTGAGTACGCCCACGAAAACCCCGACGAACTCAAAATGGGCGGTACCGGTGCCGGTGGCTTGCCCAGTACGATTCACGCAATGATCAACTCTGTCGACGATCTTAATGTTCGCACAGTGACCTTCGGTGGGGATGGGCCTGGTGTTACGGCACTGCTGGGTGAACATATCGACTTTATGCCGCTAAGTCTTTCCGCTGTGGCCGAACAAATCCGCGCGGGCCGCCTGAAGGGCCTGGCCGTGCTGGGTAGTGAAGAACTGGAGGATCTGCCGGACGTTCCGCCGATCACCGATGCTATCCCAGAGCTTGATTCATTCTTGCCTTGGGGCCCGTTCTGGGGTGTCTTTGTGCGTGAAGATACACCCGATGACGTAAAAGCTACCTTGGAAGATGCTTACGAGCAGGCCGTTGCCAGCGATGGTTTCCAAGAGTTCTTAGCTAATTTTGGTGGCGAATCGCTCAACCTCAACGGCGAAGAAGCGCAACAATACCTGGATAACTGGCAATCCGTCACAGCGTGGTCAATGTTCGAGGCGGATGCGGTCGAAAAATCTCCAGAAGAGTTAGGTATTCCACGCCCCTAACGCTATCTTCCTATGACTTAGGGGACAGGATTACCACCTGTCCCCTTGGAGTCTCTGTATGACTAAAAAAATTGAGCGCGTTCGGGCGGGTGAAAAGGTCTTTGACTGGTTGCTTCTGCTGTTTAGTGTCGGCGTCCTCTACGAGGCTTATCGTATCGATAATGGGGTGCAGCTGAATTCCGCTGGCTCATTTCCTGTTGGGCTCGCCTTGATAATGCTCGCTTCCTCAATAGCCATTCTCTTCAGCCATCGACGCAAGCAGCGAGATCCCCAAATTCGCAGCGCTAGCCAAGAGTTTAAAGTGTTTATACATGAGCATTTTAAACCTCATATTGTGGTGTTCTCGATAGTATCGATGCTCTATTTAGTAGCTATTGTATGGACAAGCTTCTATGTAAGTACCTTTATCTTTTTAGCCGCTATGTTCATTTATTATCGTCAAGGAAAAATCGTTAGTTCTTTAATGATTGCCTTACTGTCTATTGCGGTAATTTACGTCCTTTTCACGATCGTTTTTCGTGTTTACCTTCCTTGATTGTGACCTCCGAGGCATCCAATGAGTGATACATTTTCTTACCTACTCATGGCTTGGCTTGATCCAGGTCTTCTGGGTTTAACCGCCCTAGGTGTACTCGCCGGTATTTATGTCGGTGCGATTCCCGGTCTATCCGTCACGATGGCCGTCTCCATTTTGATTTCGTTTACTTTTTCTTGGGATATCAACAACGCACTAGCGCTAATGGTGGGTATTTATGTAGGCGGCGTTTACGGCGGTTCTCGTACCGCTATCCTACTCAATATTCCTGGTGCTCCTTCGGCGGTCACCACCGCTTTTGACGGCTATCCGCTTGCCCTAAAAGGTGAGGCAGGAAAGGCGATTGGTTTAAGCACCGTAATGTCAGTAATCGGTGGCTTAATTGGAGTGCTTGTGCTGGCTCTCACTGCACCACATCTTGCTGATCTCGCGCTTCAGTTTGCTCCCCGAGATTACTTTTTAATCGCCGTCATGGGCTTACTACTGGTCAGTTCGTTGTCGGGAAAGTCACTTGCACGCGGCATTTTCTCGGTTGCCCTAGGGGCCACTATTGGCTTGGTTGGAATGGACATTGTAACGGCCCAGCCCCGCTTAACGATGGGCAGCATGGAGCTCTTGGGCGGGATTCATTACGTCGTAGTCATGATCGGCCTATTTGGTGTGGCGGAAGCATTTTACCAACTACACAACATGGCCAAAGTGCCGGTAAAGCAGAACGTTGATAAGATCGTGCCTCCACTTAACATGGTGCTCAAGTTCTTACCCCTTTCTATACGCACCTCTATTATTGGCGTGGTGGTAGGTGCTTTGCCTGGTACAGGTGGTGATATTGCCTCGTTATTTGCCTATGACCACGCTAAACGCACTGTCAAAAACCCTGAAGTCCCTTTTGGCGATGGTGCTTATGAAGGACTGGTCGCCCCAGAATCCGCAAATAACGCTGCAGTGGGAGGTGCTTACGTTCCTATGCTTACCCTCGGCATGCCTGGCGATGCGGTTACCGCAGTGATGATTGGCGCACTGGTCATTCATGGTTTGAATCCTGGTCCCATGCTGATGATTGATACGCCGTATATCTTTTGGTTTACTGTTGGAAACTTAGCATTAGCTAATATTTTTCTGTTACTTTTTGGGCTCACCGGTATCAAGCTCTTTACCAAGATTGTAGAAGTACCTAAAGCCATCATGATTCCGCTGATTTTGGTGTTATGTGTCGTGGGGACATACTCCCTCAACAGCAGCATGACGGAAGTCTATTGGATGTTGGGCTTTGGTATTTTAGGTTACTGGCTAAAGATGTTTGGTTTTCAGATGGGCCCGATTATTCTTGGTGTCATCTTAGGGCCCCTTTTGGACGAGTCTTACCGGCAGGCAATGTCATCGGTGGGCGACAGCAGTAGTGCTTTCTTACTGGGATTAGTCGTTAATCCACTTTCGTTGGTGTTAACGTCGGTTATTGTGTTGGTCTTACTAGGCAATACCCCACTGAAAAATTGGTTATTAGCACGCTTCAAACGTGGCTAACGTTCGTATAACGGCACTTACCGCCTAGGTTGAGTGCCGTCTTTGCTTGGAACCTAGCCAGCGGAGTAGTTCCGTGAGTAATGACGATACGATCCCTTCATATGCTTTGGTGTTTGACTTCGATGGCGTAGTTCTCGATTCAGCAACCTTAAAGCGCCAGGCGTTTGCCGACGTATACTGTCAAGCGCCGGAAGCTGATTACCGCGCCATCGTGGCCTACCTTAGCCGACGCGGCGGTCAGCCTAGAGAGGTCAAGTTTCGCCATATTGAAGAGCACATCCTGGGCAGGCGAGCCAGTGACGCGCGTATTCAGGCGCTTTGTGGGCAATTTAAAACCAGTGTCGAAGAGCGCTTGCTCGCCGCACCGCCGATTCCTGGAGCGCTAGAATTTTTAAGCGATTGGCATCACCTGCGGTCGTTATATCTGCTCTCTGCCACGCCTGAACAGGAACTCAAAGCCATTGTGGAACAGCGTCAATTGGCGCTTTACTTCAAAGAGGTAGTGGGTGCGCCCCCAGATAAAGCCACGGGCTTACGCAACTTACTCAGCCGACACCAGCTAGCAGCGAAAGCCACCGTGATGATTGGCGATTCGTATAATGACTATCGCGCCGCACGCTCAAATGGAACGCTTTTTGTTGGTGTCACGGCGAATCCCGCCCAGTCTCCCTTCCCAAACGACGTCGTCACGATTAAAGATCTATGCACATTGGTTCAAGCTCTCAACCTACTATAGCGATCAGCGCATATATGTTCGCTATTCGAACAATATGCTATATTGGTCTTTTAAATTTACGCCTATTTCGATGAGTGGACACCGATGGAAGAGCAGCTTCTGGATGAAATGTTAACCCCCGATGACCGCGACTTCGTGACAGCACTGGCGAGCGGTTTGGAAGTGATTTTAGCCTTTGATGAAAGCCATCCACGCATGACGCTTAGCGAAGTGGCCGCGCGCACTGGCATGAACAGGGCCAAGGCCCGGCGCTTTCTGCTCACGCTGCACGCGTTAGGCTATGTACGCAAACAGCAGCGCTACTTTGAGCTAGCGCCGCGGGTGCTTCAACTGGGTTACTCATTTTTGTCCGCCAATAATTACCGCAGCGCTATTCAGCAGTATCTGGAGGAGATCACCAACGAGTGTGGTGAGTCATCCTCCTTAGGCGTACTGGATGGCGATGAAGTCATCTATGTCGCCCGTTCAGCGGCGCGCCATAGACTGATGGCCATTACGCTATCGGTAGGGACTCGCTTGCCAGCAGCACATACCTCAATGGGACGCGTTCTGCTCGCTCAGCTTCCAGAAGCAGAACTGGATGCCTACTTAGAGCGACTGACGTTAGAGCGCTATACCAGTAAAACGTTTACCTCTAAAAACGAGCTTAAAAAGTGCATTCACAAGGCGCGCCAGCAGGGCTACGCCATTGCCGATCAAGAGCTTGATTCCGGCTTACGCTCACTGGCGGTGCCGGCGTTTGATGCCAACGGCAAACTATTGGGCGCCATCAACATTAGTACCAATGCGGCACGTATCGATTTAGACACGCTGCTTAAAGAGTACTTACCGCTGCTTCAGTCCAAAGCACGCCTTATCCGCACCACTATTAGCTGCTAACTCGCTTAGGGCCTGTTGACGTAGGCTGGTTCCCATGACGCTTCCGCTATATCTAGGCTTGCCTATGTGGGCCAATCAAGACTGGCTGGGCAACCTTTACCCACGCCATGCCAAAACCGAGCTGTTAAGCGATTACGCCGCGGTGTTTTCCAGCGTAGAGGGCAATACAACCTTTTATAGCGGCACCCCAAAGCCGGAGACCATTGCCGCCTGGGCGCGCCAGGCACCATCCCACTTTCGCTTTTGTTTTAAATTACCGGCCAGCGTAACCCACGATCAACGGCTAACGCGATTAGCAGATGCCTGGGCATTTTTAGCCGCGCTTGAACCGCTTCATGATCGCCTGGGGCCAACCATGGTGCAGCTACCGCGGGATTTCGGCCCCCAAGAGCTTCCTCAGCTTGAAGCGCTGCTCGCGGCTTGGCCTGCCCATCTACCTTGTGCAGTCGAGGTTCGCCACCCTGAGTTTTTCCACAAAGGAGCCGCCGAAACAGCCCTTAACCGCCTGTTGATAACTTATTCGGCCAACCGCGTAATGCTCGACGTGCGCCCGCTCTTCTCAACCCCGGCCAATAGCCATATGGGCCTGGCCCACGCTCAGCAAGAAAAGCCGAAACTCCCGTTACACGTGCTTTCCACGGCAAATTATCCGGTGATTCGCTTTATTGGCCATATTGACAAAACGATTAATAGCAGCTACTTCACTGCTTGGAAAGCCCGCCTAAAGCTGTGGATAAATCAGGGGAAAACCCCTTTCTTATTTGTGCATACTGCGGATAATCGCGAGTCTCCCCACTTGGCCCGTTTACTCTATAACGCGCTCGGAGAAGTGACGCCTTTACCCCCACTTGGCCCCTTCGCCGAAGAAAAGCAAAGCCAGCTGTTTTAACCCACCTTTTTAGGTCAGCTAACTGGCATGCTGGCTTTTGATCGGATAAATTGCGCTTACTTTCGGAAAAGTACGCTGGCAATAACGCTTCTTTCCGAAAACTAGCGTGTACCGCACGCAGTGACTTACACAACAATCGACTTAATGGGTGATGTATGGCGAAGCTTGCACATGCGCAGTGGTCATCGCGGATGACCTTTGTGCTGGCCGCCGCTGGTTCAGCGGTGGGTCTGGGGAATATCTGGAAGTTTCCCTATATGGTGGGTGAAAGCGGCGGCGCTGCTTTCGTATTTGTGTATTTACTCTGTATCGCGCTGATTGGCTTGCCCATTCTCGTCTCCGAGTGGCTATTGGGGCGGCGCGGCCAGAAGAATCCTGCCAGCACAATGTCTGAACTGGCACGCACGGCGAAAAAGCCTAAAGCATGGGCCATCGTGGGCATCAGCGGGATTGTTGGGGCCTTTTTGATCCTGTCGTTTTACAGCGTGATTGGTGGCTGGTCGCTCTATTACACCGTTAACTCGGTGAGTGGCGCTTTTAGCGGCCAAGACGCCGACGGCATTGGCGCGCTGTTTAATGGCATGCTCAGCGACCCTGGCTTACTGCTGCTGGGCCACTCCATCTTTATGCTGTTGGTCATTGGCATTGTCGCCCGTGGTGTTACCAAAGGCCTTGAGGGCGCTGTACGCATTCTGATGCCAGTCCTCGCGCTGCTGCTGGTGGTGCTGATCGGTTACGGCATGACAACCGGCCACTTTGGCGAAGCGTTGACGTATATGTTCAACCCGGACTGGAGCAAGCTGACCGCAGAAACCGTACTCGCCGCCCTGGGCCATGCCTTTTTCACGCTCTCGCTGGGCATGGGCATCATGATGGCTTACGGCTCTTACCTGGGCAAAGACATCAACCTGCTACAAACCGCCCGCACGGTCATCATTATGGATACCGTGATCGCATTAGGCGCGGGTTTAGCCATCTTCCCGATCGTCTTTGCGAATAGCTTGGATGTCGCTTCGGGCCCGGGTTTGATTTTCGTCACCCTGCCGCTGGCCTTTGGCAACATGGGGGGCGGAACGATTTTGGGGTTGATGTTCTTCTTGCTGCTGACGTTTGCGGCATTAACGTCGGCCATTTCACTGCTTGAACCCGTGGTGGAATTCATTGAAGAGCGCACGCCGCTAAGCCGTGTCATGGCTACCGTTGTGGCCGGTGTGGGCGCTTGGTTGTTGGGTATTGCGGCGCTGCTATCGTTTAACGTGTGGAGCGAACCGCTGCTGTTTGGATTAGGCGTGTTCGATTTACTCGACACGCTAACCAGCAAAATTATGCTACCGCTGACAGGGCTGGGGGCGATTCTATTCACCGCCTGGTGCTTGGAGCGCAACAACGTGGAAGACGAGCTGGGCCTTTCAGCGACCGGCAAGAGTGTATGGAACATCATCGCACGCTATGTAGCGCCCGCTGGCGTTATTGCCGTGTTCGTGACAGGGCTAATCTAAGCTCACGCTTAGATTACCGCCACGGCCCTGCTAACAGGCAGGGCAGCGTAGTTCCACACAGATAATGTTAGTGCAATTCGCTCTCTTGCCGATCTTCATCGGGCAAGGGGGCGATATCCCGCGATAACTTCTGAAACTCACGATGAAGCTCAATACCCCGCCGCGCTCTTAAGCTGCGTTGGGCAGCGCTGCGCTGGCGTTGAGCGTGCTCATCCACTTCCATACTCATAAAGATGTCGAGCAATTCGCTTTTAACCGAGGTGATTCGTTCGACGTTTCTCATAATCGACGTTCCTCCAGATGAATATGCCTCCGTCCACCTGCATCCGTGACGACTGTTATGATGCAGTGCGGCACTTCAATTATTACTATAACCTACTTGACAAAATGATGACCAATCTTAAAAAAACTGCCAAGCGACCTATAAACGCTAACGAATCACCGCCGAATAGTTTGTGGCCCTATTCACCCATTGAGGCATACTGTGATCACCCGCATGCAAGCATGCGCAAAGCATAACAATGAGCAGACAAATAGAAACGATCGTTTTAAACGTACGCATATTGGCGTACTGTTGAATACCTGTTGGTTGAGCACCCAAGGAGCTGAACGTGAGTCGCGCCCTGTTCGATGAAATGAGACGCCGCATGGAGCACTTTCGACGCTCCGAGCAAAAAGTGGCGCGGTTTGTACTGCGCAACCCGGAAGAGGTTATCCACATGCGTATTGTGGATCTAGCCACCGAAGCCACCGTTAGCGAACCTACCGTGGTGCGCTTTTGCCGTGCGCTGGGGTGCAATGGCTTTCAGGACTTCAAGCTACAACTGGCGCAAATGCTGGCCAGCGGCAGTCAGTTCGCGCAGTTCTCCATGAACGACAGCGACTCGGTCGCTGAGTTTTCCCACAGTATTTTTGACTCGACCGTGGGCACGCTGCTCTCAGTGCGCGACCGGCTGGATAACGACGCCCTGGGCCGTGCAGTTAACGCCCTGGCGATGGCCAACCGGGTTGAGTTCTACGGCTTTGGTGCCTCTGGTGCTGTAGCCTTTGATGCCCAGCACAAGTTTTTCCGCCTGCAGATTTCCACCTCCGCCTACGCCGACCCACATATGCAGAATATGTCGGCAGTGACGTTGAATGATGGCGACGTGGTGGTGGCAATTTCACAAACAGGCCGTACCAAAGCATTAGTCGCCAGTGTGCGCCTGGCTCGTGAAGCGGGCGCGACAGTCATTGGCCTGTGCCCCAGCGGCTCACCGCTCGCCGAAGAGGTTAGCCTGCCGCTATATATCGATGTCCATGAAGACACCGAGATTTACACCCCGCTTAGCTCGCGCATTGCCCATCTAGTGTTGATTGACGTACTTGCCGTCGGCGTGGCCAAAACCCGCGGGCCGAAACTCGCCGAGCAGCTCAAAGCAGTTAAAAAGAGCCTTAATACGCTGCGCTTTCCTGAAGAGTCTTAGTCTTTGCCTATAAGTTTTGGATAAACGGGTCGAGGGCAGGTTGAAGCGAGGGTCTTTTGACAGGGATGTCAAAAGTAGCGCCCATGGATGGGTTCACAGCGCCCTCGCGGAAACCTGCCCTCGCACAGAGGCGAGAAGATTGCCGTACCTGTATACACAGCCAGTTCGCTGGCTGTGCTAGACTAGCCGCCTATTTTTTGATCCGGCAGCGGCTACTATGGACGACGTCACGGCGATTCTCGATCAGCTCAACTCCGCCCAGCGCGAAGCAGTGAGCGCCCCTCAAGGTAATCTGTTGGTGCTCGCAGGCGCAGGCTCCGGTAAAACCCGCGTGCTGGTTCATCGCATCGCCTGGCTGATGCAGGCGGAAGGGCTGTCCCCTTATGCCCTGCTGGCAGTGACCTTTACCAACAAAGCCGCCAAAGAGATGCGCACCCGCCTTGAGGCACTGCTTAGCATCTCGATGCGCCATGTATGGGTGGGCACCTTTCACTCCATCGCCCACCGTCTGCTGCGCACCCACTGGCAGGATGCAAGACTCCCTCAGCACTTCCAGATTATCGACTCCGACGACCAACTACGCCTGGTTAAACGGCTGCTGAAAGACTACTCCATCGACGACGAACGCTACCCGCCACGCCAAGTGCAGCACTTTATTTCCGGCTGTAAAGAAGAGGGGCTGCGTCCGCATCAGGTCAATGTCGATGGCGATGCCTACATGGGCCAGATGGTCGAGCTCTACGAGCGCTACCAGCTCACCTGTGAGCGCGGCGGCCTGGTCGATTTCGGTGAACTGCTGCTGAGAAGCCTGGAACTACTGCGCGACAACCCCGCGTTGCTAAAACACTACCAAGAGCGCTTTGGCCACGTGCTAGTGGATGAATTTCAGGATACCAATACCCTGCAATACGCCTGGCTAAAGCTGCTTACCGGCATGAAGACGCCGATGACCGCGGTGGGTGATGACGACCAGTCGATCTACGGCTGGCGCGGTGCCAAAGTAGAGAACATCAGCCGCTTTGAGCAGGAGTTCCCGCAGACCCATACCGTGCGGCTTGAGCAGAACTATCGCTCCACCAGCGCCATTCTGGAAGCCGCCAATACGCTGATCAGCCACAACAGCGAGCGGATGGGTAAAAACCTGTGGACCGACGGCATCGAAGGCGAGCCGATCTCGATTTACGCAGGGTTTAACGACCTGGAAGAAGCGCGCTATATCGTCGACACCATCAAGGAGAAGGTCGACGAAGGCTTTAACCGCCGCGATATCGCCATTCTTTACCGCTCAAACGCCCAGTCCCGGCTGATGGAAGAGACGCTGATTCGCCAAGGCATGCCCTACCGTATTTACGGCGGTCACCGCTTCTACGAGCGCCTGGAAATTAAAAATGCCCTGGCCTACCTGCGCCTGATGCTCAACCGCGATGATGACGCCTCGCTGGAGCGGGTGATCAATGTGCCCACCCGTGGCATCGGCACCCGCACCGTGGAGATTGTTCGCCTGCGCGCCCGTGAACAAGGCATTCAGCTGTGGCAGGCGCTCCACGATGCGATTAACGATGGCACCTTGAAAGGCCGCGCGGCCAATGCGGTGCAAACCTTTGCCAACCTGATTGAGCAGCTCGATAACGATGCTTCCGGCATGGCGCTGCACGAGATTATCGATCACGTTACCGTGCATACCGGCTTGATAGAGCACCACAAGAGTGAGCGCGGCGAGAAAGGCCAGGCGCGGGTGGAAAACCTGGAAGAGCTGGTCACTGCTGCCCGCGCCTTTACCCAGGGCGATGTGTTTGAAGCCCCCGAAGCGGGCGAAGGCATGGCAGCGCTGGAAGCGTTTCTCTCAGAAGCCGCGCTTAACGCTGGCGACCACGAGGCCGAAGAGTTTGAGGACAGTGTACAGCTAATGACGCTGCACTCCGCCAAAGGTCTGGAGTTCCCCGTGGTGTTTATTGCCGGTGTCGAAGAGGGGCTGTTTCCTCATAAGATGTCCATTGAGGAACCGGGCAGGCTCGAAGAGGAACGCAGACTGTGTTACGTCGGTGTGACCCGCGCCATGCAGAAGCTCTACCTGACCCACGCCGAAACCCGCCGCCTGCACGGTAAAGAGGTGTTTCCACGTCCATCGCGCTTTTTGCGCGAGCTGCCGCCGCACCTGCTGGAAGAAGTCCGCCTTCGCGGGCATATTTCCCGCCCGGTTACCGCCTCGCGTACCTCCTTTGCTCAGCAAAGCGTCGAGAGTAGCGGCGATATGCCTAGCCTACACGTCGGCCAAGGCGTTGAGCACCCGGTGTTCGGCGAAGGGATTATCCTTAACGCGGAAGGCGAAGGCGCGCGTGCCCGGGTTCAGGTCAGCTTTGAAGGCGAAGGCGTCAAATGGCTAGTGCTTGGTTTTGCTAAGTTGACGCCGCTTTAAGCCCAACGCTGTCACTCAACAGGTAGATGATCATGAAACAACGCTTAAAACGCCTATTCCCCGAAGTTAGTAACGGCTGGCAGACACTCAGTGGTTACCAGCGTTTTGAACGCTTGGTATCGATGGTGCTGACGCTCGCCATTGGCGGCGCTGTGCTCGTCGCCATGTATTATCTGGTCATTCATGTGGTGCAACTGCTGTTCATTCAAAGCCGCGACCCGTTTGACTACCGGGTGTTTCAAGCTTTATTCGACATGATTCTTACCGTCTTGATTGCAATGGAATTCAACAACTCCATCATCCGCACGATGACCAGTGGTAAAGGTTTCATTCACGTTGAGATCGTCGTACTCATTGCCATTATGGCGCTGGTGCGTAAGTTTATGGTGTTGGATATGGAAGTCATCGACCCCTGGCAAATTGGCGCGCTTTCGATGGCGGTCTTAGCGTTAGGCGGCTGCTATTGGCTGGTACGCCATGGCAACAGCATGAAAGACGCAGCAGATGATTAATCAAGCTTGCGGGCTAAATTCGCTATACAGCATACTAACTAGCGGATACCGCGCACTCGGCGCCAGATAACAACGCACTCAGCGCCCTATAACAACACTATTTTTAACTCTGGAGTTTCGCTCACTATGCAACGCCGTAACTTTCTTAAATCCGTCGGCCTGGGTGCCGCCGGTGTCGCTGCAGCCCCTTTTGTCACTACCTCTAGCGCACGCGCTCAAGAGACCTATACCTGGGACATGGTCACCTCGTGGCCGAAAAACTTCCCTGCCCTGGGCACTGGTGCGAATGATTTCGCCCGCCGGGTAGAGCAGCTTTCCAATGGCCGCATGCAGATTCGCGTCCACGGTGCGGGTGAATTGGTTCCCGCCCTGGAAGTGTTCGACGCGGTGGCTGCTGGCACCGCTGAAATGGGCCACTCTGCCTCTTACTACTGGCGCGGCAAAGTGGCTGCCTCGCAGTTCTTTACCGCCGTGCCGTTCGGCATGACCACCACCGAAATGAACGCCTGGTTGTACCATGGTGGCGGTCAGGAGCTGTGGGATGAGATCTACGCCAATCACAACCTGAAACCGTTTGCCGTGGGCAATACCGGCACCCAAATGGCGGGCTGGTTCAAGAAAGAGATCAACTCGCTAGACGATATGCAGGGGCTGAAACTTCGCTTGCCTGGCTTGGCCGGTGAAGCGATGAATGGAATCGGCGTCAGTACCGTGAATATGCCGGGTTCGGAAATCTTTACCTCGCTGCAAACCGGTGCGCTGGATGCCGCTGACTGGGTAGGGCCCTATAACGACTTGGCGTTTGGTTTGCACCAGGTGGCTGACTACTATTACACCTCGGCGTGGAACGAGCCCTCTGCCGTACTGGAAGGTACGATCAACCTGGATGCCTGGAACGCGCTACCGGAAGACCTGCAAGACGTAATCCGCGAGGCTGCACGGGCATCTAACATAGCCATGATCAGCGAATTTGCCTTCCGCAACGCCCAGGCACTGGAAGCGCTGGTCGATGAACATGGCGTTCAGTTGCGTACTTTCCCCGAGGACGTGATGGCAGCGCTTTACACTTCATCGCTGGAAGCGATTCAGCGTCAGGTCGATAGCGACGAAGAGTCACGCCGTGTGTACGAATCTTATTCTGCTTTCCAGAAGCTGCTACGCCCGTTCAGCGATGTGGGTGAATTCGCCTACCTCAAGAACCGCGATAACGTCGATGGCTAAAGCGCTAGGCTAAACGACAAGCACGGCAAAAGGGCGCACTAAGCGCCCTTTTGCTATTCGCGGCAGGATCTTGATGGATAAACTAGTCGCTATGCACCGCACGAATGCGTCCGTTATCGTCCAGGGCGACCATCACAAAACGTGCTTCAGTCACTTTTTGTCGCTCCTCTATGCGCTGCCCATGGGGCGGGCGCACCCAGACTTCTACGTCAATTTTGATTGAGCTATGGCCAATCTCTTGTACCTGGGTGTAAACGCTGACCATCGAGCCCACGCGTACCGGGCTTAGAAAGTCCATGGCTTCAATCGCCACGGTCGCCGTGCGGCCACCCGCTTCACGACCGGCCGCCAGCTCGGCCGCTTGATCCATTTGATTAACCAGCCATCCCCCAGGTATATCACCATAAAAATTGGTATCTTGGCGGGAAGCCAGTAATTTTAAAGTAAGCTGCCCTTGTGGGGCCGGTGCGTCGTCCAAATCGGTTTCCAGAAGAGTCATGAGTTCGTCGCTTAGTCAGTTTATTGTTGTAAACGTTGCAGGGCGCCACGTTGCGAATGTGTGTTGCTGCATCGCAACACCAGAGAATGGATTCAGTTAACCATAAGAGGACGCTTGTTTGAATACTCCTTTGCATACTCTTTCAACTCACAGGGGCGCCTCTTTACCGCTACAGCGCCTCTTATTGCGCTGGGCAATGGTCATTCTGGTGCTGGTAGCACCCCTGGCCTGGGGACAACCTGCCGCGATTAGTGGCACCTTGGGTGCGGTGGGCTCCGATACCATGGCGGGGCTAATGCTGCGCTGGGGCGAAACCCTCACCACCCGCTACCCCGAGGTAAAGCTGCAATTTCAAGCCAGCGGCTCGGCCAGTGCGCCAACAGCCCTGGTGGCAGGGACCTCCCGGCTTGGCCCGATGTCTCGCCCGATGACGGCTGACGAGCGTGATAACTTTATTGAGCGCTATGGTTACCCGCCGCTGGAATTAAAGGTCGCCCGTGACGCGCTTATCGTTGTCGTACACCGCCATAACCCACTGCGTGCGCTAACCCGCCAGCAGGTCGATGCCATCTTCTCCACCTCCCGCGCCTGCGGTGGCGAAACAGCGATCAGGCGCTGGGAGCAACTGCCAGCAACCCGTGACTGGTCATTTGGCCGTATCGCGCTGCATGGGCGTAACCTTGCCTCGGGTACCCACGGACTATTTCAAGAGCGGGCATTATGCGACGGTCAATTTCGCAACGATATCAGCGAACACCCAGGCTCATCGGCGGTGGTCGCCGCTGTCGGAGAATCTGCCAATGCGATGGGCTACGCCGGGTTTAACCACCTCACCCCAGCCGTGCACGCGGTGAGCCTCTATAACGATGACGGCACCGCCATACCGCCCGATGAAGCGGCGATTCAAAGCGGTGATTACCCGCTGTCGCGCTACCTTTATCTCTACGTAAACCTGCCGCCGGGCGAGGCATTGCCGCCACCCGAGCGGGCACTCTTGACGCTGATTCTATCCGAGGAAGGTCAGCAGATTGCTCGTGCGTCCGGCTTTGTTCCGTTAACTCAGAAGGTACTTCGCGAGCAGCAACAGCGCCCTTAACGCTCAACAAAAGGTGGGAATCCACTGTCATCTAACTGACACATAATTGTCTTAGGGTAGGGGGTCATCTATGCACTGTTTTCAAGGCGCTTTTTTTTCACAACTGGCTTTTTCACGACTCGCTTTTTCACGCCACACTCGTTCAATACCTATAGACTCATTCTGTGATCACCTCGGTTTTGCCATGATATCGACATGACCCTACCTCGGTTCAACTCTTCTCGCCAGCCGCTACGGCTGCTGCAGGATCGCGTGGCTACCGGTTTAATTACCGCGGGCGGCGTGGGCGTGCTGCTGGCAATTCTGGCAATCGGCATCTTTTTGGTGTGGGAAACCCTACCGCTGCTGGCGATTGGCGATACCTTCGCCCTGGCTAAGCTCTCGCCCCTGGCCTGGGGCACGCTCAAAGCCGCCCTAGCTGCGCTGTTATTCGCCATTCCCGTGGCCTTAGGGGCGGCGATCTACTCCGCACTATTTATGTCAGCGCGCCTACGCTCGCGCATCAAACCCGCGCTCGAAATGATGGAAGCTGTGCCCGGCGTGGTGGTGGGTTTTATTGCCGGGCTTATTTTGGCACCTTGGGTCGAGCGTCATCTCGCCAGCGCTTTGGTGCTGGTCATTTGGCTGCCGCTCAGTGCTGGTTTGGCAGGTTTATTCTGGCAACTGGCTAAAACACGCCTGCAGCGCCGCTTACCGCTTTCCTGGGCGGGCCTGTGGTTAGTGCCCTGGCTTGTCATAATGGTGGTGTTAGCGCTATGGCTCGCCCCCTGGATAGAGCAGTGGTTAGGCGGTGATCTACGCCAATTACTCGATCAGCGCTACGGCATGGATTACGCCACCCGTAACGCGCTGATTGTCGGTATTGCCATGGGCTTTGCCGTTATCCCCAGCATCTACTCACTGGCAGAAGACGCGCTGGCAGATGTGCCCCCTACCCTAATAGAGGGCGCCCAGGCGTTGGGAGCCAGCCGCTGGCAGGCACTGTGGAGAGTGGCGCTGGTGGCGGCGGGCCCAGGTATTTTCTCGGCGGTAATGATTGGTGCTGGCCGGGCGGTGGGCGAAACCATGATCGTGCTGATGGCCAGCGGCAATACCGCCCTGTTTAGCGCCAGCCCCTTCGAAGGTATGCGCTCCATGGCCGCGGCTATCGCCATTGAGTTGCCCGAAGCGTCACCCGGTGGCCAGACCTACCACCTGCTGATTTTGGCCGCACTGGTGCTGTTCATTTTCACCTTTCTGGTTAACACCCTCGCCGAGATGGTTCGCCAGCGCTTGCGCCGACGCTACCGCCAGATAGGAGGCACATTATGACCCCTGCCTCACACAACACCGTTTCTCCCCGCACTCGTTTTAGCCGGATCAATGAGCTATGGCCCTGGCTATGTGCAGCCAGCGTAGCACTTTCCCTACTGATGCTGGGCGCCCTATTAACGCTCCTACTGGTGCGCGGGCTTGGGCACTTCTGGCCCGCCACGCTGGAAGAGGTCACCCTTAGCTCGGGTGAATCCTTTGCTGGTCAACCCGTGCGCGAGGTCGCATTGCCCCAGCAGACCGGGGATGAACGTCTCTATTTCACCGGCAACCAGGATATCGATGGCGTTCGCTGGCGCTGGGTGGCGATTGATGACATTGTCGAGCGCACCCAGCCAGCCGACTTGATTCGTCTTGATCGCAGCCCTTGGGGGGATTTTATCGGCCGTTTGGTGGCCATTGAGCAAGGCGACCAGCGCTGGGCGGGCGATGCTGCTTGGCAGCAGCTGACGGCTCTCTTGGCGCTTCCCGCTGACCAGCACCAGGAGAGTCAACTACTGCTCACCACCGTGGATGGCCAAACCCTGCGTCAACCACTGGCCAGCGTGGTGAGCGCTCAGGCCCCCAATGCCATGAGCGGTTGGCAGAAGATGCTCGCCTGGGGGGATGCGGCTTGGCGGTTTTTGAGCGAGGGTCCAAGGGCAGCCAATACCGGCGGCGGCGTCTGGCCAGCGATATTTGGCACGGTGCTGATGGTGATTTTAATGTCAGTGATCGTCACGCCATTTGGCGTGTTAGCCGCCATTTATCTTAATGAAATCGCCCATCAGGGGCGACTGACTCGCTTGGTACGCATTGGCGTGCGCAATCTGGCTGGCGTTCCGTCGATTGTGTATGGGGTATTTGGTTTGGGGGTGTTCGTTTACGGCATCGGCGGCTCGCTGGATGAGTGGTTTTTCAGCGATACGCTGCCCTCGCCTACTTTTGGTACCGGCGGCCTGCTATGGGCGTCACTCACCCTGGCGCTGCTGACCCTGCCGGTGGTGATTGTGGCAACCGAGGAGGGGCTGGCGCGCATCCCCGATGCTCAACGGGAAGGTGCTGTAGCGCTCGGCGCAACGCGCCTAGAGATGCTCACCCGCATCGTACTGCCCATGGCCACCCCCGCCATGCTGACAGGGGTGATTTTAGCGGTCGCTCGCGCGGCCGGGGAAGTGGCGCCATTGATGCTCGTGGGGGTCGCCAAGCTAGCGCCTCAAATGCCCATCGATGATGAGTTTCCTTACCTGCATTTAGAGCGCAAGTTCATGCACCTTGGCTATCATTTATTTGATACCGCCTTTCACGGCGAAGATGTGCAGGCCGCCATACCACTGGTTTATGCCACGGCGCTACTTTTAGTGTTAATTGTGCTGGTGCTTAACCTAACTGCCATATTTCTACGTCATTATCTTAGGCGTCAACGGGGAAACGAATGCTAGCGTCATTACATTCAGCCAATGCTTCTCAGGCACCAGTGGCGCATTTTTCGTCTGAACACAGCTGCCTGAGTATCGATCACTTTAGCCTCGCCTACGCGGGGAAAGAGGCGTTGCGCGACTTAACCCTGAGCGTTCCGCGTCATCGTGTGACCGCCTTCATTGGCCCGTCGGGTTGCGGTAAGTCTACGCTATTACGAGCGATTAACCGGTTGCACGATCTTAATGAGTCGGTCACCCATAGCGGTCAGGTAACGCTGGAAGGGCAAGATATTCATGACCCGCAAATGAATGTAACCGAGCTGCGGCGGCGTGTCGGAATGGTGTTTCAGACGCCCAACCCCTTCCCCATGTCGATTTATGAAAACGTAGCCTTTGGCCTGCGGCTGCAGCAGCGCCTTCCCAAGCGCAAAAGGGACGACATTATTGAGTGGGCGTTAACCTCCGCCGCGTTATGGGATGAAGTAAAGGATCGCCTGCACCGCTCCGCCTGGCAGCTTTCTGGTGGTCAGCAGCAGCGCCTAGTGATCGCCCGCACCTTAGCCGTACAGCCCGATGTGCTGCTGCTAGATGAACCTGCGTCAGCGCTCGACCCCATATCAACACTCAAAATTGAGGAGTTGATCCGTAACCTCAAGTCGGAGCTGACGCTGGTATTGGTCACCCACAATATGCAGCAGGCGGCGCGTGTATCGGATTACACCGCCTTTTTGCATCAAGGTGAGCTGGTTGAATACGGGCCTACCGATCAGGTTTTCACCAATCCCCGTTTGCAACGCACCGAAAACTACATCACCGGCCGCATCACTTAGGCCTTAGCGACTGAACCGTCAGGAGTGCTCCATGGATATTACTAGCGACTCTCACAGCCAGCATATCTCTCGCCAGTTCAACCAAGAGCTGGAAGAGCTGAAAACCCACCTGATGGCCATGGGCGGTCTGGTGGAAAAGCAAGTGCAGGACGCCGTCTTTGCCCTACTGGAAGGCGACACCCGCTTGGCCGAGCAGGTGCGTGACAATGATCGTCAGGTCAACGACCTGCAGCTGCAAATCGACGATGAATGTACCCGCGTATTGGCGCGCCGCCAGCCTGCAGCATCCGATCTGCGCCTGGTACTGGCCGTCATTCGCGCCACTTCAGACCTTGAGCGCATTGGCGATGAAGCCAGCAAAATCGCCCGCAACGCGCTGCTACTCAGCGAAAATTCCAGCACCATTCGCGGCTTGGTGGAAGTACGTCATATCAGCGAGCATGTGCGTAAAATGCTGCGCGATGCGCTAACCGCCTTTGCCCGCTTCGATACCGACCTGGCGATGCAGGTTGTGCGCGAAGACGAGCTGGTGGATGACGAGTACAGCAGCGCTATGCGCTCATTAATGACCTTTATGATGGAAGACTCGCGCTCTATTACCTCGGTACTCAGCATCATGTGGGTACTGCGCGCGCTGGAGCGGGTGGGTGATCACGCCGATAACCTCGCGGAGTACGTGGTTTATCTCGTCAAAGGCCTGGATATTCGCCATAGCGACACCGACGAACTGGATCCGAAGGTACTAAAAAAGTCTTGACCTGATAGGGGTTTCCTCTTGCAATACGTCCAGGCTGCTAAGCAGCCTGGACGTTTGAATCACAAGGAGTTCACCCCACATGCTGGATGCTGTCACTGCGCTTAGCCGAGGTACACGCTGTGTGTATCAGCCGGGTATGCGTCGCTATGTTTTTCTGCCTATTCTGGTCAATCTGATTGTTTACGTAAGCATGTTCAGCTTTGTGCTCAACCGCTTCGATGGCTGGTTAGCTCATTGGATGAGCATGGTACCTGCCTGGCTTGATTGGCTGGCGTGGCTAATCTGGCCCCTGTTTGTGATTTGCCTGCTCGTCGTGGTGTTTTTTACCTTCACGCTGGTGACCAGCTTAATCGCAGCCCCTTTTTACGGCTTCTTAGCCGCGAAAGTTGAAATTCAAGCCACTGGTCGTGAGCCCCTGGATGACCGAAATCTGACCAAAACAGCCATTGATGCCCTGGGTCGCGAATTTGTTAAGCTCGCTTATATTCTGCCCCGTGCTGCGGGCCTGTTTGTGATCAGTTGGATTCCAGGCGTGAATTTAGCGGCCCCGCTACTCTGGGCGCTGTTTTCCGCCTGGGTGATGGCCATCACCTATTTGGATTACCCCATGGATAACAACAAGGTGACGTTTGCCGATATGCGGCAACGACTCGCTAAGCGCTGGTGGCAAAGCCTCAGTTTTGGGGGGCTTGTCACGCTAATCACCTGGATTCCGCTCGCCAATCTATTTCTGATTCCCGGCGCTGTAGCAGGTGCCGTACTGCTTTGGGATGACCACTATAGGGACGGCATGTAATGACGGCATGTAAAGACGCATGTAATGACGCACGTGGCATCACGCCGCAGTAGGTGCTTCTTACCCAGGCTATGCCGCTTTGCTACCTTTACGCTTTGGCTATATTTCCCTTCATTCAATAAACAATAAGGAATAAACGCATGTTAAAACCGATGGCTTGGCTGAGTGGCGTGCTCGTGATTGGCGTCATGTCTATTTCAATGGCGTCTGGGGCACTCGCCCACGACGTCAAAACAGACGCTCTGCGCATTGCGCACCCTTTCGCCACACCCACCCCACCGGGTGCTGAAAACGGCGCTGCCTATGTAGATATCACCGCCTTTTCAGACGCCGTTACCCTGATTGGCGCCAGCAGCCCGGCAAGCAGCAGCGTTGAGCTACACGACATGCAAATGGACGGCGATATGATGCAGATGCGGCATGTGGATGAGATTCGTGTCGAGGCTGGGGAAACCTATAGCATGCGTCCTGGCGGCGGCTTTCACTTAATGCTGCTGGGTTTAACCGAACCACTAAAAGAGGGCGAGCGGTTTCCCCTCACGCTGACTTTTGCTGAACAAGGCGATGTAGAGATTGAGGCCTGGATCCAAAACGCTCAAGAAGGCAGCGAAGCAGCTGATGGACACCACCACTGATAACAGTTGCTTCTAATCACATAGCAAAAACCCCGCCGAAGCGGGGTTTTTTTAACGCGGAACGGCTAAATTAGCAGTTACACTTATTTTATCGGTTACCAGTCAGTGCTATCGCCTTCATCTCGGGTCAGATCTTCTGGGCTGATATTAGCACCACGCTGCACTCTTTCCCCTTGATCAGAAGCACTGCTAGATGGCGAGAAATCCAGGCTATCGCCCTCATCACGGTTCAATTCGTCAGCCGATACGTGAGCTGCATGTGACGTTGCATGCGTTTCAGGCTTGTCGATGACACCTTGACCAGCAGAACGGTCTTGGTTCAATTCAATGGACGAGTTCGCCATTGCCAGCGGGCTCGCGGCTAGACCAAAAGCAGCCGCTACGATAGCAACTTTCTTGCTCATTTCTTTCAATAACATGACGTGCTCCTCAATATTTTTGAATACCGCTCAATAACAATAAGAACGGTCATTACCGCTTTAACAACGCATACTAAATGCCAAAGCTCATATATAAATAATAAGCACATAAAAATCAGACACATAAAAAATAAAGTTGTGCACAAAAAAAAGCAGCGCTAGCTTATTTTGCAAAATATAATTGTGCAATAATTACACATGTGACGATTTATTTATAGCCAATACGGCTGGCTCAGACATGCCTTCCGGCGAGCTGATGGAAAAGCTGATGGAAAAATAGCGACGCTGTTGGAGATAGGAGCCGTTAGCAAACAGCACCCAAACGAAGAAGATAGTAGCTTAAGAACGTTTTGAGTGTCACAAAAAATCAGACCCCGCATCAGCAGGGTCTAAGGACACAAGATTCTGACAATGGCTAGCGCTAGCATCCTTTCCGTTTGCGGGACTCCAACCTTGGAATTTAACCCTGACCAGCGCTCTGATTGTCGTTTGATTCATTCCTTGAATCGACGTGCATCCCTATCGGTGTGACACGCTTTTACGTGTTTAGCTCACACCCTAATCGTAATATATTTTATCGAAATTGCAAATTTTTGTTACCAACCGTTTCCATCGCCTACGTCTTGGGTCAAATCTTTAGCGGTGTAGTCCGCTTGAACACTAGTGCGATGAGACTCTGCCTTAATGACATTAGGGTGGTCGCCTTCGTCGTACATCAGATCAGATGGGCTAAAATCCGCTTGGCCGGATGTGTGATGAGACTGCGCCTTGATGGGCTCGTCATCAACCGTGAAGTCTTGATTGGCATCAATGGAGATATGGGCAAAGGCTAGCGGGCTTGCCAGTAAACCAAATGAAAGACCTACAACGGCTGCTTTTTTAACAAATACGTTAAACATACTATTTACTCCTGGTGACTATTTGATACCGCTGAAGTGAAGTGAGAGGAGCACTGTGGCTGATATCTCACTGCGGTTAGCTTCACTGCCTTGAGATTGCATATGCAATGCCAACTCCATAAATTAAAAATTTAATAACCAAAAATCAAATACTTAAACAATTTAAATTGCGCGCAATAATATGCTACAAAAAACAAAAGCACGCTAATTACATGTGCAATAATGACACATGCGCAAAATTGTCTGTGCCTTTATGGCACTTATTTCACCTCATTTTCGCTTTCCAGCTATGACTTTTATAGAGTTATGAAGCCCATTTAGCTCGTAATCGGCTCTAGAGAACCCGTCTGACCGTTAGGTAGCTCAATCGATTCACACGTGCCAGCGTCAACATAAGCCCAGGCATTACCTTGATAATCTTCAGTCGAAGTGCCTTGGCAGCTCGTGCCCGGGCCTGCTGCGCAATCATTCTGCCCTGCCAGTGATATGCCATAGCACCGTTCCTTCTCGGCACCGGGATCCTGCGCCATAGCAAAAGACGAGAGTGCAACTGAGACTGCACCGACCAGAATAGAGGTGCTGAGAGTAGTTTTTACTGACATTGAGTTTCTCCTGTTAAGGTTTTATCAGCGTGTCGAATATCGATACGCTATTAGGTAATACGTCCCGATGACTTCGGGTGTTACACCTTAATTTAAAAATTGGATCGACGACGCCGGAAACCCTGCCCGGCCCCCTGCTGCGTCAGCGCGAAGCATTTTCGCCCTGAGCCCGAGGAGTGCTCCTGCGTTTAGGCGGAAGCAGAAACACAAACCCAGCGCAAGCGATGACCGCCGCTATACCGCCAATGAAGGCAGGGTCGTTCCATTGCGGTTTCAGCACCATCAGGACGACAACCATCAAGACGACCGCATAGTCGAATTTCGAGACGCGGATCAAGGCAAGCGCTTCTTGGACAGCCTCGTGTTCGCGGCCTTCAGTCTGCAGCGCGAAAACCTTCTCGCCGCGGACTCTCAAGATGAAATGTCCGGTCAGGAATGTCACCGCGAAACCGGCAAGGCTTAGGACGATCCATGCCTGCGTCCAAAGGCCCCCGAGCAACGCCATTAGAAGACCGGACAGCAACGTAAGCGCGCTGCTGGGAAGAAACCAGCGCAGGGCGAGCAAGCCCATGTTTCGCGTCACTTCCAGAACCTCGCGCGGGCCGGCCTCCCTGATTCTGAAGATGGCTTGAGCAATAAGCGTCAAGCCTCCGCCAACCCAGGCCGTGGCAGCAATGACATGCACAAGCTTGAAGCTGCTGTAGAGATCCATTTTCTTCCCCACGTTGAAGCGCGCGCCCTGCAGCGACAGGACGAGCGGCTGATTGATTAGGATTGCTGTGTCTGGAACATTGCCGCTGCATCCTGCAGCACCACACTCCGACGTTGTCAGATCCGATTTACGACCTTGCTGCCTTACAATTCGTAGAAATGCAGGCAGATGTTACAAAGGATCTTCGTTTATTTTGCAGCCTGGTTCATTTGGGAAAGCCCACCGTGGTCAGGCCAACATCAAGCATAGCGGCCCGGGCTTCACCAGAACGTCAGCATCAAGCCGTCGCGGCCTGACTGCGGCCTACATCGGATGGTTATGAAAGATATGGTACGAAAGATATGAAGCTGGCCCGTTCTCGAATAACCGTGGATCGCAGCCGTTGCATTCTAGATCATTCGCTCTAAAATCTATCCGTAGCGAGATGGATGCGCGCCCCGATTCGATCAATTTCCTGCGCGGCGTTAGATCCTGGCAAGAACCAAGCCGGAGCATGAACTCCTAGAGGGGTTGGTACGCCCTGTACTTTCTCTACTCTAGCCAGACAATGAACCGAAACTGGAACTCCTGGCCTGATCAGTTTGACGACAGGGGCTAACACGGAATCTCAATAGATGGCAGCAAATAAAGCGACGGCGACCGGTAACAATACGCGCGGAGGTTACGTAGTAGGAGATACTGGATGAACAATCCGGTACGTGAAGAGGAATGGGCTGCTTGGATGCGCTCCGCCATTGAGGGCGATAGCTACGCTTATCACAAGTTCCTGACCGCCGTCACACCTCATCTACGGGCAATAGCGCGGAGACGCTGTGACCAGTTTGGTGCGTCGGCAAGTGAAGCTGAGGAAGTGGTGCAGGAAGTATTGCTTACAATCCATCTTAAGCGAGGGACTTGGGATTCGTCTCGGCCATTGGGCCCGTGGATATCGGCAATCGTACGCAACAAGGTGGTCGACAGCCTTCGGCGCCGTGGTAGGCAAGTCGTCGTGCCGCTTGAAGATGTCGTCGATACACTCGAATCGCATGAAGGAATTGCGGTCTCTGATCAGATCGATATCAAACACATTCTGGAAAAGCTCAAGGATCCGCAGCGGACCATCGTTCAATCGATATCGATCGAAGGGGCAAGTATCCGAGAAACCGCCGATCAACTGGAAATGACTGAGGTGGCGGTACGTGTTGCTCTTCATAGAGCCTTGAAAAGGTTGGCTACCCTCTATTCAGAGCACGCAACATGAAGACCAACAAGTTAATCGAACTTCTCGTCCAGAAGGATAACTCCAAGATGATTCTTAAAACATATTCTCGAACGATTTGGATCATACGTTGCTGACACTGCAGCGACTTCATGGGCGTGAACCACATCTGCGTTTTCGCCTTGGAGAATGGGATCTAGCCGGCATCGGCGACGGCGACATGTTTATCGTGGCAGGCTCAGACGAAAGCCTTGCGCCGATCCGCGACAGTTACGGGCCGGTCATCGTTTCCGATCTTGATGCCATGCAGAAGGAATTGCTCGCGGCTGAAGCGGTCATCACGCGACCGATTGTTGCCGTCCCCACCGGGCGCATGCTCTTCGCCCGTCACGCCGATGAGCTTCATGTCGAGTATATTGAATGGACTGACGAATTAGTGGAGCGTTTCATCCGCGCCCCACAGCGGGCTGGCCGACTTTCATCTGAGTTGTAACGGTTGGCATACAAGACAGAAACCATGACGACACAACATCTGGTCGCGCCGGAAGCACGCGAGCTGCCGACATGGGACATTCCTTAACCCTCAATCGCGCATGAACAGGCGCTATGTGAATTATCCCTGGGGCTTTAGAAGCGTGAGAACAGACCTGACGATCCCGTTAAACAATGTCTCGTCAGGTTGAACGCGTGCTAGCACCCGCAAACCCATCAAAACTCCGAGTAAGTGGTGCCCGAGGGATTCTGCGGAAAGCGTGCTGTTGATGGTGCCGTCTTTTTGACCGACGTCGACTTGCTGTCGAAAAAAGGTTCCGATTTTAGCCAGCTCCGCCTGGACGACGCTTTGTAGCTCCGGGTTCTGTGGGGTGATTTCCAGCGCTGCATTGACCAGCATACAACCTTTGCAATCGGGATCATTCAGCGAACGTTGAATGATCTCGGAGAAAAAGGTTTCAATCGCCTCGACTGCTGGCAGCTTTTCACAGCGATGTATCCTGTCATGCACGCTGTTGGCGAGGTAACGTCCTAACACGCGTTGATAGAGTGCACGCTTGTTGCCAAACGCATTGTACAAGCTGGCACCTGTCAAGCCTGTCTCGGTAACCAATTCTCGCAGGGATGTCGCGTTGAATCCGCGTGACCAGAAGCACCGCATGGCGGCATCAAGGACTTCCTCTTCATTGAATAATCTTGGTCTGGCCATCTTCTCTACGATAAAAAAGGGAAAGCCTTCATTATGTCAGCTTGATGGTGCCGATGCATTTGATATTGGTCGATTCAGAATCGTGTGGCACGAGATTGCCGACGCTTTTGTCACTCGGACGAGTTGTGCTTTCTTCCTTCCTTGCGCAAAACCGAACAGGTGAGCGCTAGTCTGTCTGTGCTGCCTTGGAAGTGATTACTGTCATGGCAGAGAGATTGATCTTGAGCGTAGCGTCCTGGAAATCAAGTGATCGAGAGACACTACGCCAGGCCCCCAAGCCATGATGCCAAGCGCCATAGCTGCCCACGTCAGATGCAATGGCCACCCTGCAGGAATTGTCAGTTGAATCGCAATTGTCATCAACAGTAGTGCCGTTGCAGCAAAGCGTGTTCCTAATCCCAGAAAGAGTAATGCAGGGAATAGTACTTCCCCAACACCTGAGAGAAAGGCGGTGACTGGAGGAAAGGGAAATGGGAAAGGGCCTCCGGGAAGATGCAACATAAAATCATCGCTGAATAGATAAATCGTGGTACTACTTAATTGGAATAATCCATCCCATTTAAGGATACCTGATTTCCAGAAAGGAATAGCCAATGCAAAACGCATGACAAGTGAAACAAGAGCTGGATGAGAAATTGATTCGATGATTTTAGACAACTTTTCGAACAGCGTCATGTTTAGGGATTGTTTCTTGGAAGCCAGAGAGCCCTTGATTTTGTTATCTATATTCATGGTAATTTTCCGTCGTGAATAGATGTAAATACACCCGCCTTTAATATTTCTCGTAGATTCAGCGAAAGATCAAAATCTGGATATTGCGAGAGTGCCAAAGTAACGGCCTCTTCCAGGTTCTTCCCTGCCAAGAGTTGTTCAATGAACAATGCTCCGTCGGAGGGTAGGTGTCGGACAATCACTTGCTGTTCCGGTCTGGTGATGAGTGCATTTTCGGCATGAGAAGCATCCAGCTTCTCAGTGCTTGTTGAAGCTCCCCTATTTTCTGAAAAGATACTCACTGCTGAATAGCGTGATCGAACAATACGAGTCGCTGGATGCGCCATAAACACGAGTCTCCTTAATTTTTCAGGTAGTACCGACTCAAGTGCTTTGGGATCCAGAGAACGAGCATCCCGGGCATGATAAGCATCTAGCCAGGCTCTTTCGACTCTCGCTGTATCTCCAAGCCAAGGTAAGGAGCGTGCATGCTGATACTCGTCGATAAACTTGGGGAAATCGTAGCCGTATTCAAATAATAAAGGAGACGTGGGCGGAGTCTCACGTATATGAAAACGTGCCATAGCCCTGAAAAAATCATTGCCAACGAGACGTTCCACTGCCGGAAATATCGATGCTAATCCATTGATGAGACTTACCGTGACGTTGTTGCGATAGACGTTGTATCGTTTGTCAGCCAATTTTCCATTCGGACCACAAATGCCGAGTGGTGTTTTCAGGTATGGGTCGGTTAATGCTGACGAAAAGCACGATGCATGGAATGTTTTCGACATACCGTGATGAGGAGACCTTTCATGCAGCATGGTATTGCCCCGGTATTGATGCAACCGCACGTCGATCCAAAACGGCCTGAGCCAAACGCGCTTCGGCTTCTAGGACTGGCCATGCGGGAATGTTGCTATCCCACTCGACAAGTGTGGGTATCGAGCCATATTTATCGATAATAATTTCAAATAACTTCCATACGGCATCTGAGACTGGGCCGTCATGACTGTCGATCAGGAGCAGGTCGCCCTCATCGTCAAATTGTTCGGCATGTGCTGCCAAATGAATTTCAGCTACACGATCCAGGGGAAAACTTCGCAAATAGTCGAGAGCGGAGAAACCCTGATTCTTCGAAGAAACGAATACATTGTTGATGTCTAACAGCAATCCACATCCCGTACGTCGTGAGATATTTTTTATAAAATCGACTTCGTCATAAGTTGAGTCGGTAAATGCCACATAGGTTGACGGGTTTTCCAGAAGAATAGGACGTCGAATGGCTTCCTGAACTTGGTCGATATGCTCACACACTCTTGAGAGTGTGGCTTCAGTGTAAGGAAGCGGTAAAAGATCATTGAAGAACGTGCCGCCATGTGTGGACCAAGCGAGATGCTCAGATACCAGTGCCGGTTCATAGCGTTCCACCAATGATTGAAATCGTCTGAGGTGCTGTGTATCGAGAGGTTGCATACCACCAATGGACATGGCTACCCCATGAAGGGAGACAGGGTATTCTTTACGAATGTCTTCCAGCATGCGATGAGGCGGCCCCCCTGCACCCATGTAATTCTCTGCATGTATCTCGAAGAACCCTTTATAAGATGACGCGGCACCCAGTATTTCTTCAATATGTTCTTGCTTAAAGCTGGTTCCCGATAATCCTGCAATAGGATGTGCCGGAAAGCGATGAGCTGATTCCGTTAGTGCGTCGATTGTTTCGAGTGTCATACTTACTTCACCTCCTTTTCGCTTTCCGGCTATGGACTTTTATAGGGTTACGAAGCCATTTAGCTCTCAATCGGCTCTAGAGAACCCGTCTGACCGTTAGGTAGCTCAATGGATTCACACGTGCCAGCGTCAACGTAAGTCCAGGCATTGCCTTGATAATCTTCAGTCGAAGTGCCTTGGCAGCTCGTGCCCGGACCTGCTGCGCAATCATTCTGTCCTGCCAGGGATACGCCATAGCATCGTTCCTTCTCGGCACCGGAATCGGAATCCTGCGCCATAGCAAAAGACGAGAGTGCAACTGAGACTGCACCGACCAGAATAGAGGTGCTGAGAGTAGTTTTTACTGACATTGAGCTTCTCCTGTAAAGGTTTTGTCAGCGTGTCGAATATCGATACGCTATTGAGTAATACGTCCCGATGGCTTCGGGTGTTACACCTTAATTTGAAAATGGGATCGACGACGTCGTTGTTAGACACTACTAGCTATGATTGTTTTTTTATTAATAAATTGATTTTGAAGGGAAAACCCTCTGCATTTCCGATGGATTGTTTTTTATCGTATGCTATAAAATCTTTGTAGTGCCAAGCGTTCAAAGGGATTGGGCTAGGTAAAGTAAGCCCTTTTATAGTAATAGAAAGGCCGCTACGGGGAGAGGAGTATTGGAGGAGCAATCAAGAGAACAAAAATGGGCAAGCCTCATGCGTGCTGGCCTCGCTGGACAAGAGTCGGCCTATCGTAGTTTCCTTGAGTTGGTAACCCCCCATTTGAGAGCGACAGTGTCAAGCCGATGCCGGAATTTTCGTGCCTCAGAGGGAGATGTCGAAGACATTGTTCAGGAAGTGTTGATAACACTTCATTTGAAGCGTCATACTTGGGATACATCCCGGCCTATTAGTCCGTGGCTCAATGCTATCGCTCATAACAAGATGATTGATGCTTTCAGAAGGCGGTATCGTCAAGACCATATTCCTCTGGATGATGTCGCTGAAGGTCTTTTTTTTGAAGAGACTGGTAATGCTTATGCTGGACAAGATATTGAAAAGATGTTGGAAAAACTGAAAGAAAATGAGCGTGTTATTGTGCGGTCAATTTCACTGGATGGGTTCAGTGTCAGGGAGGTTGCGATCAAGTTGAAAATGAGTGACGGAGCCATTCGTGTTGCACTCCATAGAGCATTGAAGCAACTTGCAAAACACTATCGGTATAACGAGCTATGAAGACAGACGACTTAATTGAACTTCTTTCGCAAGATCAGACGAGTCATTGGAGTTTGGGTAGAACATTTGCTCTGGCTTTGTTGGGTGGTGTTTTGATCTCATCAGCCTTATTCGTGATGGCTGTCGGTGTTCGCTCTGACATTAATGCCGCCATCGAAACGATCCGCGTTATTTTGAAGTTTGTTTTTTCCTTGGCGCTGGCCGTCTGTTCTTTCAAGGCGGTGAAGCATCTGGCTCGTCCGGGCACCTATCCCGTTAATTGGTTATGGGGAGCATTGTCAGCGTATTTGCTTTTGATCCTGGCTGCCGGATTCGAGCTGATGGTTGTGCCGAGAGACTTGTGGGGCGAGCGATTAGTCGGCAATAATGCGCTTGATTGCTTGATGTGGATTCCTGCTCTCTCTCTTGCCCCGCTTATCGCCATCATGATGGCGATTCGCAAGGGGGCGACTACTCGCCCTGGTTTGACAGGGGCTTTGGCCGGTTTTTCCGCTAGCGGTATCGCCACCGTCCTGTACGCCTTGCATTGCCCGGACGATAGCCCTTTGTTTGTGATGACTTGGTATTCCATTGCTACTGTCAGTGTCGCCTGTGTCGGATACTTCGGGGGGCGGTTTTGTCTGAAGTGGTGAAGCTCGACGATTTAGAGATATATGAGGAAAAGTACCCAGTAGAAAGGCAGGGGGGAGGCAAGATAGAGAGAGAAAAGTAGCCAGCAAAAAATTAGGCCCTGCTAGCGCAGAGCCCGATATCAGAATAGGTTATAGGTAATGACTAACGCTAGCTTCCACTCCTTGTGCGGGATTCCAACCCTGGAATTTACCCTGACTAACGTATTGATTTCCTATTGATTCATCCTTGAATCCGAAACACATCCTTATCTGTATAACATCCTGTTGATCACTTCCTCATCCTATGAAAAAGCATTCAGTGATATCTAAAAAATCATCAATAATTAGCTACCGCTATTTTCTTCAATAAGTTCATCTTCATCATATTCAGCGTCATCTGAGTGACTGCTTGATTGGGGTTCCATGTCGCTGGCACCATCGCCTTCGTCATGGGTTAAATCATTAGTCGTGTCTGTTATGCCACTGCCTTCTGAGCTTCCGGTTCCTTGGGAATCCATCGGTTGCTCGTCAGCCGTAATACCTTGATTCTCATCAATCGATGAATTTTCATCAGTTTGAGCAAAAGCTAATGGGCTTGCCATCAGACCAAACGAAACACCTAAAATGCCAGCTTTCTTGAGTAAATCCTTGGACATCATATTCCACCTCCGATAGCTGTTTAATGCTACTTCATTAAGAAAGAAAGGCTTACTAGAAGCCAGCATCTCCTGCGGTCATCTTCCTTAACTTACGAATTGCAGAAGATATGCCAAAAACCGAAATAAAAAATTAAAATCAATTAAATCAATTATTTAATTAATCATCAGCCATACCAAAACGACATTACCGAAGCCATTACCCAACGCTTTAAGCTGTATAAAAATGGCACATGGGTAAGGTTTTACCAACCTTGCATGCCAATATTGCACGCTTCTGAAAATATTGTGCGATGGAGTGGCCTTGCTAGTTTAAACAAGCCGCGAAGAAGGGAAGGCGCAGCGAAACAGCGCGCCCTTGCCAGGGAGGGACTCAATTTGCAGTTGAGCATCGTGGCGTAACAGCACGTGCTTAACAATCGCCAAGCCTAAACCTGTGCCACCGGTCGCCGTGCTGCGCCCCTTATCGACACGGTAAAAGCGCTCGGTTAAGCGGGGAATATGAACGGGATCAATCCCTTCACCATTGTCTTCAACATCTATATAGCCACCGCCATTAGCGCTTGCTTTCCAGCGTAGCGTGATTTGGCTGCCTGCTGGCGTGTAACGCACCGCATTAAAGGCCAGGTTAGAGACGGCGCTACGAATTTCCTGTTCGCTACCTAACAGCCGCGCATCGCTTTCAAGCGCCACGGTGATGGTATGCCGCTGATGCGACAGGGCTAGCGCGTCAGCACAAACGCTTTGCAGCAAAGGCTCAAGTGACAGCGGGTGATGATCTTTACCGCCCTGATCAATCTCCAGGCGCGAGAGCAGCAATAAATCATTGACCAAATTCTGCATACGTTGGGTCTGTTCCTGCATCTGCTGGATACTGCGACCCAAGCGCGGTGGAAGCTGATCGGCGATATCGCTGTAGGTTTCCAAATAGCCGGAGAGAACGGTAAGCGGGGTACGCAGCTCATGGGAGACATTGGCGACAAAGTCGCGCCGCATTTGCTCAAGCCGATGCAAGCGTGTGATATCGCGCGCCATCACCAAGCGTTCGTCGTCGCCATACAGGGTAATTTGATACTGCAGGATTCGCCGTTCATCAATCGGCGAGGTGAGCGTTAACGGCTCACTGTAGTTACGCGCATTAAAGTAGCTGATAAAGCTTGGATCGCGCAGCAGATTGGTAATGTGCTGACCACGGTCATGGGCGGTTTGTAGCCCTAGCATGGCGGTGGCAGCGCTGTTCCACCACTCCAGGTCACCGTGACGGTCAAGCATGACCACGCTGTCGCGCATCGCTTCAGACGACTCTTGAATACGCGCTAAGGTAGCGCGCAGGCGGCTTTGGGTAATACGCTGGCTTTTTTGATAGCGGTATAAGCGGTCAAATAACTCGCCCCACATCCCGCGGGCAGCAGGTGGCTCATCATGTGGGTGAAGGGTGAGCCACTGGTAGAGCTCGCGCAACTGTCGTAAATGGTAAAACAGGCATACCGCGAGCCCTGCCGAAAGTCCTAGCCCAGCCGAGCCCAATAGCCAACCTAAGCAAGTACCCAGCGTGGACAGCCACGCTATTCGCCACAGTTCACGACTCCATAAACGCACATTTACACCCGGGCAGAGAAACGGTAACCGGTACCCCGAACCGTTTGAATCAGGTTTTGATGCACGTCGCCCAGCGCTTTGCGCAAGCGGCGAATATGCACATCGACCGTGCGTTCTTCGACGTAGACGTTGCCGCCCCACACTTGGTCAAGCAGTTGGCTGCGCGTGTAAGCGCGCTCTTGATGGGTCATAAAAAACTGCAGCAAACGGTACTCGGTAGGCCCCATTTCCAGCGCCTTGCCGTGGGCGCTGACCCGGTGGCTCACCGGATCAAGTAGCAAACCGTTAATCTCTATCGGGTCTTCAACCCCACGCGGGGTCGCACGGCGCAGTACCGCCTTTAACCGAGCCACCAGCTCCCGGGGTGAAAAAGGCTTGGTGATATAGTCATCAGCACCGGCTTCGAGCCCTTGAATTTTATTATCCTCTTCGCCTTTAGCGGTAAGCATAATAATGGGAATTTCGGCGGTGGCTTCTTCACGCTTCAAGCGCCTTGCCAGCTCAATTCCGCTAGTGCCGGGCATCATCCAGTCCAGCAACAGTAAATCGGGTTGGTGGTCAACCACCATAGCATGAGCATCTTGGGCATTATCCGCTTCGAGCACGCGATAGTCAGCCATTTCCAGCGCTACCGCGATCATCTCGCGAATCGACGCCTCATCATCGACAATCAGAACGGTCTTGGCGGTCATACCAGAGCCTCACGGTGTTCAAAAAAAACGCTCAAAGAAAACTAGTTTAAAGATAAACAGTTCAATGACATGTCAGTGACGATAACACCATGACTTGATGACAATTATATGACATTCAAAAAAATTAGCCCGCCGTAGGCCACCAACTTAGCGCGATACCGGCAAAAACCAGTAAGCCCGACCAGTGATTGTTGAGAAACGCCTGAAAGCAGGCACCCCGCTCCTGGTAGCGAATTAAGCGCTGCTGATGTAGGAAAGTCGCCGCCATTGCCGCAAGTCCTAACCAGAAGAATCCACCTAAACCGACCCGCCAGCCTACCCATGCCAGCAACCCCAGGGTGGCTAGCTGGAGTAGGCCGATAATCAAACGATCGGCATTTCCAAACAGCACCGCCGTCGATTTAATGCCAATTTTTAAATCGTCGTCACGGTCGACCATGGCGTACTGGGTATCGTAGGCCACTGTCCACAGCACGTTGGCACAAAAAAGCCCCCAGGCTTCCAGCGGCACGTGGCCCAACACGGCGCCAAAGGCCATCGGAATCGCCCAGGAAAACGCCGCCCCCAGGACCACCTGGGGAAAGTGGGTATAGCGCTTCATAAAGGGATAAATAATCGCCAGCAGCACCCCGCCCAGCGAGAGCAGCACCGTAAACCAGTTGGTCAGTAATACCAGAATAAACGCAGCGGCTACCAATGCGATAAACAGTAGCTGGGCTTCAGTTTCGCTGATACGGCCTGTGGCTAGGGGACGATGCTTTGTGCGCTTCACATGGCCATCAAAGTGACGATCCGCGTAATCGTTGACCACGCAGCCCGCGGCGCGCATCACGTAAACGCCAGCCACAAAAATCAGCAGCACACTTCGCCCTGGGACACCTTCCGCAGCTATCCAAAGTGCCCACAGCGTCGGCCACATTAACAGCCAGGTGCCTATCGGCCGATTCAGGCGCATCAGTTGTAAGAAATCTGCCACGCGAATCCATCCCTTTGGCCGCAACAGTGAACGATCCATGCTTACCTCACGAAGAATAAGATGCAGGCGCTAGCCTAGCGCGAAGGCAGGCCAAGATCATCCGCCATCGCACCCAAAAAATACTCTTGAACTAATAACGACAGAGAGCCGTGCTTACCGCCGTAATAAAAAACAGAGCGACGGCCCCAAGCAGAGTTTCCTTGTATACCGCTCTCGCTAGCGAAACTCGGCGCTTGCGTCGTCGCCTCTAATGACCCACGGATTAAACCCGGCTGACGAAATAGCCAACTGCCTAGCGAGCGCTCACCCAGGCGTTCCAACCGCTGCCCCTTTAGCTGCGTGAGCGGGGCGACCGAGCGTGCTACCACCCAAGGCGTTTCATCCAAGCACAGCGCCACTTCCCGCAGCCAGGCGTAGCGCTTGGCGCCAAGGCCCAGCGCTTGAGCCTCATCCTGACGCGGCCAACCGATGCCCTGGCGCAGCAGCCGTACGCGAAACGGTTTATCTCCACCCGCAGCGATTAAGCGTGCGGTTAACGAGTCGGTGGAGGCAACCCACTGCCACCAGGAAGCACTCATCGCCGGGCGCGCCGCATCAATCGGGCGCCAGCGGGAAAATAGAGGAGTTTGCCGAAAAGCAGCAGCCGTCACCGAGTTCTCCAGGGCAATTAACGGGTTGGCTAGTGTAACATGGGCACTGAAAGGCTTTTGTTTCAGCGACTTTTTTAACGACTCGATTTAGCGTCTCTTTATTCGCAACCCTTTTTAGCAACTTTTTTGGTGTCTGCATGCCCGCAACCCAAACACAGAAAACATCTTCGCACGCTGAGCTAGTGATTATTGGCACTGGCATGGCAGGCATTGGCCTAGCCCGGGCCTTGCGCCGCCAGGGGGATCAACGCTCAATCATACTGGTGAGCGCCGACAGCGGCGATGACTACAGCAAGCCGTTGCTCTCCACCGGCTTCGCCAAGGGCCTGGAGCCCGAACAATTAGCCCAGCGCAGCGCCACTGGCCTGGGCGACGAGCTAAATGCCCAAATAGTTATCCACAACCAGGTAACCGCACTGGATGTGGATAACCAAACAATGCTTCTTGAAGACGGCATGGTGCTCGGCTACGAAGCACTAGTGCTGGCCACTGGCGCTGCACCACGGGTACCCTTCAATATCGACGCCAGCGTGGCGTCACGCTGCTTTACGATCAACGACCTAGACGACTACCGCCGCTTTCATACCGCGTTAGGCCACGGCCTCGCACGGGTAGCGATTATTGGCGGGGGGCTAGTGGGCTGTGAGTTTGCCAATGATCTTCACGCTGGCGGTCACCACGTCAGCATCGTCGCTCCCGAGGGAACCCTACTTCCTCGCTTACTGCCACCGCCCTTAGGGAACGCCCTGGGTGATGCCTTTAGCGAAGCGGGTATCCATCTTCACCTTGGCCGCTCAATTGAGTCTATAGCGCTCAGCAGCGATGAAAGTACTGTTCTGCGGTTGGATAGCGGCGACGCCGTCAACGCTGATCTCGTGCTGATGGCCACCGGCCTTGCACCCCGGACAGCGCTTGCCGAGGCTGCTGGTTTAAGCGTGTCGCCTAGCGGTATAGAGGTTGATCGTCAGTTGCGGACTTCGCACCCCAATATTTACGCCCTGGGCGATGTGGCCTGCGTGGACGGGGTTAATGCCATGTACGTACAGCCTCTGCAAGCCAGTGCTAAAGCGCTGGCGGCAACCCTTACGGGCACACCCACCCCGGTTAGCTTTGGCGCTTGGCCGGTGGTGGTTAAAACGCCGCTGCTGCCAGTGGTTGCCTACCCTCCGGCGTCCCCTCCCGAGCGCTGGCGAATTGAAGGTGAAGGCGGTGATATCAGTGCTTTGGCGGAAAATAAAGACGGACGTTTGATTGGTTTTGCGTTGACAGGCGGCTGCGTGAGAAGGAAAGTGGAGCTTTCCAGAGCAGCACCTACGCTGCTAGGCTGATTTTCGTCGCGTTCACGACTAGGCTAGAAAAGCTAACCTAATCGGCTACGCACCCAACAACATGCATTTGTTTGATTTTTTCAAAAGGGGAGATTCCTTATGCGCAAACCTGAACTCGCTGCAGCCATCGCTGAAAATGCCGACCTGACCAAAGATAAAGCTGGCCAGGTACTGAATGTCATTCTAGATGAGATCACCAACAGTTGTGCCAAGGGCGAAGATGTCGCGCTGATTGGTTTTGGCACCTTCACCGTACGTGAGCGCGCAGCGCGTACCGGCAAAAATCCGCAGACCGGTGCCCCTCTGCAGATTCCGGCCAGCAAAAACGTTGCCTTTAAGCCTGGCAAAGCACTTAAGGACGCCGTTTCCTAATGAAGCTCAAGCTGACGCTGTGGCTGCTGGGCGTAATGCTCAAACGCGCCCTGCGCCGCAAACCGCGCTTTCGTGAACAGTTAGAACGCATGCGCGGCCTGGACTGGGGGATTGCCACAGAAGATCTTAGTGTTGCCCGCCACTACCGGATGACGCCGAAAAGTGTCAGTACCGGCAAAGGGCTGCCCGTCGACTTAGATCTAGAGCTACGTTTCCGTGATCAGGATACCGCCCTGAAAGTACTCAAAAAGCCCACTCAACAGGCCTTTCTCGACGGCATGATGGACGGCAGCGTGCGCTTGGTGGGTGACTCCGCCGATATGAATAAGCTGCAAAAGCTACTCAAGTACTTGTAGCGCTTCACTATCGATGGACATACCTCATCAGCGCCTTGTGTACTTTCGCGTTACCCTTGAATCTGGCTCAGTGCGCCGTGCAGCGGCGCGCTTGGACATTGCTCCCTCGGCAGTGAGCAGGCAAATTACGCTGCTGGAAGAAGCCTTGGGAGCGACGCTTATGGAGCGTCAGCGCGATGGCATTTCGCCTACCCCGGTAGGCGAAATGCTACTTGAGTACTGCGAACGGCGCGGTGCCCTTGATGAAGGCTTTATTGCGTCGCTTGAATCCTACCAACGCTTGGAAACCGGCAGAATATCGCTCACCGTAGGCGAAGGGTTTGTCAGTGATTTAGTGGCGTCCCCGCTGCATGAATTCACCCAGCTTTATGCGGGCATCCAGCTCGATATTCATATCGCTGGCACCTCGGGCATTATTGAAGCCGTGGTCGATGATCACAGCCATATCGGTCTAATGTTCCACGAAAGAACCCACCCTCAACTGCGTTTCTGGGCTTCCAGCCCACAGCCATTGATGGCCATCCTGTCACCGCAGCATGCCTTGGCCAACCAGCCTACGCCGCTCTCTCTCGATCAACTGAGCGCCGAGCCCATGGCTATGTGGGATACCAGCCACGGGGTTCGCCAAATGGTCGATCAAGCCTTTCAACAGGCGCGGATTGCCCCGCGCCCGGCAATGAACACTAACTCCATGGTGGTGCTGGCACAGTACGTGCGCAGTGGCATGGGCATTACCCTGCTGCCCGCCTTTGCCGTCGCCCACGATTTAGAGCTCGGCACACTGGTAGCACGCCCGGTGGACAACCCGCTCTTTCAGCGTTCCCATGCACATATGGTCACCCGCGTAGGCCGCCAGCAGCCCAAGGCCTGCATACTGCTACTACGCCATTTACAGCGCTGGATGCAGGCCTTCCGGGAACCGGGCTCGGCGGTAGGCGATCAGCCAACACCGCTACCGTAACCAAACGCGACGCTTGCCTCTGGCGCGGTTTCCACCCAGACGCTTTGCGGCACCGTGTATTCACGCAGGCCATCCAAACCGCTGGAGCGGCCAAAGCCGCTGTCGCCAAATCCGCCAAACGGTGACATCACGCTGATCGCCTTGTAGCTATTGATCCATACCGTTCCTGCCCGTAACTGCCCCGCGACACGATGCGCACGCGCCACGTCCTGGCTCCATACTGCACCGGCCAAACCAAAGCGAGTTTCGTTGGCGAGTTGAATGGCCTGGGCTTCATCATCAAAAGCCATGGCCACCAATACCGGTCCAAACACTTCTTGCTGAGCGATCTCCGTCTCCGGCGTGACATCGACCAGCACGGTAGGGGCGATAAAATACCCTTGGGCTTCGTCAGGCAAGCCTTCAGGACGTTTGCCCCCCGTTAACACTCTCGCGCCTGCCGCTTCGGCGGCCTCAATCATGCGGGTCACCTGCTCAAATTGGCGGCGATTCTGCAGCGGCCCCATGCGGGTTGCCTCATCGCTGGGTAGACCAACCGCAATCTGTTCCGCAGCACGCGCCAAGCGGGTGGTGACCTGCTCAAACACTGAGCGCTCAATCAATAAACGCGAGCCTGCCACACAGCTTTGGCCCGCGGCGGCAAAAATCGCCGCCTGGGCTCCTGCAACAGCCTCATCCAGCTTGGCATCGGCGAACACAATATTGGCCGATTTGCCGCCCAGTTCTAGCACGCTGGGTACCAACCGTCGCGCGCCCGCTTCGGCAATCATACGCCCACTTTGGGGCGAGCCGACAAACACCAGCTTGCTGATGGTGGGGTGATCGGTCAGCGCTGCGCCGGTCGTTTTGCCCAGCCCGTTGACGATATTGATCAGCCCTTTAGGCAGACCTTGAGACGCTTGTCTGCCCCCCTCTTCCAACAGCTTGGCAATCACCACCGAGGTGAACGGCGTTAACTCAGAGGGCTTCAATACGGCGGCGTTGCCTGCGGCAATGGCCGGGGCCAACTGCCAAGCGCAGGTAAACATCGGCGCGTTCCAGGGAGTAATCTGCCCCACTACGCCGTAAGGTACATGGCGCACATAGTTAAGATGCGAGGTGGGTACCGGAATCACTTCGCCGTGCTGCTTGTCGCACCAGCCTGCATAGTATTCAAACATCTCGCGCACTTTGCCCACTTCAGCCCGGCAGTCACGAATCGGCTTACCCGCGACGACACTTTCCAGCTGCGCCAGCGCCTCTTCATGGCCCTCAATACCGCGAAGTGCCGCATTCATGCGTCGCCCTCGCTCGCTGGCGGTTAACGCCATCCATTCACGTTGGCCTCGCTGTGCAGCTTGAGTAGCTCGCTCAATCAACGCAGCGCCCGCGTCGCGGTAGTTCACCAGCGTTTCGCCCGTTGCCGGATTAGTCAGGGTGATAGTTTCACCTTCTCCGGCGACTAATTCACCATCAATCCAGTTGCTAAACAGCGTGGTGGCCGTTAATCCAAAACCGTCGAGCAGCGTGGCAAGGTGACCTTGGGCATGTTGGCTAAGTGCGTTCATTCGTTGCCCTCCACTTGGCTGGCATGCGCTAAAATCGGCGTGGTGATATGGTTAAAGTCATCGCTGTCGGTGGGCTGCTCGGGGCTTTCGTGCCAAGCATCCACCACGGCTTGTAGCAGAGGCAGCGGAATATCCAACTGTTCAGCCGCGTCCCGCGCCAAGCGCAGATCCTTACGCATCAAGCCGGTGGTAAAGCCTGAATCAAAACGCTCGCTCAATATCCACTCGGGGAAATTCACCTCGCTTATCGCGCTGCGCCCCGAGCCGCTATTGATGCCCGCCAAACAGGCAGCGGGATCAACGCCTGCCCTGGCTGCCATAGCAACGGCTTCGGCGGTGGTCAGCAAGTGCGCCGCACACAGGTAATTATTGGCGAGTTTGACCACATGGCCACTGCCTGGGCCGCCCACATGGGTGCGCTTGGCTGACATCGCCTCTAGCATCGGCATCACCCGATCAATAGTGGCCTCATCGCCCCCTAACAGCATGCCCAGCTTGCCGCTGGTAGCCCCTTTCGGGCCGCCGCTTACCGGCGCGTCTAGCCATTGAAGGCCCGCTGCGGATACTCTTTCGGCCAGTTCTCGACTAACCTGAGGATCACTTGTCGACGTATCGACAATCACACTGCCTTTCGGCGCTAGGCTGAGTAAGCCCGGTGATTGCTCGATCACCTCGCGCACATGGGCGGAAGTAGGCAGCGACAGAAGGTACACATCGCTTGCAGGCAGTTCTTCGGGCTGCACTACGGGTAAACCTTGGGCAGCGAGGCGCGACCGTGCCTGCTCAAATAGATCGCTACCCGTTACTTCAAACCCTGCCGCTTTGAGTGTGAGCGCCATATTGCCACCCATCTGCCCCAGCCCGATGACTGTAATGGTTAAAGACATCCTAAAACTCCCTACAGCGCCTTTTGGGTAACGAGACGCCGTGTTCGGTGTTGATCTTTGGCGTAGACGCTCTCCTACCCGTTGGGCATCAGAGAGCGACTAACGCTTGTAGCTAAGAAAACGGTGATGGTTCAGACGAGCAGTGCGCTTACCAGCTCCACCCAGTAGCGTGCGCCTAGCGGCAATAGTGCATCGTTAAAGTCATAGCGCGGGTTGTGCAACGACGCGGACTCCTCGCCGTTGCCCATCCAGATATAAGCGCCTGGGCGCTCGGCAAGTAGAAACGAGAAATCTTCCGAGGCCATACTCGGCGGTGGATTACGCCGCACGTTATCGCTACCGAGTAAGCCTTCCAGCACCGTGGCGCAGTGCTGAGCATGTTCCGGCGTATTGATAGTGGCGGGGTAGCAACGCTGGTAGTCCAGCTCAACGGTTAAGCCGTGGAACTCAGCTAAGCTGGCAATCGCCTGCTTAAAGCGCGCCTCTAAGTGCTCTTTTAGCGCCATATCAAAGCAGCGCAGCGTGCCACGTAACGCCACCTGCTCGGGAATCACATTAAACGTATCCCCTGCGTTAATGCTGGTAAAACTCAGCACCGCTGATTTATCCGGGGGCGTTTCGCGGCTCACTAACCCTTGCAGTTGGCTGATCAATTGACAGCTTGCCAGCACCGTATCAATGCCCAAATGCGGCATCGCCGCGTGGCAGCCTTTACCGGTTAACGTCAGGCTGAAAATATCAAACGCGGCCATCACATCGGTATCGTGTACCGCCGCGACACCCACCGGCAGCCCAGGCCAGTTATGCAGCCCGTACACGGCATCCATCGGGAAGCGCTCAAACAGGCCCTCTTCGACCATCACCCGCCCGCCACCGGCGTTCTCTTCGGCAGGTTGAAAGATAAACACCACACGCCCTTTAAAATCCGGCTGCTGCTTTAGCGCCCAGGCAGCGCCTAACAGCATCGTGGTATGGCCATCATGGCCACAGGCGTGCATTTTTCCAGGCGTTTGCGAAGCGTAGGCAAGCGCCGTCTCTTCGCGGATATCCAGCGCGTCGATATCGGCCCGCAGGCCGATGGTTTTACCTTCACCCTGCTGGCCATCCAAGGCGGCAACCACTCCTGTGCCCGCGATGCCCGTGGTCACCTCAAAGCCCCACTCTGTCAGTAACGCTGCAATACGCGCGCTAGTGCGGTGCTCCTCGAAGGCCGTTTCAGGATGCTGGTGGAAATCGTGGCGCCAGTCGGCGAGCTCAGCGTTGTCCGGTAACTTAACTGAAGCAGTCATCGTCCTATCCTTAAAGCATTATGTGAGCGACAACGGCAGAGCCGATAAAGGTACCGGTGAAGACCAGCAGGGCAACAATCACCAGCTTCCAGCCGGTTTGCTTGAACATGGCAAACTCGCGCCCGGTAAGCGCTAGCCCTGCATAGGCCAACACGGGGGTTACCACAGCCAGGAAATCCACCTCGGCTAATCGCGCAATGATCCAGCCGTTGCCTGGAAAAAACGGCAGCGTGGCGATAATGCTAATCAGCGACACCCACGCCACGCTGGGCAAATAAAAGGGGCAAAAACGCCCGATTACCAAGCCGATGATGACCATGACATACAGAATCAGCATGCCGGGCAGTGCGTCTAACAAGGGCGAACCGTTGACTACGTTACTGAACCACGCCGACACGCACACTGCCGCTAGCACCAAGGCCGTTTTGCCGAGTTGGTTTTCTGGGCGCAGCTCTTTTAAGGCTTCAGCATCAAACTGATCAACGCTGCTTTCATGGGTTTTCATGACGAACCTCCTGACGCGAGCCTTTTAAGCGCTTGTACATCCACTCGGTAACCGGTAGCGCGATAAATAGTGAGATATATAGTCCTGTGGCATAGGTGAGCAGATTACTTGCCCCTGCAAAGGCCAGTAGTTCATCACGGGAACCCGGGACTGCTTCTGCTAACGCCGCCGAACATGCCGCTACCATGCTTCCACTACCCACTCCGCAGGCCATGGCCAGAGCACGAATATCGAGAATATCCAGTGAAGCGATATAGCCCGCCATCAAGGCAAAATAGAGCGTACCGAACATGGTGCCTACCACGTAGACGCCCATAATGCCGATGCCTTCAGGGCTTCGGAGCCCGTAACGGTCTGAGATAATGGCAATATTAGGTTCGCGAGCAATGGAATAGGTCGCGCCAATCGCTTCCCGGCCCATTTTGAGGACCAATACGGCAAAGGGCAGCGCGATCAGCATGGTGCCGAGATTGCCCAGCTCCTGAAGTATCAGCGCAGGGCCTGCGGCAATGATCTGCTCAATGGCGGGGCCAATGGTAGAACCGAACTTGGCAATAAAGGGCAGTATGGCGATGAGAATGATCGGGCCAGCCGCATTGCTGACCGGCTTGGGTATGACCTTACCCATTGCCGAGAAAAGGTGGGGGTTGAAGAGTACGCCAATGATAAAGGCGTAAATTAGAGGTAATAGCAGCAGTGTTCCCGGTCCGAGTGGAATGCGCACAATGCCTATCCACTCGGCAAACATTGACGTCACGATCACCATTAGGTGCAGACGCCAGTCCAGCAGTAGTTTGAGATCCATTGGAGTGTTCCTGTTTTTTTTAGTGTCACTCCGAGTATCGAAAAAGTTAGCGTTCCAATCATAGGGCTTTAGTGCGCTATTTTTTAGAACACGTATGCATCAAACATCGTGTATTGCTCGCCATACTGGCTGGAAGTGGCTAAACGCTTACCTCAAGTGGCGATGAAGAGACTCCACGGTCAAAGCACAGCAACCATACCACCACGGCTACGCCTGCGACGCCGGCAAGCGCTAAAAACGCCGCCTCATAGCTCAACCAACTCGCCACAATGCCCGCAAAACTAGCGCTGAGTGCCGCCCCGACGCCTTGCAGGGTCATTACTGCGCCTAACCCCATGTTCACCCGCCCCGTGCCACGCAGAATTTGTGCAACGATGCCGGGGGTAGCCACGCCTAATAACCCCGCGCCAATACCATCAAGGATTTGCACCGGAACAACGCTCCAAAGACCCGGAATAGTCGCGGCCATGACGCCACGGACAGGGAGCACAAGTAGCGCCACCAAAAACAGTAGCCAATAACCGTTTTTATGGGAGTACCAAGCCGCCAGAAGAGCCATAGGAATCATCGTTGCCTGGGCAATCACAACAGTACCGGCGGTATAGACGGCGGGATTCATCAGTTCGTTAGTCGCCACTCGCTGCCCCAGCAGCGGCAGCATGGCGGCGTTGCCTAGGTGAAATAGCAAGAGCGTAAACCCCACGACGAATAGCATGGGATGGCGACGGAACACCTCGGTAATACCTTCAAACTGGTGAGTATGTTTGCCCTGCCCACGAGCTTCTTTATAGTCGATCTCTTGCGGGTTGATATTTAACACCAAAAACACGGTAATGATGGCCATCAACGCCATCAAGTAAAACACCGCTTCAACGCCATAAAAATAGCCCGTCAATGCCGCCAGAACGGCTGCTGTGGCATTACCTGCATGGTTATAGGCTTGGTTTTGGCCTAATTGATGGGCAAGCCCTGCCTGACCCACCAAACCTAGTGTAAGGCTTAATATCGCGGGACCAATCGCAGCGGCGGCAATACCAGTCGCCACCTGCGAAAAGGTGATAAACCACGTCTGTGGCCATACCAGCAGCACTAAATTCACCACCGCCACAAGTAGCGCGCACCCCACCACCAATAAGCGCTTAAAGCGGGTGGCATCTGCCAACATGCCGGCAGGCGTGGTTGCCAACAGGCTCGCAAACCCGGCAACGGTCATTACAAAACCGATTTCATCCGGCGCCCAGCCAAGCGCCACTAAATAAATACCTAAAAAGGGGCCTAGGCCATCGCGGACATCGGCTAATGAAAAGTTCAAAATCGATAGCATCCGAGCCGAGCGATTAGAGTCAGGCCGTGCATTGTTCATGGAGATGTCCTATCACGTAAAAGCTGTTCAGGATGAGTGGACTAATTAGCCATACAGGCGTGCCGCTGGTAGGTTTTGATTAATATAAAGCTTATAACAAGCGCTTACGTGGATATGACAACAAGCTTTCAACGATGGAGAATGCTTAAAGCATAGTAACTGCTCACATCACCATTTATACTAAAGTCTAACAACCACCCATAAGAGTCTCTATGCCGATTACTTTGCCGCTACGGCGCCTTTGGACGCTGGATAAATTCGCCTATAGCCTGCGCGTTTTTATAGCGTTCAGCGGAGCTCTGTTGTTCAGCGGCTTGATGGGCGATGTAGCGCTAGTGATTCCACTTTTCCTGGGCATTATTGCCTGCGCGCTGTCTGAAACTGACGACAGCTGGCAAGGCCGCTTGCAAGCCCTGTTGGTAACGCTGGTATGTTTTACCTCGGCATCATTTATTGTCCAGTGGCTGTTTCCCTGGCCGTGGCTGTTTGTAGTCGGGCTGGGCCTTTCGACCTTTACCCTGATTATGCTCGGCGCTATCGGCCAGCGGTACGCCACTATTGCCTCTGGCACGCTGATACTGTCGATCTACTCAATGATCAATATCGAGCAGCACGGCGGGGTCGATGAAGACGTGGCGGCACGCCAGCTGCTGCTATTGGCGGGTGCGGCGTGGTACGGGCTAATTTCGGTGGTGTGGTGCGCGCTGTTCTCACGCCAGCCGGTCAAGCAGAGCATGGCGCGGGTGTACAAAGCGCTGGGTGAGTTTCTGATACTCAAATCGGCGCTGTTTGAACCGGTACGCGGTGTGGATGTAGAAGCCCGCCGGGTGGCCCTGGCGCGCCAGAACGGTAAAGTCGTTGATGCGCTCAACCAAGCTAAAGAAATGATTTTCAGGCGTTTAGAGGGCCAGCGCGGCGACCAGAAACTCAACCGCTACCTGCGTATCTACTTTATCGCCCAGGATATTCACGAGCGCGCCAGCTCCACCCACTACCCCTACAGCGCGCTCAGCAAAGCATTCTTTCACCACGATGTACTGTTTCGCTGTCAGCGGCTGCTGGATCAGCAGGGGCGCTCCTGCCGTCAACTGGCCAAATCACTGCTGCTCAACCGACCGTTCGACCACCAGCAGAGCGAAGAGGCGCTGGCTGACTTACACGCTTCCATTGAGAACTTGCGCGACCGGGGCAAGCCCGAATGGCGCCCGCTGCTGTACCCCCTAAGCGCCCTAGCTGACAACCTGGCCACGCTGGAAAACCAGCTCGCCAGCGCCCACAACCCTGGCGTCAGCGATGAACGCCGGGACAGCTCGCTGTTTGATCGCTCGCCGTCGAGCTTGCTGGAAGCGTGGAAGCGAGTGCGCTTGAACTTTACCCTTGGCTCGCCCACCTTTCGTCACGCGGTGCGGCTCTCTATCGCCCTCACTACTGGCTACGGGCTAATGCAGTGGATCGACCCTGAGCAAGGTTTTTGGATTCTGCTCACCACGCTGTTTGTCTGTCGGCCCAATTTTGCGACCACCCGGCGGTTCTTATCCCAGCGGATTATCGGCACGGTACTGGGTTTGGTGGTGGGATGGGCGTCGATCAGCCTCTTTCCGCACCCGCTAGTACAAAGCATAATCGCCGTGGCCGCCGGGGTTTCGTTTTTCGCCAACCGCGAAAAACACTACGTGATTGCCACGGCGTCCATCACCCTGCTGGTGCTGTGCAGCTTCAACCAAGTGGGCGACGGCTATAATCTCATCCTGCCGCGCCTACTCGATACCCTGCTGGGCTCGCTGATTGCGGGCTTGGCGGTGTTTTTTATCCTGCCCGACTGGCAGGGCCGGAGACTTTACCGGGAGGCCGCCAACGCGCTGACCAATCACCGCCGCTATCTGGACGAGATCATCCACCAGTACGAGGAGGGCAAACAGGATGACTTGGCCTATCGCCTAGCGCGGCGCAATGCTCATAACGCCGATGCAGCGCTCTCCACCCTGCTCACTAATATGCTCCATGAGCCGGGGCACTACCGCAAGCTGGACGCGGACAACGGGCTGCGCTTCCTGGTACTCTCCAACACCCTGCTTAGCCACCTCTCTGCGCTGGGCGCCCATCGCCACCAGTTGGCAGACGATGAAGACGACGCCACCCTGGTGCCGGTAGCAAAACGTATCGGTGAGCTGTTGGGCCAGATTGCGGAACGGTTACGCCAGCGCCAGCCGGTTGAGGCGCTAACGGATCAAGCCGCTGAACTGTTAGCCCAGTTAGAAGAGCAGAAAGCGGTAGCAGCAGACGAACAAGCGGTCACCCTCTACCGCCCTATCCAGAGCCAGCTACGTTTTATTACCGAACAACTGGCCCCGCTGGGCGAAGCCGCTAATCGATTGGTGGGAAGCGGCAATGAAGATCACACGCCAACCAGCGCCACCGCTAACGCCTAAACCTGCCCATAACGCCCTGCCGCTTCGCCCAACCAACGGCGCACCAGCACAGCAGTGATGTCTGCGTTGCCCTGTAGCGTTTGAGCGAGCGCTGTGACTCGCTCTAACAAATCGGCATCGCGCTCCAGGTCGGCAATTTTCATCTGTGCCAAACCGGTCTGGCGGGTGCCGAGCACTTCGCCGGGACCGCGAATTTCCAGGTCTTTCTCGGCGATGCGGAAACCATCGGTGGTTTCGCGCATCACCGCTAAGCGCTGGCGGGAGCTTTTCGACAGCGGTGGATGGTAGAGCAGTACGCAGAAGCTTTCTGTGCTGCCACGCCCAACCCGGCCGCGTAGCTGGTGAAGCTGGGAAAGCCCCAGCCGCTCGGGGTTTTCGATAATCATCAGGCTGGCGTTGGGGACATCTACCCCTACCTCAATCACCGTGGTGGCCACCAATAAGTCTAGCTCGCCCGCTTTGAAGGCGGTCATGACTTCGGCTTTCTCGCTTGATTTCATGCGCCCGTGAACCAACCCCACCGCCAGCTCAGGCAAGGCAACAGTTAGCTCGTCGCGGGTGACCTCGGCGGCCTGGCACTGCAACACCTCGGATTCATCAATCAAGGTACACACCCAGTAGGCCTGGCGGCCTTCGCTGCAGGCTAACTGTATGCGTTTCACGACTTCAGGGCGGCGCTCGTCGGGCACTACCACGGTTTTCACCGGTGTACGGCCGGGGGGTAGCTCATCGATCACCGAAACATCCAGATCCGCGTAGGCACTCATGGCCAGAGTGCGGGGGATCGGCGTGGCGGTCATAATCAACTGGTGCGGCGTCAGCCCACCCGCCTCGCCCTTCTCGCGTAGCGCTAAACGCTGATGCACGCCAAAGCGGTGCTGCTCATCAATAATCGCCAGCCCCAAACACTGGAAGTGCACATCGTCTTGAAACAGCGCGTGGGTACCCACCACCATGCGCGCGCGGCCATCGGCGATCGCCGCCTTGGCATCTAGCCGTGCTTTGCCTTTGAGCTTGCCCGCCAGCCACGCCACTTCGATGCCCAGCGGCTCAAACCAGGCTTTAAACGAGCGGTAGTGCTGCTCTGCGAGGATTTCCGTCGGCGCCATGATCGCCGCTTGGCAATTGCCCGCCAGGGCGCTCAGCGCGGCCATGGCGGCCACCACGGTCTTGCCCGAGCCGACATCGCCTTGAATCAGCCGCAACATCGGCGCCGGGCGGCTTAAATCGTGGCCGATCTCTTCCAGCACGCGGCGCTGGGCACCGGTTAAAGCAAAGGGCAACTGGGACAAAAAGCGTGCCTGCAGACTGCGTCCGGAAGGTAGTGTCGGCGCACCGTCCGCCTGAATACGTAGACGCACTTCGCGCAGACTGAGTTGGTGGGCGAGCAACTCTTCCAGCGCCAACCTGCGCGTAGCCGGGTGCTGACCGAAGGTTAACTGTTCGATATTCACATCAGGTGGTGGCTGGTGTAGTAAATGCAGGCTGGCGTGGAGGCCCGGTAGCTGAAAGCGCTGAAGTAGGGCATCGGGTATTACATCGGGCAAAGCTTCAGGGGCGTTGTCCAGTAAACCCAGCGCCTGCTGCGCCAGGGCACGTAGCCGCGGTTGGTTCAAGCCTTCGGTGGTGGGGTAAATGGGGGTGAAATACTCTTCCACCGGGGTTTCACTACCACTCAGACGATACTCGGGATGGTAGATCTCTAAACCGGTCGCCCCGGCCCGCGCTTCACCAAACGCCCGCACCGTGGCGCCGGGGCGCAGCTGTTGCTGCTGAGCGGGGGAGAAGTGAAAAAAGCGCAGGCTCAAAATACCGCTGGCATCGCGCAGGCGCACCAGCAGGCTGCGGCGGCGCCCTTTGACTACGTCGCAGGCGGTCACTTCGCCCTCTATCACCGCCTCCTGACCTGCACGCAGTAGGCCAATCGGTGTCAGCCGCGTGCGATCCTGATAGCGCAGCGGCAGGTGAAACAGTAGATCGCTCACCCGCTCGATCCCCAGCCGGCCCAGCTTCAGCGCCAGCGCTTCGCCCACGCCCTTCAGCGCGGTTATCGGCGCGGAGAGGGCGCTCATGGGGCGCTTTTCACGGCTTTGGTAGGTTGACGACAATGGCTGATCGCCTGAATCAGCGCCTCAATGGCTTTGGGCCGGGGAAAGCTCGCCCGCCAGGCGATCGCCACGGTACGTGACGGCGCTGGGTCAACAAACGGTCGACTCACCAGCATGGCATTTTCATACTGGTCGGTGCCCAGCGCTGACTGCGGCAGCACCGTGATACCCAAACGAGAGGCCACCATATGGCGAATAGTTTCCAACGAGCCGCCTTCGGCGATCAGCGTATTGTTGGGACTATTGAGCTTTTGGGTAATCGCCGGGCAGGCTTCCAAAATTTGATCGCGGAAGCAGTGACCTTCGCCAAGCAGCAGCAGCCGTTCTTCAAGCAAGTCCTCTTTGTTGATCGCTTCCCGCTCGACCCAGGGGTGGTTGGCGGGAATTAATACTTCAAAGGCTTCGTCGTAGATCGGTTTGGTTACCACATCGGTTTCGGTAAACGGCAGCGCGACAATAATCACATCCAGCTCGCCGCTTCTCAGCTTGGCGCGCAGCGTACCGGTCATACCCTCTTCAATATACAGCGGCATTTGCGGTGCTGCGTTAGCCAGGGCTGGCACCAGATGGGGAAACAGATAGGGCCCAATGGTGTAAATCGCGCCAATGCGCAGCGGGTTGGCCAGCTGATCTTTACCTGCGCTTGCGAGCTCAAAAATCAGGCTGCTCTGCTCCAGCACACGCTGGGCCTGGGCAACGATTTTTTCACCCAGCGGGGTAACCTGTACAGTGGACTTGGAGCGCTCAAATAGCGGCGTTTCGAGCTCTTCTTCCAGCTTTTTCACCGCCACCGAGAGCGTGGGCTGCGAAACGTGGCAGCGTTCTGCCGCCCGGCCAAAGTGACGCTCCTGGGCAAGGGTTACGATGTAGCGAAGTTCTGTTAAAGTCATAGCGGTGCCAGTGGCATCCTCTCGTAGCAGCTCGTGACTAGGGTTTGTATAAAATAGGATGTGTATGCAAGACCTAGCATCATGACCGTCAGCGGGATGGAAAAGGACAAGCAAGCTCTGCCGCCGGTTTTCATATCCGACAATCTCATATTTGGTAGAGACTTTGCATCTAATAGGGAATATTAATCAAGAGGAGTAAGCACGGTGAAGCTAACCGTACTGATTATCGGCTGTGGCGATATTGGGATCAACCTTGGGCGCGAACTGCTTGAGGAAGGACACCAGGTGATTGGCTTACGTCGCAACGTAGAAGCTTTACAAGGCACCGGGATTAAACCGCTAGCGTTAGACCTGGAGAGCCTTGAAGACGCCGATGCCAAGAGCTTGCCCCAAGCTGATTATGTGGTGTATACCGTCAGCGCTGACCGTTTCGAAGAGAGCGCCTATCAAAGCGCTTATCCTGACGGCTTAAAGCGCGTGTTGAGCGTGATGGAGCAGCACAAAACGCCGCCGCGTCGGGTGTTTTTTGTCTCATCAACCAGCGTACACGGCCAGCAGGAAGGCGAAGTGGTCAACGAAGAGACCCCGCCCGATTCGACCAGCTTCTCTGGCACGCTAATGTGCGAAGCCGAACAGGCGCTGATCAATCATGCGCTACCCGGTACGGTGGTGCGCTTTTCCGGCATTTACGGCCCAGGCCGCGACCGACTGATTCATCAGGTGGCTGAAGGTCGTGTGGCTGCAATCACGCCGGTGGTCTACTCCAACCGCATCCACCGCGACGACTGCACCGGCATTCTTGCCCACCTGATTCGCTATCAGGAGAGTGGTGAGACGCTGGCAGATATCTACCTAGGCAGCGACTGCGAACCGGTCACCATGCATAACGTCATGATGTGGCTGGCCGAGCAGCTTAAAGTAGAGGCTACTGAGACCATGCAGTCACCTTTACGCCGGCGAACTAGCAAGCGCTGCGATAACCAGCGCCTATTGAGCACTGGCTATCAGTTCCGTTTCCCCAGCTACCGCGAAGGTTATGCCCAGGTGCTGAAAGAGGGTGGTTTTCTAGAGCTCAATAAGGCTTAAGAAGCAACCTTAATCACCGATGACCATGACCGCTTCTGCTTCCACCTGGCTGCCTTTGGGCAGCGCTTTCACGCCGACCGCGGCACGGGCGGGGAAAGGAGCGGTGAAGAACTCTTCCATCACTTGGTTAACAATCGCAAAGTTATCCAAGTCCACCAGATACAGGTTCAGCTTGACGATATCGCTGAGTGAGCCCGCCGCTTCTTCACATACCGCTTGCAGGTTGGTGAAGACTTGGCGCGCCTGGGCTTCAAAATCCTCAGAGACAATCGCCATGGTGGCCGGATCCAGCGGAATTTGGCCGGAAAGATACACCGTGTTGCCCGCTTTAATGGCCTGGGAGTAAGGGCCGATAGCCGCAGGGGCTTTGCTGGTGTTGATAACAGCCTTATTGCTCATACGTTGGTTCGCTCCTGTAGTAGATAATGCTTAATTATTTGATACTGAAAAATAGCGATCGCTGCCGATTTTTATCGGCATATCGTGATAGTCGCCGTTAATTGGCGAGTCGGGTTATCTTGCCAACGTTGGGAAGATTACGGATGCGTTTAATGATGCGTGCCAAGTGCACGCGGCCTTTCACCGAAAGCGTCAGGTTAACGGTGGAAAGGTGGGCATCGCGTTCTTCAATGCCAATCCGTTCAATGTTGGCATCGGCATCGGTAACCAGCCCGGCAAGCTCTGCGACCAGCCCTCTCCGGCTCTCAATTTCTATGCGCAGCGCAACCGGGAAGTCTTCATCAATGGTATCCGACCACGCCAGCGCGAACAGCTTATCGGGGTCGTTTTTATCGGCAAAGTTCTTATCAATCACATTTTTACACTCGGCGCGATGCACCACCAAGCCTTTACCCGTAGAGAGATGGCCGACCACCGGGTCGCCCGGCAGCGGATGGCAGCAGCGGGCAAAGTTGACCACCATGCCTTCACTGCCGCTGATCATCACGGCTTTGCTGCCTTCAACGTCCACTGAATGCTCGTAAGTATCGCCGTGAGCGGCAGCCACTAGCCGCCGTGCCACCACATGGGTCATGCGGTTACCTAGCCCCAGCGACTCCAAGAGTGACTCTTCGGAAGAGACATCCAGCTCTTTGAAGGCCCGCTTAAGGGCGCTCTCATCCAGCTCTTCCAGGCTGGTATCAAACGGCGCCAGGGCTTTGTTGAGCAAGCGCCGCCCTAACATGACCGCTTCGGTCTGCTGCTGATACTTCAGCGCGTGGCGTATCGCCGAACGCGCCTTTGCGGTGGTCACAAAGTTCAACCAGGCAAGATTGGGCTTGGCACCGGGGGCGGTGATAATTTCCAACGTCTGGCCGCTCTCTAAGCGCGTCGAGAGCGGCGCCAAATGGCGGTCAATACGGCAAGCGATGCAGTTATTACCGATATCCGTGTGCACCGTGTAGGCGAAGTCGATCACGGTCGCGCCCTGGGGCAACTCCATAATGTCGCCTTTAGGCGTGAACACGTAGATATCATCGGGGAACAGGTCGTTTTTAACGTGTTCGATAAATTCCAATGAATCCCCGGCGTGGCGCTGCATTTCCAGCAGCCCTTTTACCCAAGCGCGGGCCCGGGCGTGGCTGCCTTCGGCAATCGGATGCGAGGTCTGACCCGCCTTGTAAAGCCAGTGGGCGGCGATGCCGTTATTGGCCATGGCTTCCATTTCGCGGGTACGTATCTGCACTTCAATGGGCATACCGCGGGAGCCAAATAGGGTGGTGTGCAGACTCTGGTAGCCGTTGGCTTTGGGAATCGCGATATAGTCTTTAAAGCGCCCGGGCACTGGCTTATAAAGGTTATGCACCACGCCCAAAATACGGTAGCAGCTGGCCACATCTTCGGTAATGATGCGAAACCCAAACACGTCCATGATTTCCGTAAAGGGCTTACGCTGGTCGCGCATCTTTTTATAGATCGACAGCAGATGCTTCTGGCGCCCAATTACCGTGCCATTAAGCGCGTCGTCGTCGAGGCTTTTTTGCAGCGACGACTGAATCTCACGCATGGCACTGCGCCGGTTCCCCCGCGCTTTAGCGACAGCGCGCTTAATGCGCTCGGAACGCATGGGGTGGATCGCTTGAAAGGAGAGATCCTCAAGCTCAACGCGAATAGTGTTAATACCCAGCCGCCCGGCAATACGGGCATATATTTCCAGGGTTTCACGGGCAATTCGGCGCTTCTTATCCGGGCGTAGGGCGCCCAGGGTGCGCATATTGTGCAGCCGGTCGGCCAGCTTAACGATGATGACGCGAATATCCCGCGACATCGCCAGCACCATCTTTTGGAAGTTTTCCGCCTGAGCAACGGCTTTGTCTTCAAAGGTGATTTGGGTAAGTTTAGATACCCCATCCACCAATTCGGCTACCGGTTTGCCAAACTGTGACTCCAGGGCTTTTTTGGAAACGCCGGTGTCTTCGATAACATCGTGCAGCATGGCGGCCATCAGGCTTTGATGATCCATGTGCATATTGGCAAGAATATTCGCCACCGCCAGCGGGTGGGTAACATAAGGCTCACCGGAACGGCGCCGCTGGCCGTCGTGAGCCTGCTCAGCGTAGTAAAAGGCGCGTTTGACCTGCTGGATTTCATCCGAGGGTAAATAGCCGCCGAGTCGATCGGCCAGGTCATCAATGGTGAACATCTACCGCGCCTCTATCGGTGTCGTTGAAAACGTTAGTCGTCGATATGAGTAGGCGCCATAGCCGGGCGCGGACGAACAGCGGCTTCAACGGGCTCGTCGAGCACGGTGTGATCGACCAGACCTGCGGCAATTTCACGCAGTGCCATCACTGTGGGTTTATCGTTTTCCCAAGGTAGCAGGGCATCGCGGGAGCCGCGCGCCAGCTGGCGAGCACGCTGGGTGGAAATCATTACCAGCTTGAAACGGTTTTCAACATTTTCAAGACAATCTTCAACGGTTACGCGAGCCATGGGAGCCTTCCTGTTATGACGGAACCGGGCCGACACCGTTTAAGCGTTGAAAACGGCGTCGACCCAGCGAAAAAAAAGATGTAGAACCAGATAGATTACTCGACCGTAGGCGCCTGTGACAAGAGCGCAGCCAACAGCGGCGCGTGTCGCTCGCTCATTACCGGTCGACTCAAACGGCGACTGATCACCAGCGACTGTAACTCCTGCAGCGCCGTGGTGAAGTCATCGTTAACAACGAGGTAATCATATTCGTGGTAATGGGACATTTCACTAACCGCATCGCGCATGCGACGAGCAATCACTGCATGCTCATCGGTACCGCGGCTAGCAAGGCGTCGCTCAAGCTCGTTGCGCGACGGCGGCAGAATAAAAATCGATACCGCATCCGGCATTTGCTCGCGCACCTGATGAGCGCCCTGCCAGTCGATTTCCAGAATCACATCCTGCCCTGCCGCCAGCAATACCTCTACCGCCTGGCGTGAGGTGCCGTAGTAATTATCAAATACTTTGGCATACTCAAAGAACTCACCCCGCGCGATCATCGCTTCAAACTCGGCCACATTGGTGAAATGGTAATTCACGCCATCCACCTCACCCTCGCGCTTGGCACGCGTAGTGTGCGACACCGACACTTGAATCCCATCCAGGCTTTCGATTAGCTCACGCACCAAGCTAGTCTTGCCAGCACCCGACGGGGCAGAAACGATAAACAGCGTACCTTGGGACATGAAGTACTTTCCCTTCAGTTAGCGAAAATAAGCAGCGGAAAACGTAGTAAACGCTAGTAAAGTGACTGCAGCAGAGCAGCAAGGCTGCGCAGTATCGCACACCCAGCGCGACGACTGTAGCGTTGGCGGTGACATACAGGGAGGTAGACATGCGCAGTACGCTATTTATATTAGGCCTAATTGCACTGGGCGTAGCCCTGCAAAAAGGCCTTATAGAGATTCCCCGCCACTGGGCGCCCTGGGCACCGCTGCATATTGATGACCCTATCACCCCGGTGACTAAACTTAAGCTAAGCCGCCTAGCGGATGACCGAGAGGGCTGTTTAGCGGCATTAGATACCGTTCCTGATGGCGAACTTAGCTACATGCCGTTAGCAGATTACTCCCCTACGGCAAGCTGCCCGCTTACCAATGTCGTGCGCATGCAATCCAGCGACGTTTCTTTTAACCAGAGTTTTGTGGCGACCTGCCCCTTGGCGCTGGCCTGGGTCATGTATGAGCACCATGCGTTACAGCCTGCAGCGGAAGAGATTATGGGTAGCCGGGTAAGCCAGGTTAACCACGTGGGTAGTTTTGCCTGCCGTAATGTTTACGGGCGTGAAACCGGCCGACGCAGCGAACACGCCACCGCCGAAGCGCTGGATGTAACGGGGTTTCAATTTGAGAATGGGCAGCGCATTACGCTGATCAACCATTGGGATGATGAAGGCGAGGTGGGGGAGTTCTTACGGGCCGCCCGAGATGGGGCCTGCGATGCCTTTGGCAACGTGCTAGGGCCTGACTACAACGCCGCACATGCCGACCACTTTCATATGGGCATGCGCGGATTTAGGCTGTGTCGCTAATGGATCAACACCTACTTATTCCAGGTTGATGTCATCAGCATCTGTGGCGGCACCCGTTGCAGCACCAACGCCACCGCCGATAACGGCGCCTTGAACGACGCTACCACCGGTGACGGCGGCGGCACCCGCGCCAACGGCCGCACCAATACCGGCACCGCTAGAGGCACGCTCTCCGGTAGTGGTACCGCAGCCGGCCAGGCCAATGGTTAACGCCATTACCGCGCCGAGTGTCGCTATACGTGTCGAATTCAATACCTGAATCTGCATGGTCATCTCCTTATGGGTTACTGCTCTTACACATTAGAGAGAATTCGACTTTTTAGCCATGTTAATTATCACTGTTCGATAACCATGCAGCGTCAGGCACGCTGGGTCACGGCGCCATAGGTACGCTTTTCCAGCCAGCGCCCAGCGACAAAAATCACCAGCCCGCAGAGCGCCAAGCTAGCGCCCACTAAGCCAGTGCTTGACCAGCTAAAGCCCGCACTGATGGCCAACCCCGCCAGCCATGCACCTAACGCATTGGCGCCGTTAAAGGCCGCGTGGTTAAGCGAGGCCGCCATGGTTTGGGCGTCTTCAGCCACATCCATTAAGCGGGTTTGCAGCGAGGGCGCCAGCGCCATACTGGTGCCTACCAAGCCGACGAATAGCAGCCCTGTCCAAACGTTATTAGCGGCAAAGTAAAACAGCCCCTGAACCACCCCACACCAGAGCAGGATGGTCGGAATCGCACGCATCAGGTTTTTATCTGCCATGCGCCCGCCGATTAAATTACCGGCAATCGAGCCCAGGCCGAAGATCACCAGTACCAACGGCCCCAGGGCTTCGCTCATACCAGCTTGCTGGGTCAATGTCGGCATCACATAGCTAAAAATAGCGAACATGCCGCCGCAGCCAATGCAGGCGAGCGCCAGCGTGACCAAAACGCGCTGCTTAAGCAGCGCTGTCAGCTCACGTACCGGGCTTGCAAGATCATCAACAGGCTGCACCGGTACATATAGGCGAATCAACACGGCGGTAAGCAACGCAATGCCCCCAACGCCTGCAAAGGCGATCTGCCAGCCAAACAGATTGCCCGTCCAGGTGCCTAGCGGTGCGCCAATCAAAATCGCTACGGTTAAACCCATCATCACCCGAGAAATAGCCCGCGCCCGTTGGTCAACCGGTACCGCCCCCGCCGCCACTAGCGCCGCGATGCCAAAATAGGCGCCGTGGGGCAAGCCCGCCAGAAAACGCAGGCCGACAAATGACCAAAAACCCGGCGCCATGGCACTGGCAATATTGCCCGCTGCAAACACCAGCATCAGGATAATCAATAGCAGCCGTCTTGGCGCGCGCGCGGCCAGCGCCGAAATCAGCGGCGCGCCGACCACCACGCCCAGGGCGTAGCTGCTTATTGCATAACCCACTTGAGGCACGGTGACGGCTAAATCACCCGCGACACGGTTCATCAAGCCCATAATGACGAACTCGCTGGTGCCAATCCCAAAGCCACCCAGCGCCAACACAAACTCGGCCAAACGCGGGTTACGCGCTAGCCCTTGAGACGACGGTGCTGTCGAATTCTGCATGCTTATCTCCTTGGGATACCGCCCTGTTGGTATCTCGATTAGCGCTAAATGATCGCAGGATTAGACGAAAGTAGAAACACGCTGCATTTAAAAAGTTAGCGGGCAAAGAAGATAATTGAGAAGGCACCCGAGTCGTTAGTCGTCAAGGTTTCACGCTTTCACTCGCGCTTTGCTAGTGTGAAGCTTTTACCAAGACGCGTGAGGTAATAATGACGCCCGAAACAATCGATCAAGCCATGCAAGCGTTGGCTAAGGCAGATCCAGATATCGCACGCGCATACCCCCTGGTAGGTGCACCGGGCCCACGCCAGCGTGACCCGGGTTTTGCGACGTTTTTCAGTACTATCGTCAGCCAGCAACTTTCCACCGAGGCCGCACGTGCGATTATGGGCCGCGTCAATACGTTGCTGCCCGAGCTGCACGCTAAAGCGGTCATGGAGATAGAGGGCCAAGCGCTGCGCGATGCCGGGCTCTCCTGGCGTAAGATTGAGTACGCCAAGGGCCTAGCAGAAGCGGAGCTGGCCGGCACATTTAGCGCTGATGGGCTTGAGCAGCTAAGCGACGACGAGGCGATTGCCGCGATTACTGAGCTGCGCGGCTTTGGCCGCTGGAGCGCCGAAATCTACCTGATGTTCTCGCTGAAACGCCCGGATATCTTTCCCGCCGACGATCTTGCCCTGCGGGTAGCCTTGGGCCGTTTAAAAGGCATGGACGACAAGCCCACGCCCAAGCAAGCCCGCCAGTTGGTGGAAGCTTGGGCTCCCTGGCGCACGGTGGGGTCACTGTTTTTGTGGCACTACTACCGCGGCGAGCCGCTGTAGCGACTGCTTTAAACAGTTTTAGGCGTCGAGCCCACCAAATTTGCCGTTTTGATAATCCTCCACCGCCTGCACAATCTCTTCGCGGGTAGTCATCACAAAGGGGCCGTGGGAATACACAGGTTCGTCGATTACTTCCCCATGGCCAAACAGCAGGCGTGCGTCTCTGCTGGCTTCGATTTCGAGGCTGTCGCCATCACGGTCTACTTCGATCAAATGGTGAGCCTTAACGGGTTCACCACCTATCTCGACGTCACCACTAACTACGTAAAGAAACACCTGCCGCCTAGGTGAGACGGGCAGATGCGTGTACGCGCCCGCAGGCAGCCGCAAGGTTGACATAAATACGCCGGTTAGCGTGTCAATTGGCCCAACGCTTTCCTGCCACTGCCCGGCAATCAGGTTCAGCTCACCGCCACTCGGTAGTGCAATAGCGGGGATGGATGCTTCCTGCAGTCCCACGTAGCGCGGCTCACTCATCTTCAAACGCGCCGGTAGATTGACCCACAGCTGAAGAATCTCCAACGGGCCACCGTCGCGCAAAAACTCCTCCGGCGAAATTTCCGCATGCACGATACCGCTGCCTGCGGTCATCCATTGCACGCCGCCCGCGTTGATCACGCTTTGGTGCTTGGCGCTATCCGCATGGGCAAGCGAGCCTTCCAAAATAAACGTCACCGTTTCAAACCCACGATGCGGGTGCGGGCCAAACGGCAGACCACGGTTGTTGGCCGGATACGTTTGCGGGCCGTGGTGATTCAAAAACAGAAACGGGTCGAGCTGTTCCAAACCAGGCCCTGGCAGCGGCCGACGAGTAGTTAAATCACCGATATCATCGCGCTTGGCCGGGTGCTGGGCGATCACCCGACGCACTGACTGGGTAGTGTCTATTGTCATCATTTACTCCTTATCAATACTGTATAGCGTAAAACCTACAGCCGCGGATAAGGAGCGAATAATTTGCCACGTTTCATTGCAGGAAATTGTTATTAAACGGCTCAGCGGTTTCCTTAAAATTTGGTCACCACCGTTACACCCGCTCCTTCAAATTTATCCATGTTCATCAGCGCATCAATCGACTGCTCAAGGGTGATTCGTCTGCCGATAAGCTGCTCAGGCGCCAGCTTTCCAGACTGAATCATCGCCAGCATGGCGTCATAACGATGCGCCTGCATGCCATGGCTGCCGAGTATTTCAAGCTCGTCGGCAATCACCTTACTCATGGGAATAGCCGGTGTACTGTTCTCAGCCAACATCAACCCGACCTGAATATGCTTGCCGCGTTTACGCAGATTGCTGATCGAGTTAAAGCAGGTCGTCGGGTGCCCTAGCGCATCCAACGATACGTGAGCACCACCTCGGGTTATTTCCGCAACGGCTTCAACCACATTGGCCACCTTGGCGGCATTCACAGTGGCAACGGCGCCCAGTTGACGGGCCAGAGTAAGCGCCTCTTCCGAAATATCGATGGCAACGACGTTGGCACCGATGGCGTTGGCAATCATTACGGCGGATAGACCAACACCTCCGCAGCCGTGAATGGCCACCCACTGCCCAGCCGATGTTTGGCCCTGATCGACGACCGCCCGAAAGGAAGTGACAAACCGACACCCCAGGCTGGCCGCCGTCGCGAAGTCGAGTGTCTCTGGCAGCGAGACCAAATTCACATCGGCGTAGTGAATACCCACATACTCGGCAAAGGAGCCCCAGTGGGTGAAACCGGGCTGAAACTGACTATCGCAAACCTGATGGTTGCCCGAGTGACACTCAGGGCAAGTGCCACAGCCACCCACGAACGGCACCGTGACGCGGTCGCCAACGCGCCATTGTTTTACGTCTTTACCCACGGCTTCCACAACGCCAGCCAGCTCATGCCCTGGTACATGGGGAAGCTGGATATCGGTATCATGTCCCACCCAGCCATGCCAATCGCTACGGCACACCCCGTTAGCCATCACTTTCACCACTACGCCGTGAGGTTCAGGCGTCGGATCGGGCAACTGCTGGATACTCGGCGGGGCGGAAAACTGCTCAAAAACAACGGCCTTCATCAAGGTCTCCTAAACCGTATTGCTGTTTTTACTTTATAACTGTTTAAAGGGTTAAGAAGCGAATTAGTCACCGCTAACGTTTAACCGCCCCACTACTTGAAACGAATTATCCGTGGGACGCACCACAATCATCTCGCCAGAGCCTACGCCGCTGCCCACCAACGCGGTGATATTCACCTGATGGGTAACCAGCAGCAAATTGCCCGGCCCCTGCCATGCAGCGATCTGCTGCTGGGCGTTTTGGGTGATTTGCGCTTGATCACCGCGCCCGCGAAAGAACGAATCTAGCCACGCTACAGACTCTACACTGCCCAGTGCCATTAGCTCAGCGGTATCCAACGCCCGGCACCAGCTTGACGAATACACCGCCGCAATGGGGATATCCCGTTCACGAAACGCGCGACCAGCAGCTTCTGCCTGAGTACGCCCAGCCGCACAAAGATTGCGCTGAGTCTCGCAGCGGCCACGTTCAAATCCCGGCGGGTCACCAATGCCCGGTGCCAGCGAATGACGCATTAGAATCACCAAGCCGCCTTCTTGTAGTGCTTGCCAGGTGGCGTCGTTTGCCTGGGTACTGATGGGTAGCGCACCCAGTATAGCGAGCAGAAGGATTAACGTGAGGTAGCGTAGGGTGGGCATAAAATTGTCCTTTTTCATCAAGAAGTATTAAAAGAACCAAAGGCGATATGTATGTCACAACCACCCATTTTCCCAATTCGAGACACAGCGTGTCTCGAATTGGGAAAGAATATAAACAGATACAGTTGTATCCAAAACAACCCTAAAAGAGATAAAATAGCTATTATAGTGTCCACAATAGGAATGCTGTCGAATGCACCGTTTTCTTCTATTAGACGATACTGATGTCCAGCACGCCTTTGTTGCCCACTTGCGCCACTTACGCGAAAAGGCCAAGTTATCCCGTGCGGCGCTGGCGGAGCGCAGCAACGTGCCCGCCCCCACGATCAAAAAATTTGAGCTCACCGGGCAAATATCGTTTCGCCAACTGCTGTTGCTATGGCAAAGCCTAGACGACTTGGCCCGGCTATATTCGCTGACCCAACAAGACGCATTCAACGCAAAGACACCTTCCTCTATCGATGAGGTGCTCAAAGATGGCCTTTAAACCAACGCAGCGGCTGAACGTAACGCGCACGCTATCAACCGGCGAACAGGTCGCTGCAGGCGTATTAGCGCAAAACCGCCAAGGGGTATTTTTTCAGTACGCGGAAGGCTATGAGAAACGACATGGCAACCTATCGCCCTTTACGTTACAGCATGGCCTCGCGCTTCAGCCCGCCCCAAAAACACCCCATCAAGGGCTGCACGGCGTATTCGGCGACTGTTTACCCGATGGCTGGGGACTGCTGCTACAAGACCGAGTATTCCGTCAACATGGTATAGCGCCTATGCAGCTTACGGCGATGGATCGACTGGCATTTGTTGGTCAGCGCGGCATAGGCGCACTGGCCTTTGAGCCAGAATCAGAGGCTGCGCCGCCACAAAGCGATAACGAAGACTTAGCGACACTCGGGCTTCAAGCACAGGCCGTTTTCGATGGTCAAACCGAGGACGTACTGAGTGCCCTAGTCGCCGCGGGTAGCTCCGGTGGGGCAAGACCAAAAGCACAGCTTTTTATGCCGCCTGGGCAATTCAGCAAGTGCCGAACCTATGCCCAGCCAGCGGATGACGCGTGGCTGGTCAAGTTTACCTCCCAACATTTGTCCCTGGGTCACGAAGAAGGCCTATGCGAAGCGGCATACCTGGAGTTAGCTAAAAAGGCTGGCCTTGAGCCGCCGGAATGGCAGTTGCTGCACATACCCACACCGCAAGGTGAGCGAGCCTGGTTGGCCATCAAACGATTCGATTGGATTAATCAAAACCCTGCGGGGCGTCTGCATATGCATAGCGCCTGTGGGCTGCTGGACGCCGACTTTCGAACTCCTAGCCTGGATTACGCAGACCTTATCAAAGCCAGCCGCCAGCTGTGCCGTTCTCCCGCCGTCGGCCAACTGCAATTTCGACGCGCGCTGTTTAATCTATTTGCCTGCAACCAGGACGATCACAGTAAAAACTGGGCATTCTTGCAGGATGATACAGGCCAATGGAGCCCAGCACCGTTCTATGATGTGACCTTTAGCCCCCACCCTTTTGCAGAGCACGCGACTGCTTATACAGGCTACGGTAAACAGCCGCCTCTAAAAGCCATTCAGCAGCTAGCCACCCATGCAGGCTTTGCCAATTGGAAACAGGCTCAGCCGTACGTTCAAGAGATCGTTGACGTTATCAGTACCTTTCCTGGCGTGGCAAAGAACCTCGGCGTGAAAGCCAGCACCATCGAATTGATCACCCAGCGAGTGAATCAAGCGTGGCAGGAAAACAAGGGGCTATTGCTCGCCTGAGCAGCAGGGATCACCACAGTAGATCGTTGCCGTGACCGCTTTAGCCCCAGGTGTTCGGTAAACTCCGAGCCATTATCCTGGGTGGTGGCCAAAGACCTGGATGACTCCAGCCGCTTCATTAAAACGATGCTGTGCCAGTTGCCACGGGTGTCGGGTACCTTTTTCCATCTTGCGCTTCGGGACGTCAAAGCGTTACTAAAGCTTTAGTACTGTTATTTGCGATAATTCGAGACGCGACGCGTCTCGAATTGGATTAACGCTGCAAATCGCACTAAACGTGGGCTGACGGAGCCGTGATCATTTGCATAAGGCTATCCAGATAGTCCGAATCCGACATAAACAACACATGCTTGGCACGTAGTTCCTCAGCCGTTACTCCCCAATGGTTGTTAACCCACGCGCTTGTCGTACTGGAAGGGGCCAAAATAAAGCTTTCAAGCTCCACTCGCTCATCCTTCAAGCGTCGCTGGACATCTTTGATGCGCTCAGCGAATTCGATCTTTTCATCTTTAGACCCGGTGTGCCGGACGCCGTGTGGATCCACGAAGACGATACGCTGCTTGTCCTGCTGAACATGCCAGAGGATGAAGTCTGGATAGAAGCCTCCTGCTTCAAAGAACCCTATCCCTTGCTTAACCAGATTCCGAAGCAAATAAATCTGTTCGCCTCGCTCAGCGATTAACTGCTGGTTCCTTTCAAGCCAAGCTCTTAAATCTTCAACAAAGCGGTATTCACTGTCATTAAGAGCAACAGGCTCAACACGGATCCGGCTATCCTTGCCTAGGTGTAACAATGGATTATAGAGATGCACACCGAGCTGCAGGGCGCTAATACCATTTGCTTTAGATGAGCGATAAGCTGCCTGCTGTTGCTGCTCAATGGCCACTTTCATTTGTTTGATATCGTCAATAAGCGCTGACTCACTGCCATCAACCACCAACTGATACTCACTGGTGGCAGGCAAATTACCGCTCGCTTCCTCAAGTGCTACCAGCTCCATACGTGGCTCTAGGTAAGCACGCCGGTGATAGTTGAAAACACGATCTAACAGCAACGATAGCAGCTCTAACGCCATACTCTGGTAACGCTGGAAGTTATCAGCACGTAGCTTCCACTGGTCATCGGGTACTAACAAGGTGTACCAAATTTGGCTTTTCAGTAGCGCTGGCAAACGATGCGCATCGATTAACACATTCGCGTACCCACGATTACGCCGGTAACGCTCCAAGTCACGTGCCAACGCTGCCATATCGACGAACAAAAGCCGGTCATTATCGAAATAGCGCGACTGCTGCTTCGCCAAGCCGGGCTTAGCCATGACTTCTTTCACACCCGACGCTTGAATGCTATCCACCCTGGGATAGCGGTCTACCTCGACCCGGCGCTCCTTTAGGACGATATCGGGTGTTAGACCCAACGCATTCTGAAAGTCACCACTTAATACAGGATGGCCAAAACTTACTAATGGGCCATCACGATGAAAGCTGTAGGCCTGCCGTGTATCCTGGCGTACTTTAGGCCGCAGCATCTTCAATGACTTGCCCACATCCTCCATGACATTGAGCTTTAGAGTATGCACTTCCGGGTTATCGTTACCCGGCAAACCTTCGTCTTCCAGAAAGTCACGGAAGGTGGCCATAAAGTCGGCGCCAACGCCAAACACATTCAGCGTTTCCAACAAGTAAAGGTATTTTGGAGCAAGAATCGGATCAAGTCGGCTTGAGCGCATCAAGCTCATGTCACGCCCCTTAAGGCGTACCCCACGGCCGAAGAGCTGAATAATCTGCGAGCCCTCTTTCTTACCGGTATTCATCAGCCCCATGCTGGAAACCCGCCAGCAGTTCCACCCCTCAACAAATTTCTTGGAACCAATCAGTAGATTGACAGGCGAGCTATCACGAGTAACCTCGGCAAAAATAGGGTTCGCCAGCTCAGACTTACGAACCTGCAGGTGCTTTATATCATGGCTATCCAGGTGCTCAGCTAAACCTAAGGCGTCGCCCACATTAATCAGACCAAAGGGCTTTTCAGCCTCACCAACCTTTAACAGCAGCTCGCCTGAATCACCGGTAATCCGGTCAACGTTGAGCGTACCGCCTCCTGCTGCGTGAAAAGTAAGCGTAAGAATATCCCGATAGAGAGCTTCTACGGTTAGTTGCTGCTCTTTAAGCCAAGGAAAGCTTCCAGAGAAAATTTCATTGCCTTGCTTATCAATCAGGCCCGCACTTGCTGCATCACCTTGGTATACAGCACTGAGCGCCTGCTTAGCTTGCTCTTTTTCGCCCAAAAACCACGCTAGAAAACCCAACACCTGTGCGATATCGGAAGCACGCTCATTGTAATTTTTGGCGCTCTCTTTACTGCCATCGTCTTTTACCACGCTGGCACCCACAAACACCCAGAGTGGCACGGCAAGGTTCCACTGGCTTAGCTGTCGGTGCTCTTCGTGGAAATATCGCTGCTGCTGGTAAAAAGCCAATAGCGCCGCTGTCAGATAAGTGTAACGCTGCCGCGTTTCTTTCTCGGGCAAATTAAAGATGCGGTAATCCTTGCCGTAGCCATCTTCATAGAAATAGCGGTACCCATAATCGAAAAGGATATTCTTGGCGTAAGACTCCTCAACCCCATTATCCCCAGCGGCCACTACCGCTTCTTTAAAGGTGGCCGAGTACTCAAAGGTGAAGCCACGTCCCGCCAGCTTGTTACGATGCGAAAGCCAGCCTTTCTCCTCACTGGCAGAGCCCAACCCACGATGCCCTTCGTCAACCAGCAGCAAATTGCCATCACCAAAGCTGTCGACGGCCATTTTCTTTTTACCCTGCTCAGTGCCGAGCTTGGTAATCTCACTAATCGCGACGCGGCTGAGTGACTTGCGCTCACCGCTGAACAGATCTCCTCCGTCTTGACTAAGGCGCTCCGCCTCTAAGCTAGACTCACGGCACTCAAGTAAATGCTGATCGCTGAGGCGTTCATTGGGCGTGATTAAGATAATCTGGCCATAGTCACCAATGCGTTGGTGTTGACGGGCATAGTGACGAAATTGCCGCACGTTGGTGTGCATTAGCAGCGTTTTACCGGAGCCGGTAGCATTTTGCAGGCAGAGCTTATTAAGGTCTTCGTCCTGGTAGCGGCCAATGCCTGTTTGGTACCCCTGCCCTTGCCAAAAAGCGTTAAATCTATCCACCTGGGCGTTAAGGCCCTCTTTCAGCGCCTCACGGTCACGAAAATATTCGAATAGGTAAATTTCCACGAATAGCAGCGTCAGCCACTGGAAATACTTCCACTCGACTTCCACCTCACGCTGCTGGTTCAAGGCATCCGTGTGCTCAATGATATTGGCATCAAAACGCTTTAAATCCTCTTCGCTATATTGCCAGCTTGACTGATACCCACCCAGCAATGCGTGCAGGTAGTGATGATGTCGATCCCCTGTTAGCCCTGGCTGACTCTCTTTGAGGTTTTTATTCAGTAGCGTGATTGGGCGCACTTGGCTGCCCTTGTCACGGTACTGCTCAAGCGGGTCGATACCAAAGCGCGTCATCACCCACTGGTTGAGCACCAGTTTTTTGAGAAAGTCATTCTTAGCGCTGAGTGCTCTGATTTTGGCTTGGCGTGGCTTACCTGCCATTAATGCGACTCCCGATCCTGTAGATTCTGCTCATCACTCTGTTGGGTAGGCGCATCATCACCTATGAGGACTGGCCTATCGTTCTCCCAGACCACAGCATACTGACCAAGGCGGCGTTTACGCTCGAGCGTTTCAGCAACAGCCGAACGCAAGCTTTCTAGCATCTCGTGAGTATCGGGGGTCAACTGAGTCATGACTGAGACTCCTTAAGGAGTAAAGTGTAGTAACGCTCATCAAGCACCTGGCGCTGCGCACCCGCTTGCTCAAAAACCGGCGCAGGGGCTCCTCCCGCGTTCATAAAACAGCGTGCACGGGTAACGCTTGGCGCGTAGAGCATCAATAGGTTGTTCAGGCTGCGGGGGAAGCGGCGCTGGATATCTTTCAGCGGAATATGGTGGCCACCGTGAGAGACACGCTCAGCCACACGCAGACGCGACATCTCAAGCGAAGGCAGCGCCAAATAGACGAGTTCGACCCGCCACCCCGATTCCATCAGACGTTTTATCAGGCTGAGATACCCCCGCCCTGAGAGCGTTGTCTCAAAAGCAAAGTCTTCGCCTTCATTAATCGCGTCCTCGATTTCCTTGAGAAAAATACGGCTGGCAGAGAGCAGCTCACGCTCAGGCGCTAAAGGGGACAGCCCGGCAGCAATTAAGTCGGCATTGATAAAACGTGCACACTTAGCCACCTGCGGCAAATAATGCAGGGCAAAGGTGGTCTTGCCAGCCCCATTGGGGCCAGCAACGATCCAACACGTCGGCATGGCAGGTTTAGAGCTCATCATCACACCCTTCCCACATGCGGGCATGGAAGGTTTCTTCCAGGCTATGAACACGATCACGGGCACGGCCCGTCAAATTCAGGCCATGGGGGCCATTGATATAAATGGTGTCGAACTCGCTGTCCGTGGTGCCGATCTTATATTTTTCGAGCAGCGCCTCTAGCACAGCGGCATCTTTCTCAGGGTCATCCGTGAGCTTGCGCCACACCACCAACACTTTCGCCAAGTCCTCATCACTACCGGGAATACGGCGCACGTGGCCTTCCACTTGGCGAATCCAGTAAGCGCCATCTTCATTTTCACGCAGGCTTACTGCCTTAAGCCGCGTGTTCTGATCTTCCGGCAGCTCGGGGTCGGTCTCGCGCTCGAAGCGGGCCACGTAGGTACGCGGCTTGTCCAAATGCGATACATGCAGGCCAATCAGCCAGTTAAAGGTCTCGACCAGATCCACAGCGGTTTTACGGCTTTCATCACTGCCGGGCTGTTTCACCTTCAGCATGTAGCTTTCAGGATCACGGAACCACTCGGTATTCAGCAGGCTAGACGAACCACGGGTTTCTACATCCAGCAGGTACTTAAGCGTGTAGTCGTGGCGTAACTCCGGATGTTGCTCCATTAACGCGTCGAGCTTGGGATCTTCGCCTAGCTCTAAGTTATTGAGCGTGTCATCGTAGCTTTCGAGGCGTAAGTACTTAAAAAAGTGAGAAACACCATTTAACCCTTGATTTTTTATTTCCTTAGGAGCTCCATCTTTCCAATCTGAAGCATAAACACTTTTTATAACTCTCGGCTTAAGAATTTCGTCAAAATGAGCCCCAACTTCAACTAATAAGTACTTTCTTATAGAATCTCTCGACCGAGATTCATTAATTACAGCACTTGCCAGAGATCCAGATCCTGCAAAAAAATCGAACGCCCATTCTCCATTATTGCTGGATATAGTAACAATTCTACTGAGCATTGAAGTTGGTTTTGGAGTATCAAAAAAAGCTTTTACTCCGAATAGCTTTTCACCTTCGTTAGAAGCATGCTGGTTATAACCAACATCGTCCCAAACTGTTGGTGTTGCCATACCCTGCCTGGCCTCTATTTTATAAAGCTTCCGCATAGGAGTCTTAGCAGTACCAGACACTCCCCAATAAAGCCTATTATCATTTTGCAGCCTTTCCATCTCAATCTTATTATGACGCCAACATGTCCCTTTTCTTGGAAAGACCTCTTCGCCAGTAAATGGGTTTCTTATTGGATAATAAAGGCTTTCAACATATCTACCGCCCTTTGCATTAGCAGTAGTATCAATCTTTCTAAACTCTCCTTTAGGATCCTTTCCATTTGGATCTTCAAAATTTCTATATTGGGAATCAGCTTTTTCAGTTCTAGGCATCAAGTTAAAGTTATCTTCCGCAACAGTCTGCCGAGATCCTATGACTGCTTTTTTCGACCATGCAAAAATATGCTCATTAATAGAACCAACTTTCCTATCATTTGGAGCACCATCCCGCTTTTTCCATATAAAATCTGCTATGAAACACTCCCTACCAAAAATCTCATCTCCAACAAGCTTAAAATAATGCCCTTCCGTATCATCTGAAGATACCCAAAAGCTACCATTATCGGCAATATGACCTAATGATTCTTTTACTTTTTCATAGGCCATAGATAGCCAGCTGGAGTGCTGATAGCTGTCTTTATAAGCAAACCCATCTTTCCCTGTATTATATGGTGGATCTATGTAAGCAAATTTAACAGACTTCTCAAATTTTTTTCTAGTAAGGTTTATAGCCTGTGAGTTTTCTGAGTGAATGCAAATTCCGAGTAATAATGAATCTAACCCATTAATTACCGAGAGTAGACTTTCTTTTAAATCTTTACTAACAAGTGCAGTATCCACCATCAGAAATCTATATATTTCTAAATTAATTAAATCTTGAGGCGGATTGGACAAGAGATCTTGATCAAGTTTACCCAGATCAAGAGAACAAAGGTCTTCCCATTGTTCTCTTTGTTTTTTTTCTTTAAAAATAGAACTTAAAATATCAGGAAAACCCTCAAGATGATCTAGAGTAATGCAGTAATCAGTTTCTGTAACAAATTTTTTCTTCAACCAAAGTTTCTTCTGAAAATTTTCCAACTGTGCCAGAAAAGCAATAATCTTCTTAGCCAATTTACGCAGCACTTTGATCTTTTTAAGCTGTTGTTCAACGATTAACACATCCACATCGTCGATATCATCAAGCCGCAGAATTTCATTTTTAATATAGAAATCCAACTCGCGGGAAAGAAAACCGCCCAGGTCTTTGTGGATAAAATAATCCATGGTGTTGCGGGCCGTGTACTGCTGCAAGTACTTGCCCAGCAATGTGCGTTCTTTCTGCTTGTCAGTGGGCGCACGGGTGGCCAAGTTTTCACGGTAGGCGACGACACCATCGGTGGCACGCAGCGCCTCCATGATGCTCTCTTCTGCTTCGACCAACCGCCTCTTTTGCCAGGTGCCACTCTGCCCGGTCTTTTCGGGATCCGGTCGGTATTCAAACTGCAGCACGAGATCGGCGCCATCCAAGCGAATAGGTTCATCGTGATGGATGATAAAGAAGCGTTCGGTGCTCTCTTTTACATCGTTGTGTTCACCTTCGGTAGCATCCACCACGCGGCAGTGTACTTTGAGGGCAGCGTCTGTCGAATCAAATGCCAACCCTGCTTGGGCCGCGGAGCCTTGCAGCGTCTTTAACGCTTCGTTTAGGTTGAAGGTAAAATTGGCTAAGGTTTCGGAAGATTTTACGTAGTACTGATCTTTGTTGGCCCAGTGGAGATAAACCTCACGGCCATCGTAGGGCACGGCGTAAGGGGCCGCACGGCTGTCATTCTCCGCCACATGGTGGCGGCGGCTCATAAAATCGCCTTTATCGTAGTAGCGTGAAAAGAAGCGGTAGAGATGGTCGTAGATATCTACCGAGGCACTCTGCTCTTGCTTGGCCACATGGTAAGCCGCCCTTGCCTGCTTCACGGCAGGGGCGCTATCCGGGTCTGGAGCACCTAATTCTTCAGCTTGTTTACGCTTCTGCTCAATGTCATTACGCATGGCTGACAGTTGCTGCTCGCCCTGCTCGGCGAAGGCATCTTCAATCGCTTGCGCTAGGTCTTCACGAATAAAGCGGGAGAGCTGGTCGCTTTTGGCATGCATGATGCGGTACAGCCCGAAATCCAACTCTGGCTTATCAAGCTGGAACAGCTCATGCAGCAGCTTGATAAAGCGTTCCTTGTGAGTCTCGGCAATTGCTACAACCATTGATCTTTCCCATTAGCTACGTGCGCAAGACGTTTTGAAACAGCCTTTTGCAACAGTAAATTACGCACAAACGGGGCTGAACATGCTGTTCAGCCCTCAATATTAAGTTGCACAGATGATACCGACCCTCGCGGCTTACGTCATGCGATGGTGGTTAGCGTTTACGCCAGTTCCCAGCGAACCCGGAACAGCCGGTGGGTCTGGCTTTTACGATGCATCTGTCGCTCCAGAGCATCAATGAGCGCGTCGCGTTTCTCTTCAATCTCATCTTGCACATCGAAAATTAACTGTCGATCCCGCCGCTGTTGTCGTTCAAACGACTTAAGCACCTCTTGGGCGGCTTTTTGCTCTTCCAAGGACTCGGCGATCCGCGAACGTCGCTTGGCGTCTTTGATCTTAGCCCGCGTATCTTCCAGTTGTGCTTCGCTAGAGGTAACTTGGTCTTCGGCCCAAGCCTCTAGTTTGTCACGTTCGCGCTGAAAATAGCCGTGGTTCTCTTCTAGAACGCGACTAAGGGTGGCATCCAACTGTCTTTTAGCCAGCGGAGCCAAATCTGCTGGAGGTTCAGGCGCTTGCTTCTCCACCAAAGCTGAAATATTGAACAGCCGTTCACATGCTTCTTGATCAAGACGTGTGCCATCGTCGGCGAGGCCAGTGAATACCAAGTGTTCTTCATGTTGGAAGCTATCGAGTTCAAGCAGGTTTAGCTCCAACCAGCCGCTTTGGGTCGGCAGTTGTTCAAGTACGGATATGCGAAGTGGGTGATCTGCCAGCTGAAAGCGAAGCGTAACCGTAGGTGTCTCCTGGCGGCGCCCATGATCCAATACATGCTCACCCAGTGGATGGGTGAGCCGATAGATGTGGGCATGTTCAGGTGGCTTAATGCCCTTCTCTTTGCGAATCAACCAGTATTCACCCGTTGGTACACTACTTAGTGGCGATTCTTTTAGCTGAAAGGTTAGGTGACGGTCACTGAAGACGGCCTGATTGGCTAAGCTGTGCCGGGTGAGTTTCCAAAAAAGTTTACCGGTGCGATCAAGCTGAGCCTCAGCTTTGTCGCGTTGGATTCGTAACAAATCGTGAATCTGCTCGTCGAAGTGCTCAAGTAACTTGCTCTCGGTCTCACGCATGCGGACATCAATATCGGCCTCTAATTTCTCACGTAGCGCTACAAAGGCCGCCTCAATAGCATTAGGTGTGCGGCAGGTAGCATAGATTTCAGCAATGCGTTTCTCGATGTCCACCCCGGATTCCAATCGGCCAAGAATGTCATCGGAAGCGCCGAACAATCCATCGAACAGCTGGAACTTCTCGCTTAATAGCTCTAAAACGCGTTTATCAGCCTCATTACGCTGATTTAAGAAGTTAACGACCACCACATCAAACTGCTGCCCGTAACGGTGGCAGCGACCAATACGTTGTTCTACCCGCTGAGGATTCCAGGGAAGATCGTAGTTGACCACTAGATTACAGAATTGGAGGTTGACCCCTTCGGCGGCAGCCTCAGTCGCCACTAAAATCTGCGCACTATCACGGAAATGGTCAATGATGGCAGAGCGCCGGTCGATAGCAGGACTGCCTGTAATGTGATCGCTGCCTGAATGCTCAGTTAGCCAACGCTGGTAAATTCCCGTTATCCCCGGGCTGTTGTTGGTGCCGCTAAAAGTGACTACTTGATCAGCAAAGCCATGGAGTTCGAGGAAGCGACTTAAATACTCAAGCGTACGCCGCGATTCGGTGAAAATCACCGCTTTGCGTGGTGCTCCCATCTCATCCATACGGGCGAAACCCGTTTCAAGGGCGGTAACTAACGCATGGGATTTAGCATCTTCATGGATGCCTTTAGCCAAGCTCAGATACTGCTCTATTTCAGCGATTTCGCCCTGTAACCGGGTTGGATTGATCTCCTGCTCTATCAAATACTGCGCATTAACTTCTCCAACCTCGTCGGTATCGGCTGATTCCAACAGCTCTTCATCAAGTGATTCACCGGCTAGCAACGTTGCAAGCCAGTCTTGCTCAACTTGATGCTGATTGTGGAGCGATTCTAAACGCTCCTTTAGTGTTTCTAGGGTCTGGATAATGGCGGTGGTGGATGATGCTAGCAATTTTCGAATGACCAGCGAGACCAAGTGACGCTGGCGGGATGGCACGCCATAGCTGTCTTCGCGTGCCAGATAACCTGATACCAAGTGATAGAGCCGCTGCTCATCAGGTGAGGGGGTAAATGGAATCGTTAGTGCCTTTCGGTGAGTATACTGGACGTACTCTAATACCTGACGCCTTAGAGTACGCTTGGCAAACTCGTCAAGGCGACGGCGCAGCCCCTCAATGTCGTTACCATTACGCATGAATTGACGTCGAAAACTGATTGCATCCCCGAACAGCTGTTCATCAATTACGGTCGATAGACCATATAGCTCAATCAATGAGTTTTGAAGCGGGGTCGCCGTGAGTAACAGCTTACGGCAACCTGCAAACGTTCGCTTAATAGCCTGTCCGGTGCGATGACTTTCACGGTGGGCATTGCGCAGTTTGTGAGCTTCGTCAATGACGACGAGATCCCACGGTATGGTGCGCAGCTGGGGCTCCATTTTGGCAGCAAAATGGTATGACATCACACTGATGACATCTTGATCTAAAGGATCGTATATCCCTTGGTCACGCTGCTGCTTGTAGGTACGAGCATCAAGCACCTGGGTAGGCAGGTGGAACTTCTCGGATAGTTCATTCGCCCACTGTTTTCGTAGCGCGGCTGGCGCAATCACTAATAAACGACGCCGACGCTCTGCCCAGTACTGGCATATAACCAGGGCTGCCTCAATGGTTTTACCAAGACCCACTTCATCCGCCAGTAAAACGCCTTTTGATAACGGATTTTGTAACGCAAAGAGGGCGGCATCAATTTGATGGGGATTAAGGTCGACGGAAGCATCAAATAGAGATGTTGCCAATCTATCGACATCACCACCTCGCCGCTGGCGAGTTAGCTCATAAGCAAAGTACTTGGCATGGTAGTTCGTGATGTTCTCAGTCGTCACCCTATTCCCCTACCCGTTGCAATAAGACAGATCTTACTTTCCCTTGCCGCAACATAATGTGCAAGGCTGGGCACCGCGCATCATAAACTTGCTATGCTCGAAAGTGAGGGCATCACCGAGACTACCGAAACTTTCCAGCACGACTGTAAGTTGCGCTATCGCGCCGAAAAGCATCGTGACACTTGCACATTATGAAACTATAATTTCATAATTAACTTTAAAATGAAGATATAGCTTTATGCCATCTCGTTCAGCTGTTGTGTTCCCCAAGGATCTCAGGGTGTTAAAAGCGCTGGGCGAGAACATCTTGCTTGCCATGAAGCGCCGTAAAATCACCCAAACCCAGCTATCAGAGCGCACGGGGCTCTCTATGCCGACGCTGCGCAATATTCTGCGTGGCGAGCCTAGCGTCTCAATGGGCCATTACCTAGTGGTGTTATCGTCACTTGGGCTTGCTAGCGATTTAGCGAACGTAGCATTAGACGATGAGTTTGGGCGCAAACTGCAAGATATTGCGCTGCTTAAAACGTCTAATAAGACCTCTATTAAGTCGAAAAACGCTAGCTCTGTGGTTTATCGCCCTACCACTGAAGGCAGGCGTTAATCATGAGTAAATCGATATGGGTCTATGCTGATTGGCTTGCTACGCAGCCGCCTGAGCTAGTTGGGAGACTAGAAGTCGACCTTGTTCGGGGCAGCGAAGTCTACCGCTTCGCGTATGCGCAGGCATGGCTCGACTCTCCGCTTGCTGTACAGATTGACCCTGAGTTGCAGTTGTTTTCGGGTGATCAGTTCAATAATGACGCGCGCAATTTCCGTGTATTTTTAGATTCTTGCCCGGATAGATGGGGGCGCCTGCTCATGCAGCGGCGTGAAGCGGTTGTGGCTAGGCAAGAGGGTAGGCGTTTAGTAAACCTCAACGAATCTGACTATCTCCTGGGTGTGCACGATACGTTTCGCATGGGCGGGCTGCGCTTTAAGTTACAAGAAGACGGATCTTTTCTCGATAACCATCAACAGTTTGCTGCACCGCCATTATCTAGCTTGAGAGAACTGGAGTTTGCGGTTAGCCAAATAGAACTACAGCCTGATTTGGATAGCCCCGACTATCTAAAGTGGTTGTATATGCTCGTTTCGCCCGGTTCGTCGCTGGGCGGGGCGAGACCAAAAGCCTGTGTCATGGATGGCGATGATCTCTGGCTAGCAAAATTTCCCAGCCGGTATGACGATTACGATATAGCCGCATGGGAATACTTGCTTTATCGCATGGCAGTGGATGCGGGCATCGAAATGGCGCCTTGCCGACTTCAGCGGTTCAATAGTCCCCACCACACCTTTCTAACCCAACGCTTTGACCGTGTTGGCAGCTTACGTCGGCACTTTAGTTCAGCGATGACTCAGCTGGGTTATTACGATGGCGATGCGGGCGCTAGCTATCTTGAGCTAGCCCAGTTTCTTATCGAGCAAGGAGCCCATACTCAGCAGGATCTGCACCAGCTTTGGCGCAGAATGGTGTTCAACATACTTGTCTCAAACGCTGATGATCATCTGCGCAACCATGGTTTCTTGTTGGCAGAAAATAATAGCGGCTGGCGACTATCGCCCGCCTACGATATCAATATCTCGCTAGGGGCTGTAGGGCTGCATTTAAATATCGACGAGCACTCCAATGCGTTAGATTTGGAGTTAGCGCTGGATGTTTCGCCCTATTTTCAGCTCTCACCAAGTGAGGCACGGCTAATCCTTGAACAGCTCCAAAAAGTAACAAGCCGCTGGCATCACTATGCCAATGAAATAGGTATACATCGGCAAGAGCAACAGCTAATCGCATCCGCGATTATTTGAAACTATATATACAAAAATTAGAATATTTAGAAAATATAGCTTTAGTCTCTATCACTCAATATTTTGAATCTGCTCCCTCATCTGCTCGATCAATACCTTCAGCTCTACCGCACAGCGGGTAGTTTCGGCGACCACCGATTTTGACGAGAGCGTGTTGGCTTCGCGGTTGAGTTCCTGCATCAGGAAATCCAGGCGGCGGCCTTTGGGGCCTTTTTGAGCGAGCTGGTGGCTCACTTCTTCTATATGCGCGGTCAGGCGGTCTAGTTCTTCATCCACATCAGCTTTTTGCGCTACCAGAACCAGTTCGGCTTCCAGGCGTTGCGGGTCGAGTTCGGTTTTGGCGACTTCCAAGCGCTCCAGCAGTTGGGCGCGTTGGCGCTCCAGAATCTGCGGGAGCAGGCTGCGCACGGTAGCGACCTGCTCGCTTACTGCCGCCAAGCGGGTGGTGATCATCTCGGAGAGCTTGTCGCCTTCACGGGCGCGGGCGTCAATTAACTCATCCAAGGCTTGGTCAAACAGCGCTTTGGCGGCGGCTTTGATGGCGTCTTGATCCAGGTGCTGGGTTTCCATTACGCCGGGCTGATTGAGAAGCGCGAGCGTGGTGGGCGGCACGGCGCTGGGCACCTGCTGCTGAATGGCGGCTAGGGCGTCGGCAATCTCTTTTAACCGCTGGGCGTTCACCGCAGGCGCTTGAGCGGTGTCGGCGCTCTCGAACCGCACGCCGCACTCCACTTTGCCACGGGCCAAGCGAGTACGCAGCGCTTCGCGCAGCACCGGTTCTAAATCCCGTAGGCTTTCATGTAGGCGAAAATGTGGCTCTAAGTAGCGCTGATTCACCGAGCGAATTTCGACCTGCAGGGTGCCAAAGGGGGCGGCCTGCTCGGTGCGGGCGAAGGCGGTCATGCTGTGCGTCATGGAAAAACCTGTAGAGAGATTAGCGTGTTGGAAGTGTAGAGCATTCGCTAACACTCTTGTTTGAATTGAGGCGTCTATTTATTCGATACGTTGAATAGTGAGCCAAAGTACGGAAATCAAACACCCATGATGTCTGGCTGCACCTCAATAAGCAGACCGGCATCCGGCGATGGCGTATCCATCACCTCGAAGACGCGGTCGATCATCTCGCCCACGTTTTGGCGTGCCATTATCAGGTGAGGGTGAAACGCAGCGGCCAGCGGGTCCCAGTCAAAGCAGCCAACAATCATATCGTCAAGCTGGTAGCCGCCCCGCTGTAGCCAGCGCACGATCCCCTCAAGCGAAATCGTTGAGTTGACGAACATCGCGCTGGGAAGCGTAGCGCGGTGGCGCATATACGCCTCTAGCGCGACCTGGGCCTTATCGGCGGCATAGTCGCAGGGAATGATGTCTGCCTCCGAGGTGGAAAGCCCGCGTTCAGCGCGAGCCTGGGTGAATCCGGCAATCCGCTCGCGGGTATTGTGATCCTCCGCACGGCCACCAATAAACAGGATGGCGTTGTCACTCGGCGCTTGGCTGGCTAGCTGATCGAGAATGGCGTGGGTCAGCTTTTGCGCGCCCTCCCGGTTATTGGAAATAATCGAGGGGGCCTTACCGCCGGGCAAATCCAGGTTAATACTCGCCACTCCGCTCTCATCGCACATCGCTGAAATCGTGTCGGGATCAGTGGCCCCGGTACTGACTAAACACTCGACCCGGTAGGCGAGCATCATGCGCGCCGCCTCGCGCTCTTGGGTCGGGTCGCGGTTGGTACAAGCGACAATCGCAAACAGCCCACGGCGCCTCGCCTGGGCTTCGAAATGTTGGGCAATCGAGCTGAAATAGCGGTTGTCGTAGAGCGGCAGAATCATGCCAATAATCCCCGAACGCTCCCGGCGCAGCGCACGGGCCTGCATGTTGGCTGAATAGCCTTCCGCTTGGGCGAGGGAAAGAATTTTGCTAGCCAGTTTTTTACTGATGCGACGGCGCTGCCAAGTGCCGTTGAGCACGGCACTGACGGTACTAGGCGATGTTTCTGCCAACCTCGCCAGGTCGTAAATAGTCAGCCGCTTGGATGAAGAGTCGCTAACCACGGGGCAGCTCCTTGCGATTAGATAAAAGTAGCATTGACGTGATGAAGGAATAGATCAATCCTACATAGTGCACAACCGATTGTGCACGCTCGATTAAATGACAACAACGATAGCGATGACGCATCGCTTCAGTACCACTTAACGTATCCAGCACTGTGTAAAGTTTCTGTGCATTAAATTCCTATGCATTGTGAGGCTCGGGAGCGTCTGCGTCATTTCATTTGACCCTGGCGCAACGTACAGCAGCACTATTAAAGCGCTTCAATGCACGCTATTCCACTGACTGGGTTAGCCAACAGCAAGCAGGAAATCACAATGAAATACAAAGCACTTCTTACCGCGGCTACGCTAACAGGCATTATCGGAAGCACCAGCACCATGGCTCAGGAGTCTCCTACTATCGCCGTGGTTGCCAAGGTGGGTGGCATCCCCTGGTTCAATGCCATGGAGATGGGCATTGAGCAGATGGGAGAAGAGCTGGGCGTCGAGGCCTATATGGTGGGCCCCACCAGCGCAGACCCGGCCCTGCAGGTACGCGCGATTGAAGATCTGATCAGCCGCGGTGTCGATGTCATCGGCGTGGTGCCCAACGACCGTGAAGTACTCGAGCCGGTGCTTGAGCGCGCGCGTGAGCAGGGCATTATTGTGCTGACCCACGAAAGCCCCGAGTCAGAGAATATCGATTACGACTTTGAAATGATTTCGTCGCAGCAGCTCGGCGAAGAGCACGCCAAACTGCTTGCTGAGACCACGGGCTGTGAAGGCTCCTACGCCGTCTATGTGGGCGGACTGAGCGTGCCCGCACACAACGCCTGGGCGGATGCGGCGGTGAACTGGCTGGATGAAAACTGCGCAGGCTTGACCCAAGCGGCGGAACGTTTTGGTGTGGCTGAGAGTGTCGACGATAGCCGTAATACCACCCTTGATCTGCTGCGCGCTCATAAAGACCTGGCCGGCATTATGTCGTTTGGCAGCCAAGGCACCATCGGTGCCGCTCGTGCGGTTAAAGAGCGTGGCTTAGAGGGCGATGTCGCCGTAATGGGGCTTTTCTCACCGGGTCAGGGGCGTCGTTTGGTGCATGAAGGAGTCATTACGGGTGGTTTCCAATGGAGCCCGCTGGAAGCAGGTAAAGCGTTCGTCGCCCTCGGTGAGATGCTCTATAACGGCGAAGAGATTACCGATGGGGCTGAGCTTCCGGTGCTCGGCGAAATCACCCTGGACGGCCACACAATCTTTGCCTCCCAGCCACTGGAGCTCAATAAAGAGACCGTGGATGAGCTGGCAGAGCTCGGCCTGTAAAACCACGCTTATTCATTTGGTGTAAACGCTGCCGCGCTCAATGAGCGCGGCAGTTATGTTAAGAGAGCCGTCATGTCTAGAGAGGAGCCGCCGATGAGCGAGATCGCGATTCGCGCGCGTCATGTTAGCAAGGTATTCGGGCAAAGCCGGGTGCTGGATGATGTCGAATTCGAACTTCGCCGCGGTGAGGTTATGTGCCTGGCGGGCGAAAACGGCTGCGGCAAAAGTACCCTCATTAAAATTATCAACGGCGTTTACAAGCCCGAGCCGGGTGTTGAGTTCACCTTTGGTGATGAAACCCTCTCTGCCATTAGCCCGCTGGAGGCGCGCGGCCGAGGCATTCACGTCATCTGGCAGGATCTAGCGCTCTTTCCACACCTCACTGTCGCGGAAAATATCGTCTTTGATGACTACGTTTCTAAGCCGTGGCGGCCCATTTCGTATAACAAGGCGCTGCAGCAATCGCGCGAGATTATTCAGCAGTTTGGTTTGAAACTGGATCCCACGGCCCGTGTTGAAGACCTTTCGATTGCCCGCCGCCAGTTGGTCGCCATTTGCCGCGTGCTGCGCGCAGGGGCCAGCATTATTTTTATGGATGAGCCCACCGCCTCGCTCACCTACAAAGAGGTGCAGGCGCTGTTGGCGATTACCCGCTCGCTAGCAGAAAAGGGCATTTCTATTGTGCTGGTCAGCCACCGCTTGGCGGAAGTGCTGGAAGTGTGCCAGCGGGTAACCGTACTGCGTAACGGCCAACTGGTGGGCACCTACCCCACCGAGGGAATGACCCAGGCGCGGCTCTCCACGCTGATGACCGGTCTTGAGCTGAAGTTCACCCCCCGGGCTGAAACGCATACAGGCGCAACGGTACTGGAGCTTAAGCAACTGACTCGTGAAGGCGAGTTTGCAGATATCTCGTTTACCCTGCACCGCGGGGAAATTCTCGGCTTAACCGGCTTGCTGGGTGCGGGGCGCACCGAAATCGCCCACACCCTTTTTGGCATGACAAAGCCCACATCGGGCGAGATTCACAAGGATGGCAAGCCGCTCAAGCTGCGCTCCAACCGCGACGCCGTGCGCCATAAGATCGCTTACCTCTCGGAAGACCGGCTCCATCTTGGCCTAGTGCAAAATCAGTCGATCAATATGAATACCGCTGTAACGGTGCTACCGACGCTTGAGAAACCGCGCTTTTTTCTCTCTCCCCAGCGCATTAAGGCGCTCACCGCGCACTGGATAGAGCGGCTTAAAACCAAGGTAAGTGATGCTGAACTGGCTGTCTCGTCGCTCTCTGGCGGCAACCAACAGCGCATTGCGCTTGCCAAGTGGCTGGCGACCGAGCCCGATGTGCTGATTCTCGACTGCCCAACGATTGGCGTCGATGTGGGGGCTAAAGCGGGGATCTTCGAGATCATCCGCGGTCTTGCCGACCAGGGCGTGGCGATTATTTTGATCTCCGACGAAGCGGGGGAAATCTGGATGAATACTGACCGCGCGCTGGTGCTGCGCGAGGGGCGTATCGCGACCGAGGTGATCCCCTCTGAAACCACGGAAGAAGCGCTGGAGGCGATCATCAATGCGTAACCTGTTATCACGCCAACGTATCAGCACTGAAGGGGTGCTGCTAGGCATCATTTTGGCGCTTTCGGTGGTGCTGGCACTGATCACCGACAGTTTTTTAACTGTTCAGAACCTGTTTGACCTGCTTAACAATCAGTCGGTCAATATCATTTTTGCCGTGGGGCTGGTGGTCGTGCTCATCGCGGGGGGCATCGATATCTCCTTCGCGGTGGCGGCTTCGGTGGTGCAGTACGTGGTGATGACGCTGCTTATTGACACCCTGGGCGGCGGCAGCTGGCCGCTAGGCATCTTACTCTCAATGCTGGTGGGCACCCTACTGGGGCTGTTTAATGCGCTGCTCATCCACCGTTTTCGTATTGTCTCGATTATCGTCACCATCGGCACCTTTAACCTGTTTTTCGGGCTATTGATGTACTTCACTGGCGGGGTATCGATCTACGCTATTCCCGACTGGCTCTACTACTCGATTCCTCTGCTCGACCTACCCGCCGAGCGCGGTTCGGCCACGCTCTACTTCCCCGCTGCGGTCATGGCAGTAATGGTCTTACTCACTTGGTTCATTCTGGCTCGCACTGGCTTCGGGCGTGCGGTGTATGGCTTTGGCTCAAGCCCCGAGGCCGCGCGCCGTTCGGGCGTAAGTGTGTGGAAAATCCACGCCTTCGCTTACGGCTGGCTGGGGCTATGCGCAGGCGTGGCAGGCCTTATGCAGGCGCATATTGTGCAAGAGGTGGTGCCCAACGCCTTGATCGGCCAGGAACTGCCAATTTTAGCCGCGGTAGTGCTCGGCGGGGCAACGCTAGGCGGTGGGCGCGGTTCGGTGCTGGGTGCGGTGCTCGGCGTGCTGCTGCTCGCCGTGGTGCAAAACGGCCTTAACCTGCTGGGCGTAACGCCCTACGCTTTCCGCATGATTGTCGGGTTAATTATTTTGATCGCGATCACGACCAGTAATCTGGGCAACCTGTTGCCCCGCTCAACCAGGGCGCAAAACGTATGAATAAGCCGCTGAACACGCCATCCAGTGCTGGCATGCGCCTGGGTGGAGATAGCATAGAAGTGATGGCCATGACGGCCCTTTTGATCATCAGCATCGTGTTTTTCTCGCTGCTGGCCCCGGGGTTTCTCTCCGCGACTAATTTCCGTTCCATGTCGATGCAGTTGCCAGAGCTTGGGCTACTGTCGCTGGCAATGCTGGTACCGATTATTTCCGGCGGGCTCAACCTCTCGGTTACCTTTACCGCCAATATTGCCGGGCTCACCACCGCCTGGCTGGTGCAGGGGCTGCTGGCGGGGTTGGGCATACTCAGTGTTCCCATGGCGATTATGGTCGGGCTCGTCGTGGGCGCTGCCGCCGGCTTTTTAATCGGCGTTATCGTCGCCTATGTGGGCGCGCATCCCATTCTGGTGTCGCTAGGTGCGATGATTTTTCTCCAGGGTGTGGGCGAGTTTTTAACTCGCGGCGGCGGTATTTCAGGTATGCCTGAGGTATTTCAAACCATCGGTAGCGGAAGCTTTCTGGGCGTGCCCATTCCCATGCTGATCTTTCTCGCCGCCGCCGCTGGGCTGATGTACGTGATGCACTTTACCCGCACCGGGTTCTCGATTTATATGCTCGGCTCCAATCCCCGCGCTACCGAGTACTCGGGCATTAACGTCAAGCGTGTGCTGATCACCGTCTACACGATTTCCGGTCTGCTCGCTGGCCTCGCAGGTATGGTGATGCTCGCCCGCTTTAACTCCGTACGTGTAGGCCACGGCGAGAGCTACCTACTGATTACCGTGCTGGCCTGTTTTCTGGCCGGGGCGAACCCCTTTGGCGGCTTTGGCCGCGTACTCCCCCTGGTGCTGGGTTTGATGAGCCTGCAGGTAATCGCCTCGGGTATGAACCTGATGGGCGCCAGCCAGCATCTGGCCACCGCGGTATGGGGGGCTTTTCTAATTATTGTAATGGCACTGCGTATGCCATTTATTAAACAGTCGTGAGTAAGGTTTTCCCATGAGTCATCAAGAACATGTTCTAGGCATCGATATCGGCACTGGCAGCGCCCGAGCAGGCATTTTCACGCCGGATGGCGTGATGCTTGCCGAAGCGAAAACACCGATTGCAATGCATCGCCCTGCCGAGCATCACGTGGAGCAGAGCTCCACGGATATCTGGCGCGCGGTATGCAGCGCGACCCGGCGCGCCCGCGAGGCTGCCGGTGTAGCGCCCGATTCCATCACCAGCATGTCGGTAAGCGCCACCTGCTCGCTCGTCCTTCTGGATCAGCAGGGTCAACCGCTTGAGCTCTCACCCGGTGATGAAGCGTGGAATATCATTGTCTGGATGGATCACCGTGCAACCGCCGAAGCCGCTGAGTGCACGGCCACCCACGCCGCGCCACTGGCTAACTTGGGTGGCGTCATGTCCCCCGAGATGCAGATGCCCAAACTGATGTGGCTCAAGCGCCACCGCCCAGAACTTTATGCCCAGATTGGCTACGCCGGTGATCTTGGCGACTGGCTGGGCTTTAAATGCACGGATTCCACCGAGCGTTCGGTGTGCATGCTCGCCTGCAAGTGGACGTTTGATCCTCGCCCTGGTCATGGCTGGGATAAAGATTTTCTAGCTCAGATAGAGATGCAGGATGTTCTTGAGCGCGCACGGCTGCCTGACCAAGCGCGGCCCGTTGGGGTAACACTGGGGCAATTGACAGAAGCGGCGGCGGCAGAGCTGGGCCTAACCACCGGCTGCACCTTTGCAGTGGGCATGATTGATGCCTATGCCGGAGCGCTCGGCACGTTAGGAAGAAGCCTTTCTGATGCTCCCGAGCGTCGTCTTGCCGTGATAGGCGGCACCTCCACCTGCCATATCGGCGCCCAGCCCGAACGGCGCGAGGTGCCCGGCGTGTGGGGCCCTTATCCCGGCGCGTTGTGCAGCGGTTTTGTCGCCAACGAAGGCGGGCAGAGTATCACCGGCGCGCTGCTGGATCACTTAGTCGCGATGTTCGCCGCGGGCAGCGAATTTGGCGAAGATGTGCACTGCACGCTCTCCGAGTTGCTGCTTGAGCGCCTGGAAAACGGCGACCCTGCGCCGCATACCCACGTCTGCCCCGATTTCATCGGTAACCGCTCTCCACTAGCAGACCCGGAAATTCGCGGCGCGATTACCGGGCTCACGCTAGATACGCCGCGGGAGAGCTTTATTAAGGTCTACTGGGCTGCCGCCACCGCGCTGGTGTATGGCACCCGTGCGATTATCGAGCGGCTGAACGCGCATGGTTACGCCATTGATACCTTGCACTTAAGCGGTGGTCATGGCCGCTCGGCATTGCTACGCAAGCTCTATGCCGACGGTACCGGCTGCCGAGTTATCCTTTCTGATGCGCCCGAACCCGTGCTGCTTGGGGCAGCCGTGGCGGCGATGGCGGCAAAGACCGATGGCGACGTCTTGAGCGTTGCGAACGACCTATCCCCGGGCGAGCAGGTATTAGAGCCTGATTCAGGTGCATATGAACTGCATGCGGCTCGCTATACTGCCTTCAAAGCGCTCTACACTGGACGCCTCAATTGACATAAATAAAGTAATGCCTTGACGCTAGCTGGTCGTTAAGCCAATCAGCGCACCCTCAGACGTGTACAATGGAGGGCTTTTCCTAGTTGTGCGTTTATTGAGAGGTACTATTTGTGAGCAGTGCTAAGCGTCCTGATGTTGTGCGCCCCAGCGGCCGCGAGGCCGACCAGCTCCGCGACATTCGCTTAACCCGCGACTACACCCGCCATGCGGAAGGCTCGGTGCTGGTGGAGTTTGGTGATACCAAAGTGCTGTGCAATGCCAGCGTAGAAGCCACTGTACCGCGCTGGCTGCGCGGCAAGAATCAGGGCTGGGTAACCGCTGAGTACGGCATGCTGCCCCGCGCGACGCACTCGCGCAGCAACCGCGAAGCGACTCAGGGTAAGCAAGGCGGCCGCACGCTGGAAATTCAGCGATTGATTGGTCGCAGCCTGCGCGCCGCGGTGAATTTGAAGAAGCTCGGTGAGTTCACCATTACCGTAGATTGTGATGTAATCCAGGCCGATGGCGGTACCCGCACCGCGGCGATTACTGGTGGCTGCGTGGCGCTGATGGATGCCGTTCGCTATCTGCAGCGTGAAAAGAAGATTAAAAGCGACCCCTTCAAGCAGTTGGTCAGCGCCATTTCCGTAGGCATTTATAAAGGCGTGCCGGTGCTGGATCTGGACTACCCGGAAGACAGCAAAGCCGATACCGATTTGAACGTGGTAATGACCGAAAGCGGCGAACTGATCGAAGTGCAGGGTACCGCCGAGGCGGGTGCGTTTACCCGTGCCGAGTTGAACGCGATGCTGGATTTGGCCGAAAAAGCCGGTGATGAGCTGCGCGAGAAGCAGCGCGAAACGCTGGGAATTCGCGGGTAATGAAGGTGAGAAGTAAGGCGTAAAAAAAACAACAGGCCAGCATTTAGCTGACCTGTTGTTTGTCACCCCGGCTAATCAGCAAGGGCGACAGGCGACGCGGGAAAAGTGCGTTGTCTAGCACTTAGAGCGCCAGGTCGTACTCAACGATCAGCGGTGCGAACTCGGAGAAGGTCGCATCGTAATCGATCCACGCGTCAACCACGTGGCGACGGAAGTTGGGGCCGACTAACTGATAGTCGATCCGCCAGCCTTCCTGGCGCTCACGGGGCACGTCTTGGTCAAGCTTCGGCCACCAGGTGTATTCACCTGCATCGCGGTTAATTTCGCGGAAGGTGTCGATAAACCCGGTGGGGCCAAGCACCTGATCCATCCAGGCGCGCTCTTCCGGGCGAAAGCCTGAGGTCAGTTGGTTATCCGACCAGTTGGCCAAATCGACGGTTTTATGGGCAATATGCCAGGTACCACAGAGGATGTATTCGCGGCGTTTGCGCGACATCTTCGTCAGGTACTCCTGGTACTGCTCCATAAACGCCTGTTTGGCTTTTTGGTCACTTCCATCCGGCATCAGGAAAGAGACGATACTGAAGCGTTCATAATCCGCCTGCAGAAAACGTCCTTCATGATCGCACTGAGGAAACCCAAGGCCATACATAATCGCCTTGGGAATTTTGCGGCAATAGAGTGCCACACCGGAGAAACCATCCTCCTCGGCATCCAGGAAGTAGCCTTCGTAGCCTTCCGGATAGAGAATGTGGTCACCCAGTTCAAAACTTTTTGCCTTGATGTTCTGCACGCAGACTACGTCGACATCCTGCTGAGCCAGCCAGTCCAGGAAGCCACGATCGACGGCATCACGAATACCATTGACATTGATGCTGGCAATTTTCATAAATCGTCCCTTTTGCGTCGCTGCTGTATGATACCCGACGTTTAGACGTTTGGGTAAAGGCAGCAGCTAAAACTTGCCATTTACCCTACTTTTATTGTTGCTTTCGTGCCGATTTAAACCTACCGCCTAGTGAGGAACGCCGTGGCTACCACTCTACAACCCTACCAGCGCGATTTCATTGCCTTTGCCATTGAGCAGGGCGTGCTTAAGTTTGGCGAGTTTACGCTTAAATCCGGCCGAGTTAGCCCCTACTTTTTCAACGCCGGCTTGTTTCAGACCGGCCGTGCGCTGGCCAAGCTGGGGCGTTTTTACGCTCAGGCGATTGTCGATAGCGATTTAAACGCCGATGTGCTGTTTGGCCCGGCCTATAAGGGTATTCCGCTGGCGGCCGTTACAGCGGCGGCCTTGGCCGATCATCACGATCTGGATATGCCCTACTCCTTCAACCGTAAAGAAGCCAAAACCCACGGTGAAGGCGGCAATATCGTTGGCGCACCTTTAGCAGGCGATATTTTAATCATTGATGATGTGATTACCGCAGGCACCGCGATTCGTGAAGTGATGACGTTGATTGAGCAGAGCGGTGCCCGCGCCGCTGGCGTTATCATCGCGCTTGATCGCCAGGAGCGCGGTCAGGGCGAACAGAGTGCTATTCAGGAAGTCCAGGCTCAGTACGGCATGCCAGTAGTGAGTATCGTCACCTTAGAGCAAGTACTCACTTACCTTGAAGAGCACGCTGGTGGAGAAATGCTTGCCTACGCCGAAGCGATTAGAGCGTATCGCGACCGCTACGGCATTACTCGCTGATTAGGCTTGCCCTGCGCCAGTAAAGCCTTGCTGGCGCCACGCTTCGTAGCTCACAATAGCCACGGCGTTGGAGAGGTTCAGGCTACGGTTATTAGGCTGCATGGGCAGACGCAGCTTGTGCTCAGCGTCTAGCGCTTCGTGCACCTGGGATGAAAGTCCGCCGGTTTCCGAGCCGAATAGCAGCACATCGCCAGGGGTAAAGTCGGCATCGCTGTAGCTGCGCGTACCTTTGGTAGTGATCGCCCAGATGCGCCGCCCCTGCATCGCTGCTTGGAAGGCGCTAAAATCCGCATGGCGAGTGACGTTGTCGAGATCACGATAATCCAGCCCGGCGCGACGCAGCTTTTTCTCTTCCAGGTCGAAGCCCAGCGGCTCAATCAGGTGTAACCGGCAACCATTATTGGCCACCAAGCGCATGATATTGCCCGTATTGGGCGCCATACGCGGTTCAAAAAGCGCTACTTCAAACATCTCCACCTGCCTGTTTATCATGCATTTGCCGATTGTAATCGAAAACGCCTAGCAACACTCGTAGAGGACCACCGACGCCATGACGCCTGCCACGCCCAAGAGCATTCTTAGCCGCATCAAAGGGCTAAACCCGCGCCAGCAGGAAGCCGTGCGCTACATTGATGGCCCTTGCCTGGTGTTGGCGGGTGCAGGTTCCGGTAAAACCAGCGTGATCACCACTAAAATTGCCTATTTGGTGCAAGAGTGTGGGATGAGCGCGCGCAGGATCGCGGCGGTGACCTTTACCAACAAAGCCGCCCGGGAGATGAAAGAGCGTGTGGGTCAAATGCTCCATGGCAAAGAGGGCCACGGGCTAACGGTCTCCACCTTCCACACCCTGGGGCTGAACATTATCCGCGGCGAGCTGAAAACCCTGGGCTACAAACCGGGCTTTTCGCTGTTTGATCCAGAAGACGCCAAAGCGCTGCTGCGCGATTTGATGAACAAAGATGCCCAGGTGGATGCCGAACAGATCAACGCCGTGCAGAGCAAAATTTCCACCTGGAAGAACGACTTGGTGCTGCCCAGCGATGCGCTCTCGTTTGCGGCTGATGACGATGAGCACTTTGCCGCACGGGTGTATGAAGCCTACGTACGCCATTTAAAAGCTTACAACGCAGTGGATTTCGACGACCTGATTCTGCTGCCGGTGGTATTGCTCAAGAACGATCCGGAAGCGCTCGAGCGCTGGCGGCGCAAAATCCATTACATGCTGGTGGATGAGTACCAGGACACCAACGTCTCCCAGTACCTGTTGGTGAAGCTCCTTATGGCGGAGCGCTCCACCTTTACCGTAGTAGGCGACGATGACCAGTCGATTTACGCCTGGCGCGGCGCACGGCCTGAGAACCTGATTACCCTAGGGGAAGATTTCCCGCGCCTGAAAGTCATCAAACTGGAGCAGAACTACCGCTCTACCGCCACCATACTGCGCGCCGCCAACACGCTGATCGCCAATAACCCCCACGTTTACGAAAAGACCCTGTGGTCCGATATGGGTGACGGCGCGGCTATTCGGGTGATCGTGAATCGCCATGAAGAGGCTGAATCTGAGCGGGTCGCCAGCGAAATGCTCACCCGGCGTATCAAAGAGAAAGCCGAGTGGCGCGACTTTGCGGTGCTGTATCGCGGTAACTTCCAGGCGCGGCTGTTGGAACTTAAGCTGCAGCACTACCAGATTCCTTACAAGCTCTCCGGCGGTACGTCGTTTTTCTCGCGCAACGAGATTAAAGACACCATGGCTTACCTGCGCCTGCTGATTAATCCCGCCGACGACAACGCCTTTTTGCGCATTGTGAACGTGCCGCGCCGCGAAGTGGGCCCTGGCACCGTCGAGAAGCTTGCCAATTACGCCACTGAACGCTCGATTTCGCTGTTTGCCGCCTGCCATGAGCTGGGATTAGAGCAAGTACTACCGACCCGAGCTACGGAGCGCTTAAGCCGTTTTACCCACTTTATTGATGGCGTGCGTAAGCGCATGGACCAGGGCGATGCGATTGCCGCCATTCGCGACATGCTGCGGGATATGGATTACGAGGCGTGGCTGTATCAAAACGCCAGTGCACCCACCGTGGCGGAACGGCGCATGTCCAACGTATGGATTTTGATCGATCAGTTAGAGAAGTCGCTTAACCGCGATCCGGAAGACGATACTGACTCCACCGATACGGAAACTGACGGCGTGGAAGCGGCGATTTCACGCCTGGTACTGCGCGATATTCTGGAGCAGCAGGCGGAAGAGGATGACTCCGATCGCGTGCAGCTACTCACTATGCACGCCTCTAAAGGGCTGGAGTTCCCCCACGTTTATTTGATGGGACTCGAGGAAGACCTACTGCCCCACCGTAACGCCATTGAGGTGGGCACCGTAGAGGAGGAGCGGCGGCTCGCCTATGTGGGCATCACCCGAGCACGGCGTACGCTAACCTTGACGCTTGCCCGCCAGCGCAAAGCCTACGGTGAGCTGATGGACTGTGCGCCCAGCCGCTTTTTAGACGAGCTGCCTGGAGAGGATTTGGAGTGGGAAGGGCGTGCCGATAAAGAAGACCCAGAGAAAAAACAGGCTCGCGGCAAAGATGCCATTGCCGGGCTGCGCTCGCTGCTAGGCTGATCAAGCGGGAGCTATAAAAATACCCACAGGGCGGTGACGAAAACACCCTGTGGATAAGATGGCTAAGCTATGAATCTGCTGTGCTGTGTGCCGTTACTGAGCTTCTGACATCATATAATCGACAACGGCCATCACTTCTTCATCAGAAAGGTTGGGGTTGCCACCTTTAGCGGGCATAGCACCAATGCCGTTAATCGCGCTGGCGTAGAGCTCGTCAGCGCCCTTCTCCAACCGCGCTGCCCAAGCTTCAGAATCGCCCAACATCGGCGAACCAGCTACCCCGGATGCGTGGCAAGCCACACAGCCAGAGCTTGCATACAGTGCTTCACCATCTAAATCGCTACCGCCACTCGCCTCTTCAGAAGCGGCCGCGTCCTCTTCACTCGCTGCGTCGTCATTTGAAGCCATTACTTCTTCGGTTGCCGCTTCTTCACCTTCAGCAGCGGCGGTCTCTTCTGCAGCGGCACCTTCGTCGTTAGAGGCTTCGCCGTCTTCTGCAGCAGCTTCGTCTCCACTACTCAACTCGGGCACTTCCATAACCGGCTCAACCATATAGGCGACCGCCGCTTCTACTTCCTCATCGGAAAGGTTGGGATTACCACCTTTCGCTGGCATGGCGCCAATACCGTTGATAGCGTGGTCTAACAACGTAGCAAAGCCTTGTTCAGTGCGTTCGGCCCATGCCTCTTCATCGCCACGGATAGGGGCACCCGCAGCACCGGATTCGTGGCAGGCACTACACACATTGCCGTAGATACCTTCACCGTCGATATCACCGCCACTGCTAGCGGCTGCCGCCGGTGCCGCTGCGGTGCCACAGTCTTGGCCTTGTAAACAGAGTTGCCCTACCGGCGCCAAACGCTCGGCAATCGCATCACGTGCGGCGTCTTGAGCGTAAGCACCTGATGTGCCCGCCATGACGCCGAGGGCCGCCAGCCCGCTCATGATCAGCTTAGCTTTCACTCTCACCACCTCTTGAGTATTGTCATAAATCGTTTTTTTCTTAATCTCTGTCTCAAGCTATCTCAAACGCTCTCTCAAACACTGTCTCAAACACTGTCTCAAACACTGTCTCAAACCCTATGTGTGGCAGCGCCAACATCAACGATGCACCGCAGAGACGCCAAGACGTGCGTATAGAACTAGTATACCGGCAACGTAAAGCGCAAGAAAATGCTACTAAGCGCGCTTATATGATCCATAGGTACTATCTAGGCTTTATTTTGGCGCTTCGCCCCTCTCGCCACCCCCTTTCCACGCTAATAAACGCTGTTGTGCGTAGCGCACAAAACCGGCCTGCTGGTAGAGACGTTTGGCCGGTAAATTGACGTTATCGACTGCCAGCATAACCGCCTGCACACCTGCCTGCTGGGCAAGTTCGAGGGCTTTATTTAATAGCGAACGGCCCAAACCTTGGCCACGCCAATCCGGTATTAGTCCCATGAGCATTAGCTCCCAACGGCCTAGCGCCGGGCGCGGCGCCAGCAATAGCACGCCCACCACACCGCCTTGATAACCAACGGCGTACCAATGCTGCGGTGCCTGGGGATCCTGCTGATAAAACCCCGCCAGTAGCTCCTTAATGGAGAGTACGTCGCGCAGGGGTCGGCTATCCAGTGAATCCTGCCCCACCGCGGCCAGCAGGGCCAACTGTTCTGGTTCTGAAAGTTCGCCAAACGGCTGCAAAGACAGCGGCATCGCTTCATTCATCGCTAAGCGGCGGTGACTGCTGCCGGTTAAATGCTCCAAGCAGGTCAAACGCAGCATGCCATGCTCAACTAACAGCGCTTCTGATATGCCTGCCTGGGGTGGCAGCTCCAAGTGGCACAGGCGAATATTGTGCGTTTTTACCCATGCGTGGGCGGCACTTAACAGCGCGTGGATTTGCTCTGTTTCCACACCGGGCAACGGTAACCACAGCTGCGCCATGTTTTCTGGCAAAAGCTGTACCCAGATCGCGCCTTTTATTTGCGCTTCCTGATAGTTTACCAATAGTCCCTGCCACTCTTCGCCTGAGGCAGTCGACATACTCTTTAAAGCAGTGCTGAGCACTGCCTGCTGCTCGGGGTCATGAGCAGCAGCCAACTGCAGTAGTGCTTCGCGTCGCTTATCGGGTGGGCAAAGCATTACCTCCGGGGTGCTTGAGGTGGAATGCGTCATGGCTGATCAATCAAAGGCTGAACTCCGAAGGAGGTGTAAAGCGTGCTACGTTATTAGCCTACAATTTATAACCTCATCCTGACTGCCTAAGCCTTTGCACGCCACCCTTGTCAGTGCTTATTTCAAGGTTTCATGGGGGCGATTGTTTTGAAGGAGTAACCAACCCACCATGCGTATTTTGCTGGTAGAAGACGATCCGAGCTTAGCCTCGGGCATTCGCTTGGCATTAAAGCCCGAGAATTTCACCGTGGATCACCTTAGCGATGGCGTTACCGCCCTGGCCACATTAAAGGAAGGCGAACCCTTTGATGCGGTCATTCTCGACCTGGGGCTGCCACGCATGGATGGTATGCAGGTACTGGAAGCCGTGCGGCGGCAGGGCAATCGCGTCCCCATTTTGGTGTTAACCGCCCGGGACGCCGTTGACGAACGCATCGCGGGGTTAGATGCGGGTGCCGATGACTATTTAACCAAGCCGTTTGAAGTCGCTGAATTAAAAGCCCGCCTGCGCGCCCTGTTGCGGCGTAGCAGCGACCAAGTCAACAGTGCCTTGGAGTGCCGAGGTATTCGCCTGGACCCTTTGACCATGCAGGTTAGCTACCAAGGGAAGCTTGTGCTGTTATCACGGCGTGAATTGACTCTACTACAAGAATTTATGAGCCATCCTGGACGCGTGTTCACCCGCGATACGCTAACCCGCTTGGTCTATGGCTGGGATGAAGATGTAGAGAGCAACGCGATTGAAGTCCATGTGCACCATCTGCGGCGTAAATTCTTTCCTCATCTGATTCGCACCCTGCGCGGCATTGGTTACGTCATGGATAAAGCCGATCAGGACGACTCCCCATGAGCTCTATTCGCCAACGTACCCTGGGGCTAGCGCTGCTGGTGTTTGGTATTAGCATGCTGGCGATTGGCTTTATCAGCTACCGCTACGCTGCCCATGAAATTGAAGCGTTGTACGACGCCAGTCTTGAGCAAGACGCGCGCTTATTAGCAGGTTTGCTGCAAACCTCACTGCCGGAAGAAGCGCGCGGCGAGCTGCTGAGCAGCCTAGAAAATGCCCTCGGGGGTGCGGCGAGATCTAATCGGCGCTTTGCAGGATACCGTGCGGATAGCCAGTTGGGCTTTCAACTCTGGGAAGAGGGTCGTCTCCTGCTACGCTCGGCCAATGCCCCCGAGTCGCCGCTGGCCGATATCCCCTCGGGTTTCACCAGTCGCTCTATCGATGAGGTGGAATGGCGCATCTATGGACTTGAAATATCCAACGCCAACCAGCAGATTGTGGTGAGTGAGCGGGAAGACGTACGCGGCGAACTGATCAGGGCGGTAGCGTTACGCACCCTATTACCCGACTTGATTGGCCTGCCGCTGCTCACCGCCCTGCTGTGGTGGTCGATTGGCTGGGGCTTAGCACCACTATCGCGCATGGCCGAGCAGATTCGCAGTCGCGATCCGCATAATTTGCAGCCCTTAACGCTTAGCCCTCTACCCCAAGAGTTAGATACCATCGCCGGAGCACTTAATCGCCTGTTAGAACGAATCCGCGTCATGCGCGTACGCGAAAAGCGTTTTATTGCCGATGCAGCCCACGAGCTACGAACGCCCTTAGCGGTACTCGACCTACACGCTCAGAACGCCCTGACTACCGACAGCCGCGAAGACCGACAGGAGGCACTCAACCACCTGCGCGATGGCGTCGCAAGAACCACCCGGTTGGTTACCCAGCTATTGACCCTGGCTCGCCTGGAGCCTGAAGAGGAGGCACGCCCCGAGTACCGCACTAGCCACCTACTTAGCGAGGTGCGTGAGAGCCTGGCCAAACTTTCGCCACTGGCCGCAGAGCGCGGACAGCAGTTGCTGCTTAACGCCAATGAGCAGGCGGATTGGTCAATGCTAGAAGAACCGGGCGCCATTGAAACGCTGGTGCAGAATTTGGTCGGTAATGCCATCCAGCACTCGCCTAACCAGAGTGTGATAAGCATCACCCTTACGACGACGCCATCGGGCTTTGTATTAATAGTGGATGATCAGGGAACCGGTATACCCATCAATGAGCGTAAAAAAGTCGTTGAGCGTTTTCAGCGCGCAGGCCCCAGCGCTGGTTCAGGGTTAGGGCTTTCCATCGTTGAGCGATTGGTTACGCGTCACGGCGGCACCCTACAGTTGGATGAGGCTCCCAGCGGAGGATTGCGCGTAAAGATTGAGCTACCGCCTCTCAGTCAGTAACCGTAGCTGCTGTCGGCATGATAACGCTATTTATGGGTCTCTTAAGGTTGCGATAAGAATTGCGTGCAACTGTGGAGTTGCATGGTGAGCCAGATACCAACGGCTCCCCCTTTTCTCCATATGGAGGTACCCTGATGAACCAAGTCACTTTTTCTGCTAAACCCTTAATTCAACTAGGCTCAGCGCCACTGCTGACCCAGCCTGCAGCGCGTAGACTACTGCCCACTAGCCCCGCCATGACCGTGCTGACCGATTTTTCCCAAGTGGCGCCTCAATCGGTTGACGCCGATACCCCCATCGACGAGGCTCACCTCAAGATGCGTTATAGCGGTGTAAGACTGCTATTTGTTATGGATCACCAAGCACACTGTATCGGCATTATTACCTCAAAAGAGATGATTGGCACTCGACGTATTAATTTAGCCATGCAGCAGCGCAATCTCTCGCGTGAAGATATAACGGCAGAAATGATTATGACCCCGTGGCACAAGCTTAGCGCCATGCCCGTCGCCCAACTGGGCTCACTGACAATCGAAGATCTGGTGATGTCGATGGAAGCCTTCACCGAGCAACACCTGTTAATCACCGAACAAAACGACAAACATGAACTTAGAATCCGCGGCATTATTTCAGCCAGCAATATACAGAGTGCGGTGGATAAAGAGATTAACCCAGTACCCAGGGCCAAGAGCTTTGCGGAGATTTGCCAGGTCATTACCGGCCATGACCTCTAACGTATCACCGCTGACCGTTTTAGGTTAACCGCCTTTAATGACTGGATGCATACAACACAACGCCCTTCACCGATTCCTCGGTGAAGGGCGTTTTAGGTTGTGCACAACGACTGCTGTTTGGAGCAGACCGACTAGGGTCTGCTCTTATGAAACATTATTTTCTAGAACATTGTTTTTTAAAACAGTGTTTTCTAAAACAAGGAGGCATTGATCCATAGATGCACGACGATGCTAGCAGCATAGCCTAATACAATAGCGGGCACCCAACGCAGGTGAACGGCAAAGGTATAGATGCCGCGTGCCTGGCCCATAAGGGCAACCCCCGCAGCGGAGCCCATCGAAAGCAGACTCCCCCCCACACCGGCGGTAAGGGTAATCAACAGCCAGTTACCCTCCGTCATATCCGGCGCCATGGAAAGTACCGCAAACATGACCGGTATGTTATCGACTACCGCTGAGATAAGCCCCAGCACCACGTTGGCCCAGACCGGGTCCCAACTGCCGTAGAGCGTTTCGGAAAGCAGGCTGAGATAGCCCATAAAGCCAAGGCCACCGACACACATCACCACCCCATAGAAAAACAGCAGCGTATCCCACTCGGAGCGCGCAATACGGCTAAAAATATCAAAGGGAACCACGCTGCCGAGCTGCTCCAGCTTCTTCCAATCACCCCGGCGGGAGTAGCGCTCGCGCTTGCGCTCAAGGGAACGTGGCAAACTGCGGCGCAGGTAGTAGCCGAAGAACTGCAGTAGGCCCAAACCAAACATCATGCCCATGGCCGGCGGTAAATGTAGCACCGAGTGACATAATACTGAGATGGCCACGGTGATTAAAAACAGCACGATAATGCGCCGCGCGCCACGCTTAAGCCAGACATTCTCTTTTAGCGAGGCAGGCTGACGATTGACGATAAAGAAATTCATGATGACCGCAGGCACCATGAAATTAACCACCGCGGGAAGCAGCAGTGCGAAGAAGCCTTCGAACGGTACTTGTCCGGCCTGCCACACCATTAGCGTAGTGATATCACCGAACGGACTGAAGGCACCACCCGCATTAGAGGCGACCACCACGTTGACACAGCAAAGGCCGATAAACTTATCATCACCCTCGGCCACTTTGAGTACCACGGCGCACATCAGCATAGCGGTGGTCATATTGTTGGCGATCGCCGAAATACCGAATGCCATAACACCGGTGATCCAGAACAGCGTGCGGTAACTGAAGCCTTTACGCACTAGCCAGGAACGCAGCGCATCAAATACCCGGCGCTCTTCCATGGCGTTGATATAGGTCATCGCGACCAGCAAAAACAGCAGCAGTTCGGCGTACTCAAGCAGCGTTTCACGGAAGGCGGTTTCCGCCTCTTCCGGCATCCCCGCTTGTACATAGACCCAAGCCACTAGCGCCCAGATAAGCCCGGCTGCGACCAGTACCGGCTTAGATTTACGCATATGCAGTAGCTCTTCACTCATCACCAACGCGTAGGCGAGCACGAAGATCACGACAGAAGAGATACCGGCAAGCGAGAGAGTAAGATCAAGGGGCCCGGCGGCGGCATAAGAGAGGGAAGGAAAGGCAAAAAGCGTGCAGGCGAGCAACAGCCAAGCGACCCGGCTAGCATAATGCCGGGTTACGAGGACGTTTGGTGGTTTCATAGCAATGTTATCCAATCAGAAGGGAGGAAAGACCGCCACGATCATAAGCACCCTAACCACATGCTGCAACGCAACGGCGACGCATAAGATGCGACTGATTGCCGCATCTTGTAAAGCGTTTTTATGGGTTTAACTCAATCGAAAGTCTGACGTCTCAATCACTCCACCGTGACACTTTTGGCTAGGTTGCGGGGTTGGTCAACATCGGTGCCTTTGAGAACCGCGACGTGGTAACTCAACAGCTGTAGCGGCAGGGTATACAGCAGCGGCGCTAGCGCTTCGTGCACGTGGGGCAGGGTCAGTACACGAATATCTTCCTGAGTATCGATACCCACGCTCTCATCGGCAAATACAAACAGCTGGCCACCGCGGGCGCGGACTTCCTGAAGATTGGATTTTAACTTTTCCAGCAGATCATCGTTGGGGGCGACTGAAATCACCGGCATTTCGCTGTCCACCAGCGCCAGCGGGCCATGCTTTAGCTCCCCGGCCGGATACGCTTCGGCATGAATGTAAGAGATCTCTTTGAGCTTAAGCGCGCCTTCCAGGGCGATAGGGTAGTGGGCACCGCGCCCTAAGAAGAGCGCATGATGTTTTTCAGCAAACGCCTGGGAAAGCGTTTCAATCTGGTTATCCAGCGCCAGTACCCGCTGACAAACTTCGGGCAGCGTGCGCAGCGCGGCGATAATATCCGGGTATTCAGCCTGGTCTTTAGCTTTACTGACCGAAAGCGTCAGCAGCATTAGCGCTACCAGCTGAGTGGTAAAGGCTTTGGTGGAGGCCACGCCAATTTCAGGGCCCGCACGGGTCATAAGGGTAATATCAGACTCACGCACCAGCGAACTACCGGGAACGTTACAGATCGCCAGCGTGCCGATGTAATCGAGGGTTTTGGCAAAGCGCAGCGCAGCCAGCGTATCTGCCGTCTCTCCCGACTGGGAGAGTGTGACAAACAGCGTGCCTTCGGGTACCACCGGGTGGCGGTAGCGGTACTCAGAGGCCACTTCTACCTGCACCGGCACGCCCGCGTAGCGCTCTAACCAATAACGCGCCACCATCCCCGCATGATAGCTGGTGCCGCAGGCAATGATATGTACCTGGCGAGTGCGCTGGAAAAGCGCCTGGGCATCCGGACCAAAGCTCTCCACCAACACGCTATTTGCGCTCAACCGTCCCTCTAACGCTGCCTCGATCACCTTTGGCTGCTCAAAAATTTCCTTAAGCATATAGTGACGGTACTCGCCCTTACTGGCCGCGCCATCGCCGTGTTCAAAGGTATGAATAGGGCGCTCAACGTCGTTACCCTGGCGATCTACAATGCGAATCGCGCCCTGCTCACGAAGCTCAACCAAGTCGCCCTCTTCAAGGTAAATAAAGCGATCCGTCACCGGCAGTAACGCTAGTGGGTCAGAAGCTAAAAAGGCCTCATTAATCCCCACACCAACCACTAGCGGGCTACCCTGACGTGCGCCCACCACGACCCCAGGCTCTTTAACGCTCATTACTCCCAGCGCGTAGGCGCCGCCCAAGCCGTTAACAATCTGCTGAGTAGCATCAAACAGTGTAAGCCCATCAGCCAGCTTTTCAGAGAGTAAGTGAGCAATCACTTCGGTATCGGTTTCGGAGCTAAACGTATAACCGCTACGCTGGAGACTCTCTTTTATAGCCTCGTAGTTTTCAATAATGCCGTTGTGAACCACGGCAACCTGATCACTGCTGTGATGCGGGTGCGCATTGGCCTCAGAGGGTTTACCGTGGGTGGCCCAGCGGGTGTGGGCAATACCCGAAAAACCCGGTAGTGAGGCAGTATCCAACCGTGCCGCAAGCGCCGCCACTTTACCAAGCGCACGATGACGGGTTAATACACCCTCACTCAACACCGTCATACCCGCCGAATCGTAGCCGCGATACTCCAGGCGTTTTAGTCCTTCTAATAGAATTTCTTGGACGTTGCGCTGGGCAACGGCGGCCACAATGCCACACATAATGAATCTCCTGAGTTTTTTACGAACCTATAAAACGCCTAAAACGGTATTACCCCGACGGTGAGATAGGAATACGGCTTTTTAATGCTTCTTGGCACGATGTTTAGAACTATATTTAGCGCTATGTATCCTCAGAGCTCTGTTTAAAGCTATGGTTCTATGCGTTTACTGGGCCGTAGCCAATCAATTTTTTCTAACTGGCGGCCACGGGTAACTGCCAAGGCGTAATCGGTGACATCCTTGGCAATCGTGGACCCTGCCCCGACAGTGGCGCCTTTACCTACCGTTACCGGCGCTACCAAGGCGGTATTCGAGCCGATGAAGGCGTTATCACCAATTTCTGTGAAGTGCTTGTTAGCCCCGTCGTAATTGCAGGTAATGGTGCCTGCTCCCACATTCACGTCACGCCCTAAGCGTGCATCACCAACATAGCTTAGGTGATTAATTTTGCTGCCTTCCCCCACATCAGCATTTTTGGTTTCAACAAAGTTGCCCACCTTGGCTTTTACCGCCAGCCGCGTGCCGGGACGTAACCGCGCAAAGGGACCAATCTGGTTAAGGCCCGCCGCCACGGTGCGCTCTATCACACTATGGGTATCGACGACGCTTTCTGCCCCAATGGTGCTGTTTTTAATCACGCAGTAAGGGCCAACCCGCACGCCTTCACCTAGCTCAACCTCGCCTTCAAATACGCAGCCCACATCAATAAACACATCGTGACCGCAAGTCAGGCGCCCACGCACATCGAGCCGTTCAGGGTCGGCAAGTGCCACTCCCTGTGCCATTAACTTATCAGCCAATTGGCGCTGATAAACACGCTCCAAGCGGGCCATTTGCGCCCGATTATTGACGCCTTCCACTTCAACAGCGCTGGCTGGCTGGGCAGTGCATACCTTGGTACCTTCCGCCGCTGCCATGGCAATCACATCGGTCAGGTAATACTCTCCCTGGGCATTATTGGATGAGAGCTGTGGTAACCAGCGTTTTAGCTGGGCGCTGGTCATGGCCATAATGCCGGTATTGCATTCGGTGATGGCAAGCTGGGCACTGCTGGCATCTTTTTGCTCAACAATTGCCACGGCATCGCCTACGTCATTGCGCTCAATCCGCCCATAGCCGGTGGGATCAGCTAGCGTCACCGTTAATAGCCCCATGTGCTGTTCATCCACGTAGGCTAACAGTTCGCTCAGCGATTCCCGCTGCAGCAAGGGGACATCGCCGTAAAGGATTAATACCTTGCCGCTCCCCAGCTGCTCCAGCGCTTGAGCTACCGCGTGCCCGGTGCCCTTCTGTTCAGTCTGCACGGCAAACTTTACGGGCTGTTCTCCCAGCGCTTCGCGCAATTGGTCAGCGCCATGGCCAATCACCACATGGGTTCGTTCAGGCTGTAACCCAGAGGCTGTGTCCAGCACATGCTGCACCATAGGCTTGCCCGCCAGGGGGTGGAGCACCTTGGGAATTTGCGAATGCATCCGCGTGCCTTTACCCGCGGCGAGAATGACAATATCCAGTTCTTGCATGTTATTCACCTATTTCCGGTTGGACGGCAGGCGCTGTCTCGGTGGCTGATAATGAAGGGGATGAAAATTGTTCAATGCCCAGTTCATCAACCAGTGTTTCACCGAAATAGTTAACAAATTCAGGACTAGCAATGCTGCGCCACTGCTCTCCATCACGCACCAGCAGGAGTACCTTGAGGTCGTTCTCGATGGCCATCTTCATAGCGTCCTGTTCGCCTACTACCAGTAGCGCTGTTGCCCAGGCATCCGCCCAGGCATTGGATGGATGAAACACCGATACCGATGCAAGCTGATGGGTTACTGGCCGCCCTGTACGCGGATCAATGGTGTGAGAGTAGCGCTGGCCGTCGACTTCAAAATAGTTGCGGTAATCGCCGGAGGTAGCCACCGACATGCTCTCTAGCGGAATAATATGCTGGGCACGCTGCTGACCATCTTCAGGTACCTCAATGCCAATTCGCCAAGGTGTCTGTTCATCCTCATCGCGAACTCCGCGGGCAATCACTTCACCGCCAATATTGACTAAGTAGTGCTCTATGCCCTGCTGATTCAGGTAAGCGGCTACCCGGTCAGTACCATGGCCTTTGGCCACCCCAGACAGGTCGACAAACACATCGCGGGTACGCCGTGCCTGCATATTTTGCGTATCGACCTCCACCGCATCAAAACCTATCTGGGCAAGCTTATCGGCCAGGACATCATCGGCGGGCACCTTTTCAGGTCGTGCGCCAGGGCCAAAGCTCCACAAATTAACCAGATTGCCGACGGTAATATCAAAAGCGCCGTGGCTGGCTTCGGCCACCGACTGGCTGATCGCCAACACCTCAATGAGTTCATTGGAGAGCGGCTGCCACTCCTCCAACGGGGCCTCGTTAAACGCGATCAGCTCAGAGTCATCCCGGTAGGTGGACATCGCCTGGTCAACGCTCTCCAGCTCGGCTTTGAAACCCGCTTCCAACTCAAGGGATTCGCCTTGTGTAAGCGGATCCATAATGGTCACCTGATAGAAGGTGCCAAAAATATTGCCTTCAAAGCGTACCGGAGGTTCCAGCGGGCGATCGCTCTCTGAGCAACCGGCCACGCTGATCACTAAGCCCAACAGAAGGCCCATCGCGGTTAATGTACGTCGCCACCTTGCACTGCGTTCACCAGCCAATTTCTGTTTAATGTTTTTCATCGTTGCCTTGCCTAAAAATGAAGCACTTAAAAATGAAGCACTTAAAAGTGAAAGAACCACAGCAGCCAGGCGCCGAACAGCACGCGGTAAATCACAAAGGGCTGCATTCCCAATTTTTTTATAATTACCAGGAAGTAGTGGATGCACAAGTAGGCGCTTACTCCTGATAGTAGCGTACCCACTAGCATGGCGACCCAATCGATAGACTGCGGCGCGTTAACCAGGCCGATGGCTTCCAAACCACCGGCCAACACAATCACCGGAATCGACAACAAGAAAGAGAAACGCGCAGCGCCTTCCCGGCTCATGCCCACCATTAGCGCCGCCGTAATAGTAATCCCCGAGCGCGACGTACCAGGGATCAACGCCAACGCTTGAGCGCCGCCAATAATCAGCACATCCTTTAAACGCAGCTGGTACTCGCTGCGCGTACCCTGCTTACGCCAGTCGGCATACCCCAACAATAGACCGAAGCCAATTAAACTGACGCCGATAATCAGCGTAGAGCGCATATAGTGAGAAATAACATCGTGCAGCAGTAAACCAATAATACCCACGGGGATAGTGGCCAATGTCACCCAGAAGGCGAGCCGCGCATCCTCGTTGACGCCTTTCCCCCCAATGGCGGCCAGGCTGCTGGTGATCATTTGCCAGATTTCGTGCCTGAAATAGATGATGACCGCGGAGAGACTGCCTAAATGCAGTGCCACATCAAAGGCTAAACCTTGGTCTTCCCAATCTGTAAGAACGGGTACCAAAATCAGGTGGGCAGAGCTTGATACGGGTAAAAATTCTGAAATCCCCTGAACAATCGCTAATACCACCACCTGAAGCCAATCCATAAAAAACACCCTGTGTATAAAAACAATTTGATGGTTTGCAATGGCGCTTAAGGATACACATCCGCTAATTCGTTGTCCGCCACTGCTTTTGCTGACACGCTTTTACTGACACTCTTTTACTGACACTATCCGCCACTGGCACTCAAAAATGCCGTTTCACGGCTTGAACGCAGAGGAGGCTATAGAGGATATAAGGAGTGCGCTACAATAGGCGTCTATTGAATGCGTGCGTCCTTGCAAGGTACCCATGACTCAGACCATCGAAACGCCAGTGGTTCACGACCAAGCGCAACTTAGCCAAGAGGCCAAGCGTGTTACCTACATTGGCGCGTGGCTGGATGCTCTGCTCAGCATCGTCAAAGTCACCATCGGCTTTTTGGTCGGCTCCGCAGCATTGATCGCCGACGGCATTCACTCTCTGTCTGATTTAGTCACCGACGGTTTTGTCCTGGCAGCGATCCATTACGGCCGCCAGGAGCCCGATAAAGACCACCACTACGGTCACGGCCGAATTGAAACCCTGACGACCCTATTACTGGGAAGCGTGCTGATTTTCGTGGCGGGCGCGATTGCCTGGTCGAGCCTGGATCGCTTGTTTAGCGGTGCCGACGTTAACGCTCCTGGCGCGGTGGCGATCGTGATTACCGTCATTGCACTGTTTAGCAAAGAGTGGATTTTTCGCTACACCATGCGGGTCGCCAAGCGGGTAAAGTCGAAATTACTCGAAGCCAATGCCTGGCATTCACGCAGCGATGCGTTATCCACCGCCGTGGTGTTGGTGGCATTGGTGGGCGCCCAGTTTGGTTTGGGATGGTTGGACGCCGTGGCCGCCATTATCGTGGGCTTATTGGTCGGTAAGGTCGGTTTGGACTTGCTGTGGGAGTCGGCGCGGGAGCTGGTGGATACTGCGCTACCGGTGGATGTACAAAATCAGATGCACGATGTGGCCTGCAGCGTGCCGGGTGTGGATAGCGTGCACGACCTGCGCACGCGCCAATCGGCAGGCTGGGTAATGGTCGATCTGCACGTGGTGGTGGGGCCTAAAATCACCGTCTCGGAAGCCCATGAAATTGGTAATGAAGTGAGCCGCCGACTACGCCATGAATTCCCTGCGCTGACCGACGTTATCTTCCACGTTGACCCAGAGGATGATGCCGGGGCAGGCGACCCCAGCCGCCTGCCTGGGCTACCGCTGCGCCCTGAAGTGGAGGCCGCACTGGATGCCCGCTGGTACAAACACCCGGTATGGCGAACCCTGAACGAGCTGCAGTTACACTATCTGGACGATAAGGTCTCGGTATCGTTGATCATTGATGACGCGGTGCATCAGCCGCCCCAGTGCCTCGCTAGCCAGCTAAAAGCACTGGCTAGCGATATAGAGTGGCTCGGTCATGTAGAAGTACTGTTTATTACCCGCGCCGCCAGCAGCTCAATGCGCTAGGTTTCACCGCTTGTTCACAGACCAGATAACATAAAGGTGGCGATACTGAAGTAGATCACCACCCCAGAGGCATCAATCAGCGTTGTCACCAGCGGTGCCGAGGCCGTAGCCGGGTCGACCTTAAAGCGCTCCAATACAAACGGCAGGCACATACCCAGTAGGCTACCAAACAGCACGATGGTGACCATGCTCAAAGCAACGACCATCGCTAGCGCCTCACCGCCGCGCATGATCCCGATAGGTGTGACGGCAATGGCCATCGTAATACCCAAAGCACCCGCCACTAATAGCTCACGGCCCAGTAATTTACCCCAATCTTTGACGCCTACATCGCCCGTTGCCATACCACGCACCATTAGCGTGGCCGCCTGAGCACCAGCATTACCGCCACTACCGATCAGTAGCGGTAAAAAGAACACCAGTGCCACTTGGGCGGCAATGGTCTCTTCGAAATAGGCAATCCCGGCGCCCGAAAACAGGTTGGCAAAGACCAGCAGTACCAGCCAAAACACTCGCTTACGGTAGAGGCTCCAAAGCTTAACTCGGCTCACGCCATCTTCCAGCTGGCCGATCGACATCCCCTTGTGGAAATCCTCGGTGGCCTCGGATTCGGCTACGTCCATGGCGTCATCGTGGGTCACGATCCCGACCATTCGGTCATCGGCATCGATCACCGGCAGCGCTAACAGGTCGTACTTCGCCACAATACGCGCGACATCTTCCTGGGCTTTATCGACGCGAGCGCTGATAACATCTTTAATCATAATGTCATCAACAATGGCGCCGGGACGCGCCACCATTAGTTGGCGCAGTGACATGGTGCCAATCAGTTGGCCATCGCTATCGAGGATATACAGCTGGTAGACCGTTTCCGCATCCGGAGCAGTTTGGCGTACCCGCATCATCGCTTGCGACACCGTCATGCCACTGGCTATGGAGACATAGTCAGAGGTCATGATGGCGCCTGCGGTGCCCTCTTCATAGCTGGCAAGCCGCTTTAGATCTTCACGCTCGCGGTGGGCCATACGACGCAGCAGCGCTTCACGGCGATCTTCATTGAGTAGATTAAACAGATCGGCGCGTTCGTCCGAGCCCATCTCTTCTAGAAACTTCAGTACCTGGCTGTCATCCAGTTGACCGACTACCTCAAGCTGGCTCTCACCGGGCAAGTAGCCCAGTACATTCGCGGCACGCTCGGCAGACAGAATATCCAGCAGCGAGAGCGCCGCAGGCAGCTCTTCGTCGTCTTCAATCATCTCTTCAAGCACTTCACCGATATCCGCAGAGCGGGTTTCGGCCAAACGCAAGGAGAGCAACGTTTTACTCGGTACTTCCTTGGCCAACTCGTCGAGCAGCTCGGCTTTTAATTCCTGTAGGCTTTCATCATTCAGTGCCATAGCTCTCCCCTTCACGCAAACTGATGTCGTACTGCCGACTTAATTCTACCTACTAACTAATTCCATATACTTACTTATCATACTGACAAACAAAAAAACGCCCCTTAAACCCTGGTACGGGTTCAAGGGGCGTTGGACACACGCCAAACGCGTGGGTATTAGCCTTTACCCGCCTTTTTACGCAGTTGCTGAATCGTTCGCAGCTGTGCAACGGCTTCGGCAAGTTCAGCGGCAGCGCGAGTATAATCGAGCTCCGATGACTTCTCATTAAAGGCTTTCAGCGCCTGTTGACGCGCTTCTTCGGCAGCGGCCTCGTTGAGGTCGCTGGCACGTGATGCAGAGTCGGCCAGAATCGTCACGACATCCGGCTGGACTTCCATGAAGCCCCCCGAGACAAAGAAGTTCTCTTCCTTGCCGCCATCGTGAATCACGCGTACCGGACCCGGCTGAAGCTCGGTCAGCAGCGGGGCGTGACCCGGCAAAACACCCAGGTCACCCATCATCCCGGAAGCAATCACCTGCTCAACGGTACCTGAGAAGATCGATGCTTCAGCGCTGACGATATTGCAAGTAAAGCTATTCGCCATAGCGAATCCCCCTAATGGACGGGATTACTTCTTCATCTGGTTGGCTTTCTCGACGGCTTCGTCGATGGAGCCGACCATATAGAAGGCCTGTTCCGGCATATCGTCGTATTCGCCAGCGAGAATGCCCTGGAAGCCACTGATGGTGTCTTTCAGTGAGACATACTTACCTGGTGAACCGGTAAATACTTCGGCCACGAAGAACGGCTGCGACAAGAAGCGCTGGATTTTACGCGCCCGGGAAACGGCCAACTTGTCTTCGTCAGACAGCTCGTCCATACCCAGAATGGCGATAATATCCTTAAGCTCTTTGTAGCGTTGAAGAACGTTCTGCACACCGCGGGCGGTGGCGTAGTGTTCTTCACCGACGACCAGCGGATCCAACTGACGTGAGGTGGAGTCCAGCGGGTCGATCGCCGGATAGATACCCAGTTCGGCGATAGAACGTGCCAATACCACGGTAGCATCCAGGTGCGAGAAGGTGGTCGCCGGCGACGGGTCGGTCAAGTCATCAGCAGGTACGTAAACGGCCTGTACCGAGGTGATTGAACCGGTTTTCGTCGAGGTAATACGCTCCTGCAGAACGCCCATCTCTTCAGCCAGCGTAGGCTGATAACCGACCGCTGACGGCATACGACCCAACAGTGCCGATACTTCGGTACCTGCCAGGGTGTAGCGGTAGATGTTATCGACGAACAGTAGAACGTCGCGGCCTTCATCACGGAATTTCTCAGCGATGGTCAGGCCAGTCAGCGCTACGCGCAGACGGTTACCCGGAGGCTCGTTCATCTGACCGTAAACCAGCGATACCTTATCGATAACGTTGGATTCCGTCATTTCGTGATAGAAGTCGTTACCCTCACGCGTACGCTCACCCACACCGGCGAATACAGAGTAGCCGCTGTGCTCGGTGGCGATGTTGCGGATAAGCTCCATCATGTTGACGGTTTTACCCACACCGGCGCCGCCGAACAGGCCAACTTTACCACCCTTAGCGAACGGGCAGACCAAGTCGATAACCTTGATACCGGTTTCCAGCAGCTCGTTAGAAGCCGCTTGGTCGGCATAGCCCGGTGCTTTACGGTGGATCGGCATCCGCTCTTGCTCGCCGATCGGCCCCGCTTCGTCAATCGGCTCGCCGAGTACGTTCATAATACGGCCCAGCGTTTCCTTACCTACCGGTACGGAAATCGCGGCACCTGTGCTGGTCACATCCATGCCACGCTTCAAGCCCTCAGTGGAGCCCATGGCGATGGTGCGCACCACGCCGTCGCCCAGCTGCTGCTGGACTTCGAGGATGGTCTCAACATCGGAGACCTTCAGCGCGTCGTAGACCTTGGGCACAGAGTCCCGCGGAAACTCTACGTCAATCACCGCGCCGATGATTTGTACGATACGTCCGCTCATCTTGGTTCCTCTCTAAAACCTGCAAATGAAACCTGTCTGCCGGGAGCCGCTTAAATAGTCGGCTCCCTAGGCGTTATACGGCAGCAGCGCCGCCGACGATCTCAGAAATTTCCTGGGTGATGGCGGCCTGACGGGCCTTGTTGTAGACCATCTCCAGATCGTCGATAAGGCCGCCTGCGTTGTCAGTGGCACTTTTCATAGCGATCATTCGGGCGGCTTGTTCACAAGCGCCGTTTTCCACTACCGCCTGATACACCTGCGATTCGATGAAACGAACCAGCAGGCTATCGAGCAACGCCTTGGCATCCGGTTCATACAGGTAGTCCCAGCTTCCGGGACGGGCGTTTTTGTCGTCCTGCTCAGCGTCTGCGCCCATATCAGGCGACAGGGGAAGAAGCTGACGAACAACAGGCTTTTGCGTCATGGTGTTAACAAACTCGTTGTGCACCACGTAAAGCCGGTCGAGACGTCCTTCATCGTACGCTTCGAGCATGACCTTAATACTGCCAATCAAGCCTTCGACGGTCGGGGCTTCGCCTAAACCACTCTTCGCCGCCACCAAATTGCCACCGTAGTTGCGGAAAAAAGTGCTGGCCTTGGCGCCCAGAGCACAAAAATCCTGCTCTGCGCCCTGCTTTTTCCACTCACTGGCCTGTTTGAGTAAGGCTTTGAAGAGGTTGTGGTTCAAGCCACCGCACAGACCTCGGTCTGTGGAGACCACAATATAACCAACGCGCTTAACCTCGCTACGCTCGACCATGTAGTCGTGCCTGTACTCGGGGTTGGCGTCGGCAATGTGGCCGACCACATTACGGATCTGCTTAGCGTAAGGCTGACTGGCTCTCATCAGATCTTGCGCTTTACGCATTTTCGATGCAGCCACCATTTCCATGGCGCTGGTAATCTTCTGCGTATTTTTAATGCTCCCGATCTGGGTGCGTATCTCTTTTGCAGCTGCCATAGCGATCTACCCTTCGTTCGTGGCTCTCAGAAAGCATGCAAACCCGCCCATCACAGACGGGCTAGACATTACCAGCTCTGAGTCGCCTTGAACTTCTCGAGACCCGACTTCAAGCTGTCTTGAATCTCACCATTGTAGTCGCCGCTCTGGTTGATCTTGTCGAGTAGATCAGCGTGCTCAGACTTCATGTAATCGTGCAAGGCACGCTCGAAGTCCAGCACCTTGTTCACTTCGACATCATCCAGGAAGCCTTCGTTGGCGGCATACAGCGACAGCGCCATTTCAGCGATCGACATCGGCGAGTACTGGTTCTGCTTCATAAGCTCAGTGACACGCTGACCATGCTCAAGCTGCTTACGCGTGGCTTCATCAAGATCAGAGGCAAACTGCGAGAACGCCGCCAGTTCACGGTACTGAGCCAGCGCCAGACGGACACTACCGCCGAGCTTTTTGATGATTTTGGTCTGCGCCGAACCACCGACACGAGAAACCGATAGGCCTGCGTTAATCGCCGGACGAATACCCGAGTTAAACAGGTTGGTTTCCAGGAAGATCTGACCGTCGGTGATCGAAATCACGTTGGTCGGAACGAACGCGGAGACGTCGCCACCCTGGGTTTCGATGATAGGCAGCGCGGTCAAGGAACCGGTTTTGCCTTTCACTTCGCCGTTGGTGAACTTCTCAACGTAGTCGACGTTAACCCGTGCCGCACGCTCAAGTAGACGCGAGTGGAGATAGAAGACATCACCGGGATAGGCTTCACGACCAGGCGGGCGACGCAGCAGCAGCGATACCTGGCGGTAGGCGACGGCCTGCTTGGAGAGATCGTCATACACAATCAGCGCGTTCTCGCCGCGGTCGCGGAAGTATTCGCCCATGGTGCAGCCAGAGTAGGCGGCCAGGAACTGCATCGGCGCCGGATCCGCAGCGCCAGCGGCGACCACGATGGTGTGCTCCATGGCGCCGTGCTCTTCGAGCTTGCGCACCACGTTGGCAATAGTCGACTGCTTCTGACCAATGGCGACGTAGACACAGGTCACGCCTTTGCCTTTCTGGTTGATGATCGCATCAATGGCAATGGCGGACTTACCAATCTGACGGTCACCGATGATCAGCTCACGCTGACCACGGCCAATCGGCACCATGGCGTCGATCGACTTCAAACCGGTTTGAATCGGCTCATCTACAGATTGACGGGTAATAACGCCCGGCGCCACTTTCTCAACAGCGTCGGTCATTTTGGCGTTGATATCGCCTTTACCATCAATCGGGTTACCCAGCGCATCGACCACGCGACCAATCAGCTCAGGGCCTACCGGCACTTCGAGAATACGACCGGTACACTTGGCGGTCATGCCCTCTTCAAGCTGCAGGTAGTCACCCAGCACCACGGCACCTACGGAGTCGCGCTCCAGGTTCAGTACCATGCCAAAAATGCTGTTGGGGAATTCAATCATTTCACCAAACATCGCGTCTTCGAGGCCGTGAACTTTCACGATACCGTCGGAAACGGTGACGATGGTGCCCTGATTATGGGCTTCGGATGCGACGTCAAGCTTTTCAATTCGCTGCTTGATGATGTCGCTGATCTCGGAAGGATTCAGTTGCTGCATGCCATGTCCCTCAGACTCAAGCGGTTAGTGCATCGGAAAGACGGTTCAATCGACCACGTACGGACCCGTCAATAACGGTATCCCCAGCACGTAGGATGACACCGCCGATAAGCGACTTATCCACCTGAGTAGTAATGGAGATTTCGCGATTCAGACGTTTCTTAAGTGCATTCGCTAGCTTGGTCTTCTGCGCAGCTGTCAGCTTGTAAGCAGACGTAACTGCTACGTCAACGCGCTGCTCGTGTTCGGCACGCAAGTGCTCAAACTGGTCAGCGATTGATGTCAGCACCATCAAACGACCTTGGTCAGCCAGAACAGTCAAAAAACGCTGTAAAGCTTCATCCTGTTGCTCTGGAATCAGCTCGACAAGCAGCGACACTTTTTGGTCACTGGCTAATTTTGGACTGTTTAAACGATGGCGAACGCTGTCGTCTGCTACCGCAACACTTAAAAAACTCAGCGCTTGTGACCAGCTATCAAGCGCCTCATGATCACGCGCGTATTCAAACGCTGCCTTAGCGTAAGGACGAGCGACGGTCAGTAATTCCGCCATGATTCACCTCCTTACAGTTCAGCAGCCAGCTCATCGAGTAACTTGCGATGGGCTTGTTCGTCGACCGACGCTTCAAGAACACGCTCGGCACCCATAACGGCGAGATAAGAGACCTGAGCACGAAGTTCGTCTTTTGCACGATTCACTTCTTGCTCAATCTCGGCACGTGCACTGGCTACAAGGCGTTCGCCTTCGGCGCGGGCCTGTTCGCGGGCTTCTTCAACTATCTGGGCAGAGCGCTTGTTGGCCTGCTCAAGAATTTGCGAAGCTTGCTCCTTGCTTTCACGCAGCGTCTGCTCTGCCCGTTCTTGAGCAAGCTCAAGATCACGGTTAGCACGGCTGGCTGCGTCCAAGCCATCAGCAATTTTCTTCTGACGCTCATGAAGCGCGTTGCTGATCGGAGGCCACACATACTTTGTGCAAAACCAGACAAAGATCGCGAAGGCGATCGTCTGCCCGATTAGCGTCATGTTGATATTCACAGGAATGTACCTCTGACAAGTTCGTGGCGACCGGAGTGAAACAAAACCGAGCGTTTAACGCTCGGCTGAGCTGTCATTAACCGGCAACAACGAAGATCAGGTACATTGCGATACCAACACCGATCATCGGAACGGCATCCAACAGACCTGCCATTAGGAAGGTTTTCGTTTGCAGTTGGTCACCCAGCTCAGGCTGACGTGCGGTAGATTCCAACAGCTTGCCACCCAAAATGGCGAAGCCAATGCCGGTACCTAGCGCGCCGAGACCGATCATGATGGAAGCGGCAATGTAGATAAGTTCCATGGTAATGCTCCTAGTTTTTCAAGTTAAAGGTCGAGGGTTGAGGTTAAGGGTTAATGTGTTTCAAGCATTGCTCGGGTTAGTGATGCTCGTGTGCAGCGCTCAGATACACCACGGACAACACTGTAAAGATGAAAGCTTGGAGTACGACGATCAAAATATGGAAAATGGCCCATGGCACATCCAGCACCCAGATAGCCCAGAACGGCAGCATGGCGATCAAGATAAAGATCACTTCCCCGGCAAACATATTGCCGAACAGACGCATCGCCAAACTAAACGGTTTAACCAGCAAAGCGACGATTTCCAACACAAGGTTGAAGGGAATCAGTGCCCAATGATTAAACGGCGTCAGTGACAGCTCTTTGGCGAAACCACCCACGCCTTTAACCTTAAAGCTGTAGTAGAGAATCAGTCCAAACACCCCTAACGCCAAACCTAGCGTAGCGTTGACATCAGTGGTGGGGACAATTTTCATGTAGTCCACGCCCAACTTGCTAAACAGCACAGGGAAGTAGTCGACCGGAATAATTTTGAGCGTGTTCATGAACAGAATCCACACGAACAGCGTCAAGGCCAAGGGGGCAATGATCGGGTTATGCCCTTTAAATGTTCCTTGGATCATGTTTTCAACAAATTCAAACACCATTTCAACCGCATTTTGCAGTCCAGAAGGCACACCGGTAGTGGCCATTTTGCCCGCTTTGCGGAAAATCCAGATAAACAGCAGCCCCATCGCGATGGACCAGCCCATGGTATCCAGATGAATGGCCCAAAAGCCCATTTCACTTGCTTCTTCTGCGGAGTGAGCCAGTGACCAGCCATTTTCAGGGTGGTTACCAAAAGTCAGGTTCTGCAAGTGGTGCTGGATATAGTAAGTCGTTGAGACTTCGTTTCCTGCGGCCATGAATGTGTCACCTCAATCAGTTGTGCAATTTTCTAGACATCAGCGTTTTTTGGCATTAACCAAGGCGTAAGCCAATGCGTTAGAACAACCGCAACATAAGCATAAAAAAAGAAAGCTGGGTTTGAGGGAGGCACTGCCACGAGCACTGCTACAAAAAGTGCCACCGTCAAACCAAACTTGCCTGCTTCGGCGCGAAATAGGCGCATCGCTGCCTTTGAAGGGCTACTCGCGCGCAAAACACCCATTCGCTTGATAAAAAAAGCATGGGGTAATAAAGCTACCAAGGCTCCTTTAAAAACTGATGACATCCCTTCCACATCTGCGACCAGATAGGCCACCAGCATGCCCAATAGCGTAATTGTCAGCTGCACGATAGTGAGTCGAACGATATAGGTTTTTCGCCGCTGGGTTTCGTATCGCTGCATACCGGCCCAGCCTCACTGATAAAAAACCAATACCTCGAAAAACTAATATCTAGACAAACCGAGGCAACCTGCACAAATCTTGCGCGATTATAGGGAAGCACTACCACACCTTCAACCGAAGTCGCACCGATTTTGCCCGCTTAAGGGCTGATTTGCGACCAAAGGGGGAAAACGTGTCCACTTCTTACGCGATATTGAATAGCCTGCTATTTAATATGATTTAAGATGCCATCCAACTCTTCAAGACTTGTATAACGTATTGTTAATTTACCTTTACCCTTTTGACCATGATCAATAGAGACAGGGGCGCCAAGCAGTTCGCCCAGATGTGTTTCAAGCTTAGCTACGTCAGGCTGCTTGGTTTGGCGATTAGGTGTTTTGGTGGGCACTTGGCTGGTTTGGACTTTTTTTACCAGCGCTTCAGTGGCGCGCACGGTCATGTCGTTGTTGACTACTTCATGGGCGACTTGGCGCTGTTGGCTGCTGTTCAGCGTTAACAGCGCCCGCGCGTGGCCCATATCCAGATCGCCACGTTCGAGCAGGGTTTGTACTTCAGGGTCCAGCGCTAGCAGGCGCAATAGATTAGCCACCTGTGTGCGCGATTTACCCACCGCGTCGGCAATTTGCTGCTGGGTAAGCTCAAACTCTTCGCCCAGGCGCTTGAGCGCCATGGCTTCTTCGATGGCGTTGAGGTTTTCGCGCTGAATATTTTCGATTAACGCCAGTGCCAAGGCGACTTCATCGCTGACTTCGCGGATCACTGCCGGGATAACATCCAGCTCAGCGAGCTGAGCGGCCCGCCAGCGGCGTTCACCGGCAATGATTTCGTAGCGATCTACGCCAATGGGGCGCACAACGATGGGCTGCATCACGCCCTGGGCGCGAATGGAGTCCGCCAGCTCTTCTAATGCCTCAGGCTGAATATCCCGGCGCGGCTGATATTTACCGCGGGTTAGTTGCCCCAACGGCAGACGCTCAAGACGATCTTCTGTCACTTCGTCGACAGCGCCACGCGCAGCATCATTAAGCTCCAAAGGGGTGCCGCTACCGGCAAGTTCTAAGCTGTCACGGCGACGGGCACCGGCACCAATCAGGGCATCCAGGCCACGTCCCAGCGCGGGTTTACGCGTCATTCGCTTTCCCTCATATTTTCAGCGCCCCTTTTTTGAATTGATGAGTTGAAGTGAAGAGTGGTTACAGTGAAAGACGACGAATCATCTCTTTTGCCAGCACGCGATAAGCCTGGCTACCCCGGGAGAACCGGGCATATTGCGTAACGGGCAACCCATGGCTTGGCGCTTCGGCAACTTTTACGTTACGCGGAATGGTCGTTTTCAACAGCATGTCGCCAAAATAGTCACGCAACTGCTTATCCACTTCCCGGGTTAGGCTGGTGCGCTTGTCGTACATGGTGCGCAGAATACCGGCAATCGCCAGATCAGGATTCACATTTTGCTTAATCTGCTCAACCGTATCGAGCAGTGCCGATAACCCCTCTAGCGCATAAAACTCGCATTGAAGCGGGATTAGCACGCTGTCAGAAGCGGTTAATGCATTCACGGTCAGCATGTTCAATGAGGGTGGGCAGTCGATCAGCACCACATCATACTCACTGGAGACCGACGCAAGCGCGGTAGTCAGGCAGCTCTCGCTTTTATCACGATCTAAAAGTTCGACCTCTGCGGCGGTAAGATCTCCGTTGCCGGGCAGTACATCATATTTTACCGCTAGCTTTTTAACGATGGTTTCAGCTGCGGTTGCTTCACCTAGCAGGACATCGAGCACGCTTTTATTAAGCTCATATTTATCAATGCCGCTTCCCATGCTGGCATGGCCTTGGGGGTCAAGATCCACCAACAGTACGCGACGATCGAGCGTTGCGAGACTGGCCGCCAGGTTTACGGCTGAGGTGGTCTTGCCCACGCCGCCTTTTTGGTTGGTCAGGGCAATGATCTGGCTCACTTACTCAACTCCTTCCTGGGGTGAGAATCAACGTTCAGAATCAATAGCTGTCGCTGGGCCGTTTCAAAAGGTACTTCCAGCAGGTGACGTTGGTGTAGACGAATACCGGGAGGGAGGTCGCGCAATTCATCGTCTGCTCCCGGGCCTTTCATGGCTAGCCACTGGCCATCGACGGTGGGTAGCTGGTGAGTTAACGTGACGAAATCCACCAAGCTAGCAAATGCTCTAGAAATCACCTGATCGAAAGCGGCGGCCTCAAACTGTTCCACCCGCGCCTGGACGGGGTTTACGTTTTTCAGGCCAAGCTCCATCACCGCTTGGCGCTGAAAACGGACTTTTTTGCCATTACTATCCAACAGCGTCACATCAAGCTCGGGCGCTAAAATGGCCAGCACTATACCCGGCAGCCCTGGGCCTGCGCCCACATCCAGCAGCCGCGGCCCTTGTACATAAGGCATTACCGCAGCGCTATCCAGAACGTGGCGCGACACCATAGTTTCCACATCACGCACCGCTGTGAGGTTATAAGCCCGGTTCCACTTGTGCAATAGTGCTAATAAGCCTAGCAGTTGTTCGCGCTGGCGGTCATCAACGCTGATGGACAACTGACTCAACCCTTGATCGAGACGCGGGGCAACGCTGGCAGGGAGAGTCTTCAACAATGGGTTCAGCGAACTCATCCGTTAACGACCTCTGCCGCTGCCACCAAGCGGCGCTTTTTCAAATGCACCAGCAAAATAGACACAGCCGCTGGGGTGACCCCAGAAATACGTGCCGCATGAGCTAACGTTTCCGGTCGTGCTTCCGCCAACTTCTGGCGAATTTCGTTAGACAAGCCTTCCACTTTTAAATAGTCCAACTCTGCTGGCAGTGGCGTGGCTTCATGGCGTTTGAGCTTGTCGATCTCATGCTGTTGGCGGTCAATATAGCCTTGATACTTGGCCTGAATTTGCACCTGCTCAGCCACCGCGGGATCGGTAACCAGAGTGCCCTCGATACCGGGCAGATTAGCTAAATCGCTATAGTTCAGCTCGGGCCGTTTAAGTAGATCACTCAGGCAATATTCTCGCGACAGCGGAGCACCGGTTTTTTCGGCTACTTGTTTAGCCGCCGGGCTGCCCGGCTGAATCCAAAGTGTGCTCAGCCTTGCGGTTTCTTGCTCAATGGCTTCGCGTTTTTGACTAAACGCGGCCCAGCGGGTGTCGTTAACCAGACCCAGCTCACGGCCGGTTTCGGTCAAGCGCAAATCGGCGTTGTCTTCCCGTAGCAGCAAGCGGTACTCCGCACGGGAAGTAAACATGCGGTAAGGCTCTTTGGTACCCATGGTAATCAGGTCGTCGACCAGTACACCAAGATAGGCTTCGTCGCGGCGGGGATACCAGGCGTCCAACTCCTGGGCACGGCGAGCGGCATTCAAGCCTGCTAGTAAACCTTGAGCACCGGCTTCTTCGTAGCCGGTAGTGCCGTTAATTTGACCGGCAAAAAACAGGTTGTGGATAAATTTGGTTTCCAACGAGTGTTTTAAGTCCCGTGGATCAAAAAAATCATACTCAATGGCGTAGCCAGGCCGGGTGATATGGGCGTTTTCCAGGCCTTTGATGGAACGCACCACCTGAATCTGCACGTCAAACGGCAGCGAGGTCGATATGCCATTGGGATACAGCTCATGGGTATCCAAACCTTCCGGTTCGATAAACACCTGATGGCTGGATTTATCAGCGAAGCGATGCACCTTGTCTTCGATCGATGGGCAGTAACGCGGCCCAATACCTTCGATTACGCCAGAGTACATCGGTGAGCGATCGAGGTTCGCCAGAATCAAATCGTGGGTCTGCTGATTGGTGTGAGCAATATGACAGCTCACCTGCTGCGGGTGCATTCCCCGTGATCCCAAGTAAGACATCACCGGGGTAGGGCTGTCACCGGGTTGCTCTTCCAGCTGAGAAAAATCCACTGTCTTGGCATCAATCCGCGGTGGTGTACCGGTTTTCAGACGATCAACGCGAAATGGCAGTGCGCGTAGCCGTTCGGCCAGCGCATTGGAAGGCGGATCTCCGGCGCGGCCGCCCTTGCTTTGATCCAAACCAATGTGAATCACGCCACCCAAAAACGTTCCGGTACACAGCACGACGCTGTCGGCATGAAAACGGATACCGGTTTCCGTGACGACTCCGCGGACGGTGTCGTTATCCACAATCAGATCACCAGCGGCCTGCTGAAAAATCGTCAAGTTGGGCTGGTTTTCCAGCATTCCGCGGATAGCTGATTTGTAGCGGATACGGTCAGCCTGGGCACGGGTTGCCCGAACGGCGGGCCCTTTGCTGGCATTGAGCACGCGAAACTGGATGCCACCTAAATCCGTGGCAAGCCCCATAGCGCCGCCCAATGCATCAATTTCCTTGACCAAATGGCTTTTGCCAATGCCGCCAATCGCAGGATTACACGACATTTGGCCCAGGGTTTCGATGTTGTGGGTGAGCAGCAGGGTCTGACAGCCCATGCGAGCAGAGGCCAATGCGGCTTCGGTTCCCGCATGGCCACCGCCGATGACAATCACGTCAAAGCGGTCGGGGTAATTCAAGAGACACCTCGTCTTGTGCCCATCGGCACGGATGATGTGGCCAGTGCAGTCGGTTTAGACGCAGCCACCTTAGATCAATGAGGCGGCAAGTATAAACCCCCTGTGGGTAACCGTCAGGTTTTTCCACATCCCAATTCACCAAGCAACCTCTATTAATAACAACATAAATATAAAATAAGAGAAGTTCTGTAAATGTTGTAACTACTAGTGTGGACAATTTCTGTGCATAAGCGACTTATCGTTATTATTTTCAGTAACTTAAATTGTTGACTTCTACATGTTTTAAGGCGGGAGTGCCTGGGCAGAAAGGGTGTTAAGCCTGTGGATGAAATAGCGCTTTATCCACAGATATGATTGACCACTGTTTATCCACCGGCCAGTACCTGGGTTGTTACCGCACCTGTGAACAACCCCAATGTGGTGTGGAGCTAACGCTAAGAGGCGCACATGACAGACCTTACAGAGGTAACGCTGACCAAAATAAAAAAAGTTTATCCACAGGCAAAAAAATGGCCTGTCATGGTGACAGGCCAGTAAAAAAGCGTAATTTAGCTTGAGTAGGTGAGCTATATTGGAGCCAAGCAGAGGTCTCCGCGGAAGTATTGGGTGGTTAGATTAATGTTTAAGCACCCGCGCCAGAAAGGATTGGGTACGCTCGTGTTGCGGTGAATCGAACAGTTTTTCTGGGTGTCCCTGCTCAGTAATCTCACCTTTGTGGATAAAAATAACCCGGTCGGCAACCTCGCGGGCGAAGCCCATTTCATGGGTCACAATCACCATGGTCATACCCTCTTTGGCCAGTTCACGCATGGCATCGAGCACTTCACCGATCATTTCCGGGTCAAGCGCCGATGTGGGCTCGTCAAATAGCATCAGCCGGGGTTCCATGGCCAAGGCACGAGCGAGCGCCACACGCTGCTGCTGGCCGCCTGAGAGCTGGCTGGGGTACTTATCGGCCTGGTCGGCGATACCTACCCGGTCAAGCAGGCGCTTGGCATTGCTGACCGCGTCGCCTTGGCTTAAACCACGCACTTTGATCGGTGCCAGAGTGATGTTATCGATCACGCTAAGATGGGGGAAAAGATTGAACTGCTGAAAGACCATGCCCACTTCGGTGCGGATAGTTTGCAGCGCTTGGGTGCTCTTGCCATGAGGCAGGAGTTCGTTGTTGTCGACCACCAGACTGCCAGACTGAAACTCTTCCAAGCCATTAATGCAGCGAATAAGCGTTGATTTTCCTGAGCCGCTGGCACCGATAATCACCACCACTTCACCGGGCACAATGGTCAGTTCAATATCTTTGAGCACGTGCAGGCTGCCAAAGTGTTTATTGAGCTGCTGCATACGCACAATTGGTTGCGTTGGGCTGTTCATTGTATCGCTCATGCGCGTGTCCTTATTGTCCGGCCAAGCCTCTGATCTCAAGTTGGCGCAGGATGATGGATAGGGTCCAGGTGATCGCCAAATACATCAGCGCGACCATAAAGTAGACCTCAAGGGCCGTGAAGGTGGTGGCGATATAGATCTGCCCCTGGCGCACCAGTTCGCCGACGCCAATCACTGAGAATAGGGAGGTGTCTTTGATGCTGATAATGCCCTGGTTGCCGAGAGGTGGAATCATGCGCCGAAACGCCTGGGGCCAGATAACGTAGCGAAACGCCTGGGTGCGGGAGAGTCCTAGGGAGAGAGAAGCTTCACCTTGGCCGCGTTCAATCGACTGGACGCCGCCGCGGACGATTTCTGAGATGTAGGCGCCAGAGTTGACCGCAATGGCGGCAATCCCGGCGACCAGGGCATTAATGGGGCTACCTAAAAGTTGCGGCAAGCCGTAAAAAATAAATAGCACTTGCACCAGAATAGGTGTGCCGCGGAATACCTCAACGTAAACGATGGCCGGCCAGCGTAGCCAGCGGAAACGGCTAATGCGTAGCAGGCCGAAGAATATGCCGATAAAGAAACCGATAGCCAGGCCGCCAAACGAAATAAGTAGCGTCCAGGGAATACCCGGCAGCAGATAAGGGATAGACCCAAACGCCGCCGACCAATCAAATTGAAAATTGACGTCCACGCGTAGACTCCTGAAACAGAAAACAGCTGACAAAAAGCAGGTAAGAAACGCAGCAGGGCCGGGGGCTGTGGCCACCCGACCCTGTAACGGCGTTACGTTATTTTTGAGTGTTTACATTCACTCTTCGCTGGGTGCTTCACCAAACCACTTGGTGTATATCTCATCGTAAGTGCCGTCTTCTTTCATTGCGGCGAGTGCTTCGTTGGTGGGTTCTACCCATTCACTGCCCTTGTGGAAGACGATGCCGTACTGTTGGCCTTCATAGAGTGGGCCGACAACCTTGGTACGACCTTCACCGCGGGTTTGCGAGAAGTAGGCGACGTTAGGGGCGTCGTAAAGCACAGCGTCAACGTTGCGGCCTAACAGCGCCATATACATGTCGGCAGTGCCCGGGAAGGGGGTGATTTCCGCATCTTCACCAAGCTCTTGTTGCAGGTAGTCGTAGCTGGTGGAACCAATTTTGGTGCCGACGGCGAGGTCTTGAAGGTCTTCGAGTGTATCGACGTTGTCATTATCGGCGCGAACGATAATGCGCAGACCTGAATCGTAGTAGGGGTCAGAAAAATCGACGACTTCCGCACGCTCTTCGGTAATGGTGGTACCGGCGATGGCGATCTCTTGGCTGCCGGTTTGCACAGCGGGAATAATGCCAGAGAACTCCATGGTGGTGAGGTTGACTTCAAAACCTGCACGTTCGGCAACTTCGTTGATGATATCCATATCAAAGCCGACCATTTCGCCGGTCTCTTGATCCATCATTTCAAACGGCACAAAGCTTGGGTCAGTGGCCACGTTCACCGATGGCGTCTGGGCCATGGCGGCAGTGGCGCTGCCCAATCCCAGTGCAAGAGCCAGTGTGGTTTTGGTAAGGCTGAGTGGTAGTACTACTTTCATAAGTTTCCCCGTGCTTTATGTGGCTTTTTGAGAGTTTCAAAGCGATATACGCAGTTGAAAAAGTCTTAAAGCCGTTATTGACCTATCAACCTTGGCGAGAAACCGTCAGGGCGTCAAGTCACGGGGAGCGCTGCGGGCCAACGCTGTTTAGACCATAAAGGAGGCGCCGCAGCCGCAGGTGGTGGTGGCATTGGGGTTTTGCACGCGAAAACGCGCGCCCGCCAAGCCCTCTTCGTAGTCGACGGTGGAGCCTACTAAATATTGGTAAGAGAGCGGATCCACCACTAAGGCAGCGTTGCCGAATTCAATCACGGTGTCATCGTCGGCGACGTTATCAGCAAAGTCGAAACCGTACTGAAAACCTGAACAGCCGCCACCGGTCACGTAGACCCGCAGTTTAAGGGATGGGTTATTTTCTTCTGCAATCAGCGCATTAATACGTTTGCGTGCGCTATCAGAGAGCAGTAGTGGAGTAGGAACAAAGGCTTCTGCACCGCTCATGGGTACCTCCCGCGAGCTTTAAGAACGAATAAATCGGCATTGGGGGGTGATTATGGGTAATTCCCAGCAAATTGGTCAACTATTGCTGGGAATTACTGAAACGTTAAGGCATCAAGGCCGGGGCAGTGAGTCCAGTATTTTCTTCAAAGCCAAACATCAGGTTGAGGTTTTGAATCGCCTGACCCGAAGCACCTTTGACCAGGTTATCGATCACCGACAGCACGACCACCGTGTTGCCATTGTTAGGCCGGTGCACTGCCAAGCGGCAGGTATTGATGCCTTTGACACTGCGCGTTTCAGGATGGCTCCCCGCGGGCATCACATCGACAAAGGGCTCGTGAGCGTAGCGCTGCTCAAACAGTGCCTGCAGATCGCCGGGGTCAGCGGTTAGCTGGCCGTAAAGGGTGGAATGAATGCCGCGAATCATCGGCGTTAAGTGGGGCACAAAGGTTAAACCCACCGTGGATTGCTGGATATCCCTAAGCCCTTGGCTGATTTCCGGCAGGTGGCGGTGGCCCGAGGCGCCGTAGGCCTTCATGGACTCGCTGGCTTCAGCGAGCAGCGAGCCCACCTTAGCGCCACGGCCTGCGCCGGTTACGCCGGATTTGCAGTCAGCAATGAGTTGGCCTGGGTCGATCAAACCTGCTTCCAAAAGCGGCAGGTAGCCCAACTGAACGCTGGTGGGGTAGCAGCCGGGGACCGCAATCAAGCGTGCGGTTTTGATTTTCTCCCGGTGCATTTCCGGCAGCCCGTAGACCGCCTCTTGCAACAGTTCCGGGGCGCCGTGGGCCTGGCCGTACCAGCGACTCCACTCGTCGGCATCACGCAGCCTGAAGTCAGCCGACAGATCAATCACCCGAGTGCCATTTTCGAGTAGTTCCCCCGCCAGAGCGTGGGCAACGCCGTGAGGGGTGGCAAAAAACACCGCATCCATGGCGCCCAGCTGTTTGGCATCCGGCTCGCTAAACGCCAGGGTGTCGTAATGGCCGCGTAGGTTGGGGTACATATCGCACACCTTTACGCCGGTTTCCGAGCGCGAGGTAATCATGGCGACGTTGACCTGGGGGTGTTGGGCGAGTAGCCGCAGTAATTCAACGCCGGTGTAACCGGTACCGCCAACAATGCCGACCTTAATCACAAATCACTCCTTGCGGGTTACGCAGAACGTTTTTCACATCAGCTTCAGTTATTACAGCCTAAGCGGATTGCTGCGCGCTGTCGAAGCTTAGCGGTCTATGATACACAAGGGAGTGGAGAGATAAGAACACTAGAACTAATAACCAGGAAGGTCGCTGTGGCGCGTTTTTCCCGATCGGACTTTACCTTAGAGAGTTTTCGTCGCCAGTTGGCCAACGTCGACGCCCTTCCGCAGCTGTGTGTGCTGGGGCTTGTCTCGGGCGTTATTACCGGCGCTGTGATGGTGGCGTTTCGGCTGCTTTTGGAAGCGGGCGCCGCGCTCTATATGACGAATGGCGACCCCGAGGCGTTTGAAAGCATGGCGCCTTGGCTGCGCGCGCTGCTACCGATGCTGGCGGTTACGTTAGTGGGTGTTCTGCTGTATCGGCAAAAACCGGCAACTCGCAAGCTGGGTGTTGGCCATGTCATTGAGCGGCTGACCTACCATCAAGGCCGTTTTCCGTTACGTAACTGGCTGAATCAGTGGTGGGTTGGGGTCTTCGTGGTGCTGGGTGGTCTCTCCGCGGGGCGTGAAGGCCCGGCGATTCACTTGGGAGCAGCGGCGTCCAGCGGACTCGGCCAACAAATGCGGTTACCCAATAATAGCCTGAGAGTTCTCGTGGCGTGCGGTACCGCAGCCGCTATCTCAGCCTCTTTTAATACCCCCATTGCGGGTGTCATCTTCGCTATGGAAGTAGTGATGATGGAGTACACCTTGATGAGCTTTATGCCCGTCATCTTGGCTTCTACCATGGGTGCGTTGGTGGCGCAGTTGGCCTACGGCAATGAACCCGCCTTTCGTATACCCGAAGTGGCACTGGGGTCGTTGGTCAACTTGCCCTGGATTGTGATCACGGGGCTGGTGATTGGTTTACTCGCCGGTCTGTTTATCCATATTTCACGTAGTCAGCGGATTATGCAGTGGCCGCTTTGGTTGCGACTTGGATTAGTGGGGGTGGCAACGGGCGCGATGGCCTGGTGGTTCCCCCAAATTCAAGGCATCGGCTATGACAGCGTGGCGGCAGCACTCAATAATCAGTTGGAAATTAAAGTATTGCTGGCGCTGATGATTGCCAAACTGCTGATTACCGCGTTAACCGTTGCCGGGGGCGTTCCCATCGGTATTATTGGCCCGGTGTTGGTAGTGGGGGCTGCCACGGGGGCGCTGTTTGGTTTGCTGGGTGGCTGGCTCTGGCCCGCTAAAGCCGCCGACCCAGGTATATACGCGATGCTAGGCATGGCCGCGATGATGGGGGCGGTGCTACAAGCGCCCCTGGCTGCGCTGATGGCGCTTTTGGAGTTAACCCATACGCCGAGTATCATGCTGCCTGGGATGTTGGCGGTGGTGGTGGCGTGTTTAACCTCGCGTCAATTGACCGGCTGTGAAGGGTTTTTTATCAGCACGGTGCGTTACGGGTTGCACCCGCTTCAGCAGCCGTTAATGCAGGCACTCTCACGAGTTTCGGTGCCGGCGGTGATGGAGCGCCAACTGGTGCGCACCGAGCGAATGATCACCCCTGAAAAGGCCCGGCAGCTACTCGACACTAACCCTGTATGGCTGGTGATTGAACGCTCGAGCGAACAAAAACCGGTGCTGGGGCTCAAAGCTGCTGAGTTGGCGCGCTGGCTGCTTGAACACGATGAGGCGCTCCAGGGAGAAGAGCCGCCTGCGGATGAGCTGATTGACCTACTGGAAATCCCTGGGCAGCGTTTGGAGCTGGCGCCGATTGGTTTACAGGCGACGCTTTCTGAAGCGTTTCTAAAACTTCAGGATGGCTCCCTGGGAGCGCTCTACGTTGTGCACGGTTATCGCCCAAAGCAGCGGCGCATTTCAGGTATTATCACCCGTGGCGCCATTGAGCGTTATTATCACTACACTGATCCCCGAGAAAATGACCCACGCGAGAAGGATTCATAACATTAAGGAGCGACAATGTATCTATGGGTGAAGGCTATTCACTTAATGGCCGTAGTGACCTGGTTCGCCGCGCTGTTCTATTTACCCCGGCTGTATGTGTATCACGCCACCGCACGGGATAACGGCGATGAACAGGCTATTAGCTATTTCAAAACCATGGAACGTAAGCTCTACCGTGGCATCATGACGCCATCGATGATTGCGGTACTGATTTTCGGCGGCTGGATGCTCTATCTGGTGCCTGAATGGTTTAGCCAGGGCTGGATGCACGCCAAACTGGCGCTAGTGGTGTTGCTGATCGCCTATCATCACGTTTGTTTGATCTATTTGAAGCAGTTTGCCCAGGATCGCTGTACCAAAGGCCATGTGTTTTTCCGCTGGTTTAACGAAGCGCCGGTGATTGCGCTGGTGGCAATTATTCTGCTTGCCGTTGTGAAGCCCTTTTGATGCGCCAACCGCTTCCTCCCGTGGTGTTGGTACTCGCCGGGCATGACCCGACTGGTGGCGCAGGGTTAATTGCCGACAGTGAAGCCATTGCGGCCTGTGGTGGTTGGGCGGTAACAATTCCCACTGCGCTGACGGTACAGAATTGTCATAATGTGACCCGCGTGATTCCTGCTGAGCCGACCGCGATGCGCCAAATGGCCGAGGCAATTAGCGAGATGCAGATCGCGGCGATTAAGATTGGTCTACTCGCTGACGAAGATACTCTGCGCGCTGCGGAGCAAATCATTCGCCGTTTTCCAGGTATTCCCGTGGTGGCCGATCCGGTCTTTAAGGCCGGTGGCGGAACTGAGTTATCCACACCCGCTTTGCGTCAATTGTTTATTGATCGCTTGCTACCGCTTGTGGATATCTTAACCCCCAATCGCGCTGAGTTGGCCCAGCTTACCCCCGATATCATTACTCCTTTTGATGATACCGCGCGCGCGGTGGTACTGATGTCACAGGGGTGCCAAGCAATCCTGGTAACCGCTACAGATGAGCCGCTGCCCGGTAACGATCAGCAGGTAGTGCACACCCTGCACTCGCCCGATACCACTCGCCAGTGGCAGTGGCCACGTTTGCCCGAACGCTTTCATGGTTCTGGCTGCACGCTGGCATCGGCGCTTACTGCACGTCTTGCAGTTGGTGAGCGCTTACCAACTGCTTGTGAGCAGGCGCAGCACTTTACTTGGCAAAGTTTGTCTCACGGCTTTCAACCGCCCAGTGGGCAGTGTTTGCCGCATCGTTTATCACGGGCTGTCCGTTTTTAATCCTATCTTCTGTATGCCATTGACCGAGAGGATGCCATGACTACATCAGCTGAACTGTTTGATCTTGCCAGTCGCCATATACCGGGCGGGGTGAACTCACCTGTCCGAGCGTTTAAAGGGTTACACCGTCCGCCGGTCTTTATGGAGCGCGCCCAGGGTGCCTTTCTGTTTGACGTGGAAGGCAATCGTTACGTGGATTATGTCGGTTCCTGGGGCCCCATGATCACTGGGCATGCTGATCAGGACGTACTGGCAGCCGTACGGGCGCGATTAGATAACGGTCTGTCTTTTGGTACCCCTACCGCTGTCGAAACCACCATGGCGGATTTGATCTGTGAGATGATCCCCTCCATGGATATGGTACGCATGACCAGTTCTGGCACCGAAGCCACCATGTCGGCTATACGCCTGGCACGGGGTACCACCGGCCGGGATAAGATCGTTAAATTTGAAGGCAACTACCACGGCCACTCCGATTCATTGCTGGTAAAAGCGGGGTCTGGCGCCCTCACCCACGGCGAGCCCAGCTCACCGGGTGTACCCGCCTCGCTGGCTGAACACACCATTACCCTGTCGTTTAACGACCCTGAAGGGGTAGAGGCGTGTTTTAGTGAGATTGGCGACCAAATTGCCTGCATCATCGTTGAGCCGGTGGCGGGCAATATGAACTGTATTCCCCCTCAGCCTGGTTTTTTGGAAACCCTGCGCCGGGTATGTAACGAGCACGGTAGCGTGCTGATTTTTGACGAAGTGATGACCGGTTTTCGAGTGGCATTGGGCGGTGCTCAAGCTCACTACGGTATAGTGCCTGATCTAACCTGCCTGGGAAAAATTGTCGGCGGTGGCATGCCAGTGGGCGCCTTCGGCGGCAAGCGCGAGATAATGCAAAATATTTCGCCCCTGGGGCCGGTTTATCAAGCGGGCACATTGTCGGGTAATCCGCTGGCCATGGCGGCGGGTGTGGCGTTGCTGACCAAGCTGCAGGTACCAGGCTTTCACGATGCGCTCACTCAGCGGGTTAATACGCTTTGCACGGGCCTTCAGGAACGTGCCAATGCGGCACGGGTGCCGATGATGACGCAGTCGGCGGGCGGCATGTTTGGTGTCTTCTTCACCTCGCAAAGCCGTGTGGATAACTTTGCTCAAGCCACCGCCTGTAACCCGGATGCCTTCCGGCGCTTTTTTGGCGCGATGCTTGATCATGGCGTTTACTTGGCGCCTTCTGCCTACGAGGCAGGTTTTATGTCCAGCGCCCACACTCCGGAAGATATTCAGTTCACCCTGGACGCTGCAGAAAAAGCCTTTGCCGTTATGTAACGGCAAGTAACAAAAAGCCCGCTATACTGCAAGAGCCGCTCACCTTGAGCGGCTCTTATGTTAGAGAGCTACACTCATGACACGACCAACGGCTTGGCGATACGTGATCTGCGCAGCGGGGCTGCTAACCTGCTTCCCGCTGGCTGCACAGTCGCCTCAGGAGCAAGACATGACCCAGATTCATATCACCATGAGCGGTTCGCCAGGCGCGGAGTTTTCCGCCCACTGGCGGATTACCCATGAAGGCGAAACCACCGAGCACGTTGAAGAGAGCGGGACAGTACCTGCTGAGTACACTTTTACTGGCACAGAGCTGGAAGGCACGGTAAAACTGTTGAGTGATGATGAACGTCTGGAAGTTGATATTCAGAAAGGCAGTAACCGGTCGCGTTCGTCGACTCAAGGGGCGGGAGGTACATTGACGCTGATGATTAGTTAATTTTGCATCATGCTAAAGCAATAAAAAAGCTTTCGCCGTCGTCCAGTATGGAATTCACTCTCAGTATTGATCCATTATATAATCTCTAAGACGATACGACGCGCATAATGAAAGTGTCCAGATTATGATCCTTTGGAGCCCCTTGGATCCTCATCTATCACAATCTGGATACATATTTGTTACCCTCATCCGCCTAGATTTTTATGTCTAAGTCGAGCGAGGCAGTTGTCATCCCCGCTTATGACTTTGACGGCAAAGACCTAGCGGTAACTGAGTTTCTTCCAATATCATCGGAGCGCGTGCCAGGAACGCTTTGGTGGGGTTCGTTCATTGGCCATCACTCGCAAGCTTAATAATTACCGGTGGCGCTGCAGACTCTGTGCGGTTTCAATATTGGGCAGAATCGGCCCCAGGTTTTGATGAATCCAGTTGAGCGCCTGAATGCGGTTGTGAACGTTAATTTTGCGAAAAATGTTGTAAAGATGCGACTTAACGGTGTGTTCGCTAACAAACAGTTTGTCGGCAATTTGTTGATTGGAAGAGCCAGTGCTAAGCAGTGAAATAATTTCCATTTCCCGGTTAGTGAGTCCGCAGGCCGGGCGAAAAGCATTACTTTGGTATTTGCGATAGCACAGTATCAAACGCGCCATTAAATCTCGCGACATCCACAGCTCTCCTTTAAGTAGCGCGTGAATGCCTTTACAGATGACCTCAAGACTTTCACTACGATAAAACACTCCTTTTAGCTGAGCACACGAGAGCGCTTCAAGTGCATGATCCATATCGTGAATATTGAAGGCGGCTAAGGGTATTTTTGTGAGCGCTTCGGGCAACTTATCCTGCCACTCGGGCAGAGCATCGATGCTGATATGGTCGCTATCGATAAGAATTAACATATTGCCCGGTGCGGAAATAGGTAGTGCTGCGTGGGGGGAGTGGATACCAATTTGGCAGCCGGTGTGTTTGTTCAAGTACTCAGCGAAAAGCTGGACTTGAGGGCTTTTTTCGGTGACGACATACACCGTTCCGGTAGACTTTTCCTGCGACATTGTATGGCCTTTGTGGGAAGAAAGAGTGAGCAAGTAACCCATGAAGTGTTTACTATAAGATACTTTTCGTAAAGATTTGTTATTAAAAATGTGATAAAAACAATCGAGGCAGGGCGATATTTTTCCAAACATTTGTTTTTATTTAATTAGTAAAATATTTATTAAATATTTTGTTAGGTACGTCGTGTAACATTTTGACGGCTTTTGATACCGTCAACGAGCGCGTAAACTGAGGTTCCACTTTTTGGAGTGCGTACCATGGCCGCCGTCAATACCCTTGTTCTTGCCAGTGGCAATGCAGGAAAATTAAGAGAGTTCAATCAGTTACTTTCACCTTTGGGGTTTGATGTTCGCCCCCAGGCGGATTTTGGTGTCACGGATGTGGAAGAGACAGGGCTTACCTTCGTCGAAAATGCGCTATTGAAAGCGCGTGAAGCGAGCTTCATTAGTGGATTACCAGCATTAGCTGATGATTCTGGACTTGAAGTGGACGCGCTGAACGGTGAACCCGGTATCTATTCAGCTCGGTATGGTGGTGAGCCCAGAAGCGATGAGAAAAATAATCATACGTTGTTAACCGCACTAAGCGACTGTGCTGAAGGGCAACGTAGTGGCCGTTACTGGTGCGTGCTGGTCTATTTGCGCCACCCGAAAGATCCCGTGCCGGTCATTGTGCAACGCAGTTGGGAAGGCGAGATTCTCGCCCACCCGAGAGGAGAAGGGGGGTTCGGCTATGATCCGCTGTTCTGGTTACCTGATCAGGGTATGAGCGTTGCAGAGCTACCTAGCGAAAGTAAAAATCGTCTTAGTCACCGAGGACGTGCGCTGCAAGGCTTGGTGGAGTTACTGAAGGTGGCGCATGGCTGATACGCTGCCGCTGCTTTCTCTCTATATCCACACGCCGTGGTGTGTGCGTAAATGCCCGTACTGTGATTTCAATTCTCATGAGCCGGGGACGCACGGTTTTACGCCACGGGATTTACCTGAAGCCGCTTATCTTGATGCGTTGTTACAAGACCTGGATGGAGACCTTGCCTTATCGGCTGGGCGAGAAATCCAGACTATCTTTATAGGCGGTGGGACACCTAGCTTGCTCTCGCCCGCGTTTTATGACCAATTATTGAAAGAGATCAAAGCCCGTTTACCCTTCGCGCATGATATAGAGATTACCTTGGAAGCGAATCCAGGTACCACCGAGCAAGCGCGTTTCATCGGTTACCGGAAAGCAGGGATTAACCGTCTCTCGCTGGGGATTCAAAGTTTTCAGCCCGATCAATTGGATGCCCTGGGGCGGATTCATAGCGGTGACGAAGCCATCACTGCGGTAGCCCAGGCGCGCCAGGCGGGGTTTAGCAACATTAATATTGACCTGATGCACGGCTTACCCGGCCAAACGCCCCAATTGGCGATGGATGATATTACTCAAGCGCTGGCATTGGCACCTGAACACCTCTCTTGGTACCAGTTGACCCTTGAGCCGAATACGGCCTTTCACTCCCACCCACCGGCGTTGCCTGAAGAAGAGGCACTTTGGGATATCCAGGACAATGGTCATCAACTCCTGGAAGATGCCGGGTTCATGCGTTATGAAATTTCGGCTTACGCCCGCGCTGATCATCAGAGTAGGCATAACCTTAACTATTGGCAGTTTGGTGACTACCTGGGGATTGGCGCTGGTGCGCATGGCAAGCTTAGCCGTATTGATTCAAATGGGCAGTGGCACATTGAACGGCGCTGGAAAACCCGCCAGCCGGACGCTTATCTAAAGCGCAGGGATGATCTGCGTGGCTTTATTGCCGGTAAGCAGCCGATAGAATTGGATGAGCTTCCGTTGGAGTTTGCCATGAATGCGCTACGACTCACCGACGGGGTTGTTTTGGATACATGGAAGACCAACACCGGCCAGGCTCCTGCAATGTTACTTACGCGTTTACAATCCGCCGAGAAAAAAGGACTTTTGATGCAAATGCCTGAAAAACTGCGTGCATCCCCTCAAGGTCTATTATTCTTGAATGAGTTGCTGGCTTTAATTAGTGAAGATTGACCAGTAATAAATAAAAAGATGTCCCGAACACAAACAAGGAGTGAGTGATGCGTATTTCTCGACTACTGACACCGTTAGCGGCCGCTATCCTTCTGGCCGGTTGCGCTACATCGGACCCCTACGGTGGCCAAACGCAGCGCTCTAGCACCGCGATGGGTACTGGTATTGGTGCCGCCGTTGGTGCCGCGGCTGGTGCGCTTTCTGGCGATGGTAGCACTAGCCGCCGCGACCGTGCATTGATCGGCGCCGCTGTAGGTGCTGCAGCGGGTGCTGGCATTGGTGTTTATATGGATCGCCAAGAGCAGCAGCTGCGTGACAACCTGCAAGGCTCACGCATTGAGATCGATCGCCGCGGCGACGACATCGTGCTCAATATGCCGAGCGGTGTTACTTTTGGTTTTGACTCAGCCGATCTGACCAGTGAGGCGCGTAGCTCTCTTAACGAAGTCGCTAATGTGCTTACCGAGTACCAAGACACACGCGTCAATATTGCAGGCCACACCGATAGCACTGGGGATGCGAGCTATAACCAGCGCTTATCTGAGCGTCGTGCGCAAGCTGTGGGCAGTTACTTAACCCAAAACGGAGTTTCATCTATGCGGCTTAATACCACTGGATATGGCGCTAACCAGCCAGTTGCCAGTAATGACAATGAGCAGGGCCGCGCTCAGAATCGGCGGGTAGAAATTACCCTAACACCGACCGGCGATGGCCAGCGTTAATACATGATTGTCTTAACCTAGCTAATGCACACTCAAGCCCGCTATGCTCTCATAGCGGGCTTTTTTTCATTCACTTGCCGATGAGTCTCCATGCTGTCTTATCAACATGCTTACCATGCCGGTAATTTTGCGGATGTACATAAACATCTAACGCTTTACGCGGTAATTGATTATCTATTACGTAAAAAAACCGCTATTACATATATTGATACTCATGCGGGGCGAGGGCTCTATCCTCTGGATGCTCAAGAGACACAGCGCTTGCAAGAGTATCGCGAAGGTATATGGCCGCTTTGGCAAGCCTGCGCTGGGTTTAGCGATGAGCTGCTAAGCATGTGGCAAGCCGCGCTAACAAGCGCTCAACCTACGCCAGAGACACTGACCCATTACCCGGGATCTCCCTGGTGGTTGAGCCATTCATTGCGTAAGCAGGATCATCTGCGGCTGTTTGAACTGCATCCCGGTGAGCATGAGCAGCTAAGCGGTCAAGGGTTATCGCCGCAAGCGCAGCGCGTGTTTGGTGATGGGCTGATGGGGCTAATGGGGATGCTGCCCGTCACATCGCCGCGGCTATGTGTGCTGATCGACCCCAGCTACGAGCGGAAAGTGGAGTATCAAGAAGTTGCCGAAACAGTGGTTTATACGCTGGAGAAAGCGCGACACGGGGTGGTATTGATTTGGTATCCGTTGCTGCCTTCTGGTCACCATCACACGCTATTGTCCGCCTTAAGAGAGAGCGGCGTAAGCAAAATATGGCGTAGCGAACTGCTGCTGCGCGAACCTGGAGAGCAGGCTCACGGCATGTTCGGTAGCGGTATGCTGGTGGTTAATCCGCCCTGGGGGTTGGATCAACGTTTGGCAACTGCGATGGCGGAGATTTGCCCACTGCTTGGCGCCGATAGCCGCTACCAGGCGGATTGGTGGGTGGGGGAGTAGTGGTTTATCGGGGCATTCTATTACTTCCCGATACAAAAACTGCCAAAGATCTCACCCAATAAATCATCGGCACTGAATTCGCCGGTGATCTCGCCTAAGGCCTGTTGAGCGTCGCGCAAATCTTCCGCCAGCAGTTCTCCTGCGCCATAGCCATCAAGCTGGGCACGACCGGTATCAAGGGCTGCCATGGCGCGATCTAGGGCGTCCAGATGCCGTCGGCGGGCTGAGAAGCGGCCCTCAGTGGTGGCGGCAAAGCCCATCACGTCTTTCAGGTGAGTTTTTAAGTTATCCACACCCATCCCGGTTTTGGCGGATAAGCGTAGCGTTGGCGGAGTTGTGGATAAATCAATGCCCGCCGGTTCGGCACTGGTATCGATTTTATTCCGCACCAGGGTTAAACGTGCCTGGTCAGGCAAGCGAGCAACGAACTCTGGCCAGATGGCCATCGGGTCGGTGGAGGCAGTGGTGCTGGCATCTACCAGTAGCAGTACCCGATCGGCTTTCTCTATCTCGGCCCATGCCCGGGCGACACCTATTTTCTCAACTGCATCGGGCGTATCGCGCAGCCCAGCAGTATCGATAATATGCAGCGGCATACCGTCGATATGGATATGTTCGCGGAGTACATCCCTGGTCGTGCCAGCGATATCCGTGACAATGGCGGTATCTTGTTCGGTCAGCGCATTAAGCAGGCTCGACTTACCTGCATTAGGTCTTCCTGCGATGACCACGCTCATTCCTTCGCGCAGCAGCGCACCTTGGCCTGCGGCCTGGCGTACGTCACTCAGCGCTTGCTGGACGCTGCTTAAATGCTGAGCCACATGGCCGTCGGCTAGAAAGTCGATCTCCTCTTCGGGGAAGTCGATTGCCGCTTCTACGTAGACGCGTAGTTCGATCAGCCGCTCCACCAGTGCAGAGACGCGCTTCGAGAATTCGCCCTGTAATGAGCGTACGGCGTTTTCTGCTGCTGAGCGTGAGGTGGCATCAATGAGGTCTGCGATGGCTTCCGCCTGGGTCAGATCGAGCTTATCGTTTAAAAACGCCCGCTCGGAAAACTCCCCCGGCCGTGCTAGGCGGGCTCCCAGGGCCACACAGCGCTCTAAGAGCATATCCATGATGATCGGGCCGCCGTGCCCCTGGAGTTCCAGTACGTCTTCACCGGTAAACGAGTGCGGGCCATTAAAGAACAGCGCGATACCTTCATCAATGCTGCCTTCAGCACCCTGGAAGGGGCCGTAGTGAGCGAATCGCGGGGTAGGGCAATGCCCAACTATGGCTTCAGCGATCTCGCGGCAGGCAGGGCCTGAAACGCGGATAATGCCTACCCCGCCGCGCCCAGGAGGGGTTGCCAGCGCCGCAATGGTGTCAGGGGTATAAAGGCGTTCGGCCATGGTGAATCTCTTTTTAAATTGGCAGGTGCGAAATGGATCAGCCTAGTGTGAATTTTTCGGTCTTAAAACGCCAGACCCCCGCTCGAGGCGGGGGTCTGAAGGTATTGCTCAAACGGCGGACTTATTTGGTTTTCATGCCTTTGCCGATGCTTGGGTCGTTTTCGATTTTGCGCGTAATGTAGTACTGCTGCGCCACCGAAATAATGTTGTTAACCACCCAGTAGATAACCAGACCCGCTGGGAACCACAGGAAGAAGAACGTAAAGATGATGGGCAGCATCTTCATGATCTTCGCCTGCATAGGATCTGGCGGTGTCGGGTTTAGCATCTGCTGAACGAACATCGAAATGCCCATCAGAATCGGCAGAATGAAGTACGGGTCCTTCACCGATAGATCCTGAATCCAGAAAATAAACGGTGCGTGGCGAAGCTCAACCGATTCCAGCAGCATCCAGTAGAGCGCGATGAAGACGGGCATTTGAATCACAATAGGTAGACAGCCCCCCAGCGGATTAATCTTCTCCTTCTGGTAGAACTTCATCATCTCTTGGGACATTTTTTGCCGATCGTCGCCATACATCTCTTTCAGCCGCTGCATTTCCGGGCCGAGTTTACGCATCCGACCCATGGATTTGTAAGCTTTGGCGGAAAGCGGGAATAGCACCGTCTTGACCAGTACGGTCAGTAGAACAATCGACCAACCCCAGTTACCGACGATGTCATGGATGTGATCCAACAGCCAAAACAGAGGGTTAGCAATAAACCACAGCCAGCCATAATCCACGGTTAATTGTAGGTTAGGCGCGACTTGCTCCAAGTAATCCTGCACTTTTGGGCCCATGTAGAGGGTGGCGCCCAGCGTCGCTTCACTATCAGCGGCAACGGTGCTGGTGGGGCTTGCAAAGGCAACTACGTTACGGTCGCTGGAGTCTGTGGAGACGTAGTAAAGGTTCTGCTGATCCTGCTGGGGCGCCCATGCCGACACAAAGTAGTGCTGAATGATGGCTATCCAGCCGCCTTGCGCTTCACGATTTTCAAAGTTGCTGCCTTGAATATCCTCAAAGTCGATCTTCTCATAGCGCGCATCTGGCGTTGAGTAAGCGGCGCCCAAATAGGATTTCATCCCCATCGAGACACCGCTTGACGGGTCAGGACTATTGTCGCGTACCAACTGACCAATAAACCGCGCACTAACCGGTGCGTCAGTGTTATTGGCTAGGTAGTAATTGACGTTGACCGCATAGCTACCGCGCTCAAAGGTGAGACGCTTAATCACTTCAACGCCGTTAACATCGGCGGTTAGGTCAATCGTTAGCTCGTCATCGTTATCGCCTAAACGATACTCTGAGTTTTGCGGTGTGAAAGTGATACGACTGGCTTGACCATCAAGCTGTAGACCTGATCGAGCCACGTAGCTACGGCTGTTGTTATCGGATAACAGCACATAGTTGCGGTCTGAATCGAGGGATAGTTTGTGCTGGGGTAACGCGGCATAAACAATATCGCCCCCGTGTGGATCAATGCGTACGTCGAGGACATCGGTAGTAACCGCAATAAAGTCGCGGCTTGATGTCTCGCTTTCGGTATCAGGAATACCTTCGCCAACGGCGTTTTGCGATGAAGGCGTGCTCGGAACCGCTAAGCCGCCCTCTTGCTCATCCCCATTGCTGGGAGACGCTGAATCGCTGCGTTGAGTTATATCAGGCACTGAATCGTAATTCGGTTGCCCATAATCCTGATTCCACTGGACGACTAGCAAGTAGGCGAGTACGGCTAGTGGAATCAGTAATAAAAGTCGTTTTACGTCCATGAGGGTTCTGCCCGCTGGGTGGTGAACATGCTAATGGCGCAGTGTCATTTACTCGACTCTTGACACACGAAAGCCTGCCAGTTGGCAGGCCGAGGTCGAGCGGCGAGAGGTGCACCAAAGGTCACGTGTCACGCTTAGGCGTTGGTGCTGCGATCACCGCCTGTGCGTCACGCTGAAGTCGCTTCCACATGCCGTGTAACTGGCGATGCAATGTGTCGTTATCGATATCCTGAACGCCGCGTCGAGCAAGCACTACTATATCCACAGAGGGCAAGTGATGTTGACGAAGGCGAACGGATTCTCGAACCAGACGCTTGAAACGGTTGCGATCTACGGCGCGTTTAACATTTTTTTTGCTGACCACCAGTCCAAGGCGAGGATGTCCCCGAGTACTCAAGCGAACTAACGCCATCATACCTTTGCCATGCACTTTCAGGTCGGCTTGCTCAAACACGTGACTAAAATCCCCAGCATTTAGTAACCGTAACTGCCGGGGAAAGCCTTGCTGCGGCACACGCAATCCGAGATCAGGCGCTCAGACGCTTGCGGCCCTTGGCACGGCGACGTGCGAGGACGGCGCGACCGTTTTTGGTTGCCATACGAGCACGGAAGCCATGCGCGCGCTTGCGCTTGAGAACGCTAGGTTGAAAAGTGCGTTTCATAACTCGTTATTCCCACGTGGTTTAGGACGGAAAGTGAATTCCAAAAAGCCCGGTCCAGTGAGGAACTAGCCGGGGAGATTCAATTCAAGACCGGAAATTGTAGAGACTTCCTCTGCTGGGTGCAATTTTTCCTTGCATAAAAAGCCTTATCACACCACCGGCAGCTTGTTCGATACAGTCAGGTTAGCCATCAATGAAGTCACTATTATTACTAATAGGTAGTTCTAAACCTGTTGTTATTAATAGTGGGGATACTATTTGTGGATAAGTGATTAAATTAATTATCTTTCAATAGGATATAGCAATAAAAAATCTGTGTGTAAGTCCCGTATAAGCGGTCAACAAGGTGTTGGTTAGATGTGATTAAGCGTTGTGTAAGGTGTACTTTTTACGATTATCCCCATCCCTCCACAAGGTTTTCCCATAGGCTCATTGCAAGTTGTCCACAGGCCAATATTGAGGGTGAAACCCGTGTGGATAACCGCGGCTTTGGGCGCTACAATGGTCGGCCGTTTTCAACCGATGGTGAGATGAGTGTCACTGACGCTTTGGCAACAGTGCCTGGACAACCTGCAGGATGAGCTGAATTCACAGCAGTTCAATACCTGGATACGCCCGCTGCAGGCAGAAGAAGGAGAGTCCAACGAGCTGCGCTTATTGGCGCCGAATCGCTTTGTGCGCGATTGGGTGAGCGATAAGTATGCCAAGCGGATTAGTGAGCTGATGCGTGAACTCGCACCGGCCAAGCCGCCAAAGGTCAGCCTGACGGTGGGTAGTCGCCGTTTGGCAGCCCAGGCCCCTCAGCATCGTGATTTAGGTAATCCTGTATCGGCTTCGCCGTCGCGGCCAGCATCGCCAGCGGTACATACGCCGCCACGCGGCGATATTGCCGATGAGCGTGAAATCGATAGGCTGCGCGATGAAGCGCCGAGTCGGCGTAATAATGAACGTCAGGTACAGGTAGAAGGCAGTCTGAAACATGGCAGCGGGCTCAATCCGAATTTTACTTTCGATACGTTCGTGGAAGGTAAGTCTAACCAGTTGGCTCGTGCTGCCTCCCGTCAGGTATCTGAAAACCCTGGTGGCGCTTATAACCCCTTGTTTTTATACGGCGGCGTAGGCTTGGGTAAAACCCACTTAATGCATGCAGTGGGGAACGCTTTGGCAACCCGGCGTGAAAACGCCCGGGTGGTATACCTGCACTCAGAGCGGTTTGTCGCCGATATGGTCAAAGCGCTCCAGCTTAATGCGATTAATGATTTTAAGCGTTTTTATCGCAGTGTTGATGCGTTACTTATTGATGACATTCAGTTTTTTGCTGGAAAAGAGCGCTCTCAAGAAGAGTTTTTTCATACCTTCAATGCGTTATTAGAAGGTGGTCAGCAAATGATCCTGACCTCTGATCGTTATCCTAAAGAGATCAGTGGGGTAGAGGAGCGTCTTAAATCACGCTTTGGTTGGGGGCTCACGGTAGCGATTGAACCGCCGGAGCTTGAAACCCGCGTGGCTATCTTGATGAAAAAGGCTGACCAAGCTAAGGTCGATTTGCCTCACGACGCGGCGTTCTTTATTGCTCAGAAAATTCGCTCCAACGTGCGCGAATTGGAAGGCGCATTGAAAAAAGTCATTGCTGATTCGCACTTCATGGGTAAAACCATTACCCAAGACTTTATTCGTGAATCACTGAAAGATCTGTTAGCGCTTCAGGATAAGCAGGTAGGGGTTGATAATATTCAGCGCACGGTGGCCGAATATTACAAGATCAAGGTGGCGGATCTGCTTTCCAAGCGCCGCTCGCGCTCAGTTGCCCGGCCTCGTCAGGTGGCGATGGCGCTTGCTAAGGAGCTAACCAATCACAGCTTGCCGGAGATTGGCGATGCCTTTGGCGGACGTGACCATACAACGGTCTTGCACGCTTGTCGAAAAGTGAAATCATTGCAGGAAGAGAGCGCGGATATTCGTGAGGACTACAAGAATTTACTGCGCCTGTTGACCAGTTAATCATCCCATGGAACACGGGCCTGTCACGCGCAGGTCTTTCAGGATATAGAACCGGAGTATTGATGAAATTTTCGATTTCCCGAGAGGCGCTGTTACGTCCGCTGACTCTGGTCGCTGGTGTAGTTGAGCGCCGCCAAACGTTACCTGTACTTTCTAATGTGCTGATTCAGGTAGAGGGTGACCAGGTGTCACTTACCGGCACTGATTTAGAAGTTGAGCTCGTTGGCCGCACTGTGGCCAGCCAAGTCGATGAGGCGGGATCCGCGACAGTCCCTGCGCGTAAGCTGATGGATATTTGTAAATCGCTGCCCGATCAGTCTGATATTCAACTTGCCGTTGAAGAGGGGCGTGCAGTACTTCGCAGTGGTCGTTCGCGTTTTACCCTATCGACACTTCCCGTTGCTGAATTTCCCAATATCGAAGATGCAGATGGCAGCCAGGAGATTAGCGTACCCCGCGGTACGCTAAAGCATTTGATTGAAGCCACCTCGTTTGCCATGGCGCAGCAGGATGTGCGTTATTACCTCAACGGTATGCTGCTGGAAATTCAAAGCAACCTGTTACGCACCGTAGCAACGGATGGTCATCGATTGGCGATGTGTTCACGTCCAATCGAAGTCACCGTCAGCCAGTCTCAAAAGCTGATTGTGCCGCGTAAGGGTATTTTAGAACTGTCGCGCTTGTTGGACGATAGCGATGAGCCTGTCAGCCTAACGCTCGGTTCTAGCCATGTGCGTGCCCATACAGGTGATTTTACCTTCACCTCAAAGCTAATCGACGGTAAATTCCCTGACTATGAGCGTGTAGTGCCGCGCAATGGCGACAAAGTATTGATTGCCGAACGCGCAGCACTTCGCCAAGTGCTTTCACGTACAGCTATCCTTTCTAATGAGAAGTACCGTGGTGTACGCCTTTATCTTGAGGAGAATAACCTCAAAGTGATGGCCAACAACCCGGAGCAGGAAGAAGCCGAGGAGAATATCGCCGTCGAGTATAATGGTGGGGCGATGGAGGTTGGTTTTAATGTTGGCTACTTGGTTGATGTGCTGACAGTGCTTAATGAAGATCGCGTGCAGATTACCTTGGCTGACCCGAATAGTAGTGCGTTGCTTGAAGAGCCCGGTGGCGGTGATGCACTCTATGTTGTTATGCCGATGCGCCTGTAATTTTTTTGACGTTTAGCATTATATTTGTAAGCCACGTTAGCGGCGCTTCTGGTAACAGAGCGCCGCTAACACGTTTGAATGCTCCTTTTTTCCGAGGATATTGTAAGTGGTGACTATAGGATGAGCCTGACACTGCTTAAGTTCCATGCGTTGCGTAATCTCCAGTCGGTTGAGATGAGCCCCTCTTCGCGTATCAATGTTATTAGCGGGGCTAATGGCAGTGGAAAAACCAGTCTGCTGGAAGGCGTACATATTCTGGGGATGGGGCGCTCTTTCAGAACGCGTCAATTAAAGAACGCAATCCAAAAAGATGAGCCGTATATGACGCTTTACGGGCGTTTAAGCGGTGAGCCTGAGGTTACCCTGGGCGTGCGCCGTTTACGTGCTCAGAGAGAGCTTGAGCTGCGTTTAAAGGGTGATAAAAACGCTCGGTTGGCAGAGTTAGTAGAGGCGATGCCTCTTCAGTTAATTAACCCAGATGCCTTTCGATTGCTTGAAGGTTCTCCAGCCGGTCGACGTGAGTTTCTCGACTGGGGAGTGTTTCACGTGAAACATGACTTTTTAGCAATTTGGAAGCGCACCCGACGTGCGTTGAAACATCGGAATGCACTGCTCAGGCGTGGTAGAATACAGCCTCAGGAAATGGCGGTGTGGGAGCAAGAGCTAGCCATTTGGGGTGAACAGATGGATACCTTGCGCCGCGCTTGGTTTAGTGACTTTCTGCCTGTCTTTGAAGAGACGCTTAAAGTGTTGCTACCTTTGCCGGATTTGTCGCTCCATTACGCCAGAGGTTGGGATAAAGAGCGATCGCTTGCGTCGGTGTTACACGATAGTCGGCTAACCGATCAGCAGATGGGGTTTACTCAACAAGGGCCTCAGCGTGCTGACTTACGTATTAGGATAAACAAGCAGCCTGCGGTAGAAGTACTTTCCAGAGGCCAGCAAAAATTAGTGGTGAGCGCTTTAAAACTTGCCCAAGGCCGGTTTCTGGAAAGAACAGCACAGCGGCACTGTATTTACCTTATCGATGATTTGCCAGCGGAACTAGACGAACATAATCGTCATCAGTTTTGTGGATTACTCGAAGATATGCAGTGCCAAGCATTTATTACCAGTGTCGAACCTTCCGCGTTGAGAAATACATGGCGGCCTGAGACCGAAGTTAAGATGTTTCACGTGAAACATACCGAGCAGGGTCTCAGCCATTTAGAGCCAACCGGCTAGCGCTGATTAGTTAGAACGGTGTTAGGTTTAGCCGGTCAAATTAGCGTAGAAGGGGTGACAATACGGGATGAGACAGACTTCACGACGGAGTGGTCAATGAGCGAGCAGGCTTACGATTCATCAAGCATTAAGGTGCTCAAGGGACTGGACGCGGTACGTAAGCGACCAGGAATGTATATTGGTGACACCGACGACGGTACTGGGCTGCACCACATGGTCTTCGAATTGGTGGATAACTCCATCGACGAGGCATTGGCGGGGCATTGCAGCGAAATTCGCGTTGTCATTCACCCGGATGAGTCGATCACCGTTAGCGATAACGGCCGTGGCGTTCCCACCGAGCTTCATGAAGGGGAGGGGGTTTCCGCTGCTGAAGTTATCATGACGGTTCTGCACGCAGGCGGTAAATTCGACGATAACTCCTACAAGGTTTCCGGTGGTTTGCACGGTGTTGGTGTTTCTGTTGTCAATGCGCTTTCCGCGGAACTGCGCTTAACGATTTGGCGCCAAGGTGAAGTGTTTGAGCAGATGTACCACCACGGCGTGCCTCAGGCGCCGTTAGGTGTCGTGGGCAAAACTGAAAAAAGCGGTACCCGCGTTCATTTCCGTCCTTCTCCAGAAACGTTTGGTAATATCGAATTCCATTTTGATATTTTAGCCAAGCGGCTTCGGGAGCTCTCCTTTTTGAATTCCGGCGTGGCCATTCGGCTGCTGGATGAGCGCAGCGGTAAGGAAGAACTGTTCCACTACGAAGGTGGTTTGCGCGCCTTTGTTGATCACCTGAATACCAATAAGAGTGTGATTAATCCGGTATTCCACTTTAACGCTGTGCGTGAAGATGGCGTTGAAGTAGAGGTGGCGATGCAGTGGAGCGAAGCCTTCACCGAAAATATTTTCTGCTACACCAATAATATTCCGCAGCGAGATGGTGGCGCGCACTTGGCTGGTTTTCGTGCCGGTCTTACCCGCACGCTCAATAACTATATTGAAGCTGAAAACCTGCTCAAAAAGGCCAAGGTCAATACCACCGGTGACGATGCCCGTGAAGGCCTGACCGCGATTATTTCGGTCAAAGTGCCGGATCCCAAGTTTTCGTCTCAAACCAAAGATAAGCTGGTCTCCAGCGAAGTGAAGACCGCGGTTGAGCAGGAGATGAGCCGCCTGTTTTCCGAGTATCTTGTTGAAAAGCCTAACGAAGCCAAGGCGATCGTTAATAAGATGCTGGATGCAGCGCGTGCTCGTGAGGCCGCCCGTAAAGCGCGGGATATGACCCGTCGCAAAGGCGCGTTGGATATTGCTGGTTTGCCAGGTAAGTTAGCGGATTGCCAAGAGAAAGACCCAAGCCAGTCAGAGTTATACCTGGTGGAGGGTGACTCCGCAGGTGGCAGTGCCAAGCAGGGGCGTGACCGTCGAACCCAGGCTATTCTGCCGCTGAAGGGTAAAATCCTGAACGTTGAAAAAGCGCGTTTCGATAAAATGCTCTCCTCTGCAGAAGTGGGCACGCTGATCACCGCGCTTGGTTGCGGTATCGGCCGGGAAGAGTTTAACCCCGATAAGCTGCGCTACCACTCGGTCATTATCATGACCGATGCCGATGTCGATGGTTCGCACATTCGCACGCTTTTGTTGACGTTCTTCTTCCGTCAGATGCCGGAGCTGATTGAGCGTGGTCATATCTTCATCGCTCAACCACCCCTTTATAAAATTAAGCGCGGCAAGCAAGAGCTTTACCTGAAAGATGAACAGGCGATGGTGGATTATTTAACCACCACGGCCTTGGACGGTGCCGGCCTGCATGTTAACGCTAATGCGCCGGGTATTTCCGGCTCACAGCTTGAAGCGTTAGTGAACCAGTACCGCAACGTGATGAAGCGGATTGATCGCTTGTCGCGGGTTTATCCTAATGAAGTACTTAAGCAAATCGTTCATGCTTCGGCACTGAAAGGTGAAGAGAGCCTGAAAGACCGTGTGACCATGCAGAACTGGATTGATGAACTCCAGAAGATCATGGATGACATGGTTGCCTATGAAGGCGGACCCCGTTACCACTTCCATCTCCATGAAGATTCTGAGCGCGGGCTTTTCCTACCTACCGTCTCGCTGGTTGCTCACGGTGTGACGACTGAGTACAGGTGGGGCCTTGACTTCTTTGAAAGCGCCGACTATCGGGGTATCGCTGAGCTGGGCGAAACCCTGGATGGCTTCCTGGAAGAGGGCGCCTTTATTGCCCGTGGCGAGCGGCAGAAGCCTGTATCGCACTTCTCGGAAGTGCTGGCGTGGCTAATGCAGGAAGGCCAGCGGGGTCTGTCCGTACAGCGCTATAAGGGTCTGGGTGAAATGAACCCGGATCAGCTTTGGGACACCACTATGGATCCCGATAGCCGCCGTATGCTGCGGGTAACGATCGAAGACGCCGTGGGTGCCGACATGATGTTCAACACCCTGATGGGTGACGACGTTGAGCCCCGCCGTGACTTTATTGAAACCAATGCGCTGGTGGCGAATCTAGATGTGTAAGATGGATTGCGTACGTTAAGCTGTTTCACGTGAAACATTGCCTTAACGAGCCTAACCTCGACATTACTTAATGTCACTACGAAAGCGCCGCTATGGAATCCTTTGCGGCGCTTTTTAATGCTTGATAGTTAGGAAGAGTTGTGGGGGGAGAGTTGTCTTTCAGCCGAAGCTTCTCATATAAGAAGAGCGATCAAGACTCTCCACTTTATGCCGGTTATCTATTCATTAACCACTCAACAAATTGCGCTAAATCATCGAAGATCTCAGCCTTTTCAAGACCGGTGCCTTTTTGTTCAGTTTTAAGCCCTTTTCCGGTTCTGACCAGCGCCGTTTTGCAACCTATGGCTTCGCCCGCCTGTAGGTCCCGCAGGCTATCACCAACCATCCAACTCCCTGTTAAATCTTCTAGCCCTAGTGCCTGCTGGATCTGTAGCAGCATTCCTGGCAGCGGTTTGCGGCATTGGCACTTGTCATCTGGACCGTGCGGGCAGAAAGCAATATGGGCGATACGCCCGCCTTCAGCCTCGACCAGTGCTTTTAAGTGATCATGCATGGCATGGAGCGTTGCTTCACTGTAATAACCGCGGGCAATACCCGACTGATTAGTCGCTACAGCTACGCTGTACCCCGCACGAGTAAGGTTGGCGATGGCGGTGATTGAAGTGGGGTAGGGCACCCACTCATCAAGGGATTTAATGTAGTTATCGGAATCATGGTTGATGACGCCATCACGATCCAAAATAACCAGCTTCGCAGCTCTTAGCATAGCAACCCTATATCCTGAAATACTGTCAGACTATATTAGCTGACCAGAGATGAATGTTTCACGTGAAACACATCTTTCCGTGGATCGTAAAAAAGCCCAGCAGCTAAGGCTGTTGGGCTTGAATGGGGTAAAAACGGTATGGCTACTGAGGAAGCAGTGAAATATCGGCCACTTCCAAAAACAGCGCTTGAAGGCTAGCTAGTAACGCTAACCGGTTACGCTGAATAGCCGGGTCGTCCGCCATCACCATTACTTGGTCAAAGAAGGCATCCACTGGATCGCGTAATGTGGCAAGTGCGTCGAGCGCTTGCTGATAGTCACCCGCAATAAATAGCGGTGCAACCTGCGCCTGACTACCCGTCACAGCATCGTACAGCGCTCGCTCGGCATCTTCCTGGAGCAAGTGTTGATCGACCTGGGTGCTGCCATCATGGGCTTGTTTGCTCAAAATGTTTGAGACCCGCTTATTAGCTGCCGCTAACGCTGCGGCTTCATCACGCTGGGCAAAGGCCTTAACCGCGCGCAGGCGACGAGCGAAGTCGAGCGGGTTAGTCACCGGGCGTGCACGCACGGCAAGGTACATTTCAGCGCTGATGCCCTCTTCCTGGCCCCAGGCGCGGAAGCGATCAAGCATATAGGTCAACACATCCTCAACTAGCCCATCGGCTTTAGGGAGACCCTGGTGCTGTTCTGCGGCAACCGTGAGCAGCTCACGCAGATCAAGATTCAATTGGCCCTTAACCAGGATGTTAAGCACACCGATTGAGGCTCGACGGAGAGCGAAGGGATCTTTTGCGCCGGTAGGGCGCTGGCCGATCCCGAAAATACCCACCAGAGTATCCAGGCGATCAGACAGGGCCAATGCCTTGCCAGTGGCGCTTTGGGGAATAGCATCGGTAGCAAAGCGCGGCAGGTACTGCTCTTCAAGCGCTTGGGAAACCTCTGCTGGCTCGCCATCCTGATCCGCGTAGTAGCGGCCCATGATGCCCTGTAACTCAGGAAATTCGAGCACCATCTCGGTTACGAGGTCACATTTTGCTAGTGCTACGGCGCGCTTGGCGTGAGCCACATCGCCGTCGATCTGTTCAGCAATAAAGGTCGCAATAACCGTGCTGCGGCGGGCTTTATCTGCCAGGGTGCCTAGCTGCTGCTGGAAGACCACGCTTTCCAATTGAGGGATACGTGAAGCAAGGGTGCGTTTGCGGTCGGTGTCGTAGAAAAACGCTGCATCGGCCAAGCGTGGGCGAATGACTTTTTCGTTACCGGCAATGACTTGGTCGGGGTCAGCGCTGTCGATATTGGCAATGGTGATAAACAGCGGTTTCAGCTTGCCAGCGTCATCCAGCAGGTGAAAGTATTTCTGGTTAGCCTTCATTGAGGAGATCAAGCACTCGGCGGGCACTTCCAGAAAGCGCTCATCGAAGCTACCGGTCAGTGCTACCGGCCATTCAACCAAGCCGCTCACTTCTACCAGAAGGTCTTCGTCGATAACCGCATTGGCTTCCTGCACTTCAGCCTCTGCTAACACCTGTTCGCGGATACGCTCACGCCGTTGCTCCCGATCCACCAACACATAGGCATTTTCCAGGGCAGCCACATACTCATCGGCGTGGGCCAGCTGGATAGCGTCAGGCGCGTGGAAACGGTGGCCGTAGGTTGTGCAGCTCGCCTCTAGGCCAAGCGCCTCAGCGGCTACGACATCGCTACCGTAAAGTGCCACCAGCCAGTGCACCGGGCGTGAAAACTCAACCCGGGAAGCGCCCCAGCGCATGTTTTTGGGTACGGGGAGGGTAGCGATGGTTTTGCGGATAATCTCGGGCAGCAGTGCTTGAATAGTTTCACCCTGCTGCTGATCACGAAAACCTAGCCAAGTGCCTTTATCGGTTTCTAAATGAATCAGCTCATCTACGCTCACTCCGCAAGAGCGGGCAAAACCCTCCGCCGCTTTAGTGGCTACGCCATCTTTAAAGGCAGCCGCTAACGCCGGGCCCCGGCGCTCTACATCACGATCGGGCTGTTTATCGGCCAGTTCTCGCACTTGTACCGCTAAACGCCGTGGGGTCGCAAAAGCGCTAACGCTGGCAAAGGGCACGTCGGCTTCTTGCAGCCCTTTTGCGATACCTGCGGCAAACGCATCGGAAAGCGCGTCCAGGGCCGTGGGCGGTAACTCTTCAGCACCCAGTTCCAGTAAAAGCGTATTAACAGCCATTAGTCGTCTCCCTGATCGGCGAGTAGCTCTTGTAACAGTTCCCGGCGAAGTGTTTCTGGCGCCATGGGGAAACCTTCGGCCTTACGCGACTCAAAGTATGCAGTGGCGACGTCTCGCGCCATGGTGCGAACGCGTAAAATAAAACGCTGACGCTCGGTGACCGAAATAGCGTGACGGGCGTCTAACAAGTTGAAGGTGTGCGATGCTTTCAGTACTTGTTCGTAAGCTGGTAGCGGCAGGCTGGCAGCGAGCAGTTTGCCGCACTCTTTTTCCTGGTGATCAAAGTTAGCAAACAGCTGGTCGACATCAGCGTGCTCAAAATTGTAGGCGGACTGTTCGCGCTCGTTTTGCAGGTAGACATCGCCGTAGGTCACTTTGCTGCCATCGGGAGCAATGGCCCAGACGAGGTCGTAAACGCTATCGACGTCCTGCAGGTACATGGCGATACGCTCAAGCCCATAGGTCAGTTCGCCGGTGACCGGGTAGCATTCTATGCCCCCGGCTTGCTGGAAGTAGGTAAACTGGGTGACTTCCATGCCGTTTAACCAGATTTCCCAGCCCAGGCCCCAGGCGCCCAGGGTAGGGGATTCCCAGTTATCTTCGACAAAGCGTACATCGTGAATCAGCGGATCAAGGCCAAGCCGCTTAAGCGAGCCCAGATAGAGATCCTGCAGATTGCTTGGCGATGGTTTCATCACTACCTGAAATTGATAGTAGTGCTGAAGGCGATTAGGGTTCTCGCCATAGCGGCCGTCAGTAGGACGGCGGGAAGGCTGTACATAGGCAGCATTCCAGGTTTCGGGGCCAATCGCCCGCAGGAAAGTAGCGGGGTGGAAAGTGCCCGCACCGACTTCCATATCGAGCGGCTGAAGGATGACGCAACCCTGTTCTGCCCAGTACTGCTGCAGAGCAAGGATCAAGCCTTGAAAGGTCGACACATCAGGTGTCGATTGGTTTGTCGAGACACTCATCGCGGAAAGCACCGTTGGCCATGAATTCATAAGGCGTCAAGTATACAATCCTAGGCAGATGGGTTATAGGCACGTATGCCAACAAGCCGCTTTAGGTAAGGAGAACAGTATGATTGTGGTAACAGGCGGTGCCGGTTTTATCGGGGCCAACATAGTTAAAGCATTGAACGCCCGTGGTCGAAACGATGTGATGGTCGTTGACGATCTACGCGATGGTACCAAATTTGTCAATTTAGCCGACTGCACGCTGGCGGATTATCTCGATAAAGATGATTTCCTCGCCAGGGTAAAAGCGGCTCTGAAGGGTGAAAGCGTCGATTTACCCAGGATTGAAGCGATTTTTCACGAAGGCGCCTGCTCGGATACTACCGAGTGGGATGGCCACTACATGATGGAAAATAACTTCGAGTACTCCAAAGTGCTACTTAATTACTGCGAGCAGCAGGGCATTCCCTTCTTATACGCCTCGTCAGCCGCTACCTATGGCGGCAGCGAGGTGTTTAAAGAGGTGCCCGAGTGTGAAAAACCACTTAACGTATACGGCTACTCAAAGCTGCTGTTTGATCAGCACGTGCGCTCGCGCTGGAGCGAGTTAACCACCCAGGTGGTGGGGTTTCGTTACTTTAATGTCTACGGCCCCCGTGAACAGCATAAGGGCAAAATGGCCAGCGTGGCCTATCACAATCATCTGCAAATTCGTAACGGCGAAACGCTCAAGCTGTTTGGTGCCTATGATGGTTTTGATGCCGGCATGCAGAGCCGCGACTTTGTTTATGTGGGCGATGTGGTCGATGTGAATCTTTGGTTTTTGGATCATCCTGATAAGTCAGGAATCTTCAATCTTGGCACTGGTCGGGCTGAGCCTTTTAAAGCCATTGGCGAGGCGGTTATCGACTTTTACGGTAAAGGTGAGATCGACTACATTACCTTCCCCGAAGAACTCAAAGGACGCTATCAGAGCTATACCCGAGCTGACATTGGTCAGCTACGTGAGAGCGGTTGTGATGTTGAGTTTAAAACCGTTGCTCAAGGGGTGAAAGCCTACCTGGAGTGGCTAAATGGCTAACTCAGCTCAGCGTCTGCTGGTGATTGGCCCTTCCTGGGTGGGTGATATGGTCATGGCACAGAGCCTGTTTATGACCTTAAAAGCCCGTCAGCCAGAGGCGACAATAGGCGTGGTTGCACCCGCGTGGTCTCAGCCTATTTTAGAGCGCATGCCCGAAGTGGACGAAGTGCTGCCGCTGGCAGTGGGCCACGGTCAATTTGGCTTGGCCAGTCGCCGTGAACTCGCTAACCGCCTGCGTGGCCGTTTTGATCGTGCCATTGTATTGCCACGCTCTTGGAAGGCAGCGTTGGTGCCCTTTATGGCGCGTATACCTGAACGCATAGGTTTTTTGGGCGAACACCGCTATGGGCTTCTCAAGGAGCGCCGCAAACTCGATAAACAGGTGCTGGATCAAACGGTAAAGCGCTTTGTATCGCTAGGCCTGCCCCTGGAAGAAGCGGCTAGCGGTGCCTTTGCGCTGCCCAAGCCACGCCTGCAAATTGACCATAATAATTTGGTCAATTTGCGGCTAACTCACGCGCTTTCTTCGCGCGCGGCGATTGGTATGATGCCGGGTGCTGAGTACGGCCCCGCCAAGCAGTGGCCGGTAAGCTACTTTCACAGCTTAGCCAAACGGCTGGTGGAAGAAGGGTTTGAAGTACGCGTACTCGGTGGGGCAAAGGATCATCCGGCGGGAGAGGAGATTACTCAGGGACTTGCCCATGCCCATAATCTATGTGGCAAAACGCAGTTGGCCGATGCGGTTGATCTGCTGGCAGATTGTCGGCAGGTAGTCACCAATGACTCGGGATTAATGCATGTGGCAGCAGCGGTAGGTGTTCGTGTCCATGCGCTATACGGCTCTTCATCGCCCGCTTACACGCCGCCTTTGACCGACAACGCCGTCATCCACTACTTAGAGCTCTCCTGCTCTCCCTGCTTTCAGCGTACCTGCCCGTTGGGGCACACCAACTGTCTTAATCAGCTCAGCGTTGAGCAAGTCCATCAGCAGATTCACGCGACTCATCAGTGGGAGAGCGTGAACGTTAATGGATGAGCTCAACTTCGTCTGCTTTGTCCGCAGGCGTCTCAACGGTTTGTTCTGGAGAGGGGGCTGAAGACTCATCGGGCTCGCGCCGCTGAGGGGAGATGCCCTCCCAAAGGCGGTGCTGAAGCGCCGTTTCTTCCTGCAAGCGCTCATTAAGCACCTCGATGCCATGCGCCTCTACTAGCGTTCGGTTATTGCTGAAAAGTGAAGTACCTAATCCAGCTCGGTCGCGTTCCAAACGAAAGCCCAGCGCATCTAACAGCGTGGGGAAAACATCCAGCATGGTCGCGTCGCGGCGAATACGCTGGGGCTCAATACCGTTACCCAGCATAATCAGCGTGTTATCACGATCTAATGCGGTCAGTTGATCCCACACTGAAACCCGCATCGTCAGATGATCGCTGAGTATGACCACTAAGGTGTTATCGAGAAGGCCCTCCGAGTCCAAGCGTTCAACTAGGTCTCGTGCAAGCCAAGTAGCGCACTCCACCGAGTAAAGAATATCCTGTCCATCGAATTCCCCCTGTTCTTCGACGCACGACTGTGAGGGGTAGCCATTGGGCGCATGGCCTGCCAAGTTCAGGCTAACCACGCCCCAGGGGCCGCTATCCTGACTATCTAAACGCCTGATCTCATCGGCGGTAATGTCATACAGCGTATCGTCATACAGTCCCCAGCTATTTACATACTCAGGATCCTCTAACAGAGGCTCTAACTCTTCACGTCCTTTCACTGTATTGAATTGGTGGCCGCGGTAGAACAGTCCTTTACCTGCGAACTGCGTACTGGCACCACCTAAATAGCTCAGCTGGTATCCCTGTGCAGCGAGGATGTCACCAAGGCAGTCGACGCCAGGAACGACTTTAGATAGGGGGTCAAACTGGCTGTCGTGAAGGAGGCCTGCGGGCATTAGCGGTACACCGCATTGGCTGGCGATCATGCCTGCCATGGTCCAGCCCGTGTTATCCATTTGGCGCACGCCTTCAAAGACGGCACCTCGCTCACCCAGCACGTTGAGGTCGGCGTAGACATCGCCAAATAGCTCGTTGGCGTAGGTGCGCTCAATGCTTTCCAAATATAGGATGAGTAAGTTAGGGGCGTCCCTTAGCTCCTCAGCGGGGGGCGGCTTGTAACGACGGTCCAGCCAGGCGCCGTCATCGGTGACTATCGAGGCGCTGCGTTGGCCTAGGCCATAAAGCAGCGGGTTGCTAGCCAGCAATAAAATAGCAAAGAAGCGCTCGGCTAACCGCCAGCGCTGGTCGTGGCGTGATAACCATGTCACGGCAGCCAGTACGCCGATCATTATCAGCGTATAGAGCACCGCGATAAGCATTTTGCCTGCGCCACCATGCTCGGCAATACCTGCCTGGAGGTGAAAAAATACCGCCCCTAGATCGACAATGCCAAAGCTATCCGCCAGGTAAACGTAAACGCCCCACAGGCTTAATGGTAGCAGCGACCAGGGCCACATTTTGCGATAACGAGCGTTGGCAGGCCGTCCCCAGCGTAGCTTAAGCCCCACACCAATCCATGCCGCCGCAACAAAAAATAGCGTCCACCATGGCAGGCGGGTCATTACCGTGACGGTATAACCCAGGCAGAGGCCGATGAGGATCAATGCAATGGCGGCGAGCCTAGCGGTATCCAATGTAGTGAAAGAGCGATAACGTATGATGATATTTACCTAATATAAATAGTGAAAAAGGGTGCACTACAGAAAATTAATTGCTCTGATGATAACGGCTACTCGGAGGGAAGTTGATAGGTGCGCTCGAAATATTTCTGCATGACCAAAAGACCAATCATACGCTCTTGATCGGTATTCATAAATTGAGCAAAGTAGCGGTTCGCATTAGCGATAATTTTTTTTGCCGCAGCGGGGTTTTCCCGGTAATAGGTGACTTTCTCCTCAAGGTCTGAATAATCATCCTTGAGCTGTACATAGTGATAATCGGGTAACAGCGTGCCTTCCATAAACCATGTTTCAAAGCGTGGACGTCGCATAAAACAGAGCGAATTAGAGGCCATTATCCATTTGAGGTTTGTGGCAACATCTTTGCCTTCTATACTGAGCACAAATTTATATTTCAGTTGCTCCAGTACCGACATAAAATGGCGATGCCAGGGCTGACCATGCGCGTTTTTGTGAATATCGCCCACGTTGCATAGTGGGTGATCATAAAAGTCTCGAATGAATTGACGCCGATGCTCTTGATGACAAGAACCTCGCCATACCACAAGGTCGAGCTTGTCATCATAGTGGTAAGGGTCTTTTACCGTGTAGTAGTGACGAACTCGGTTTAACTTAAGTAAAATTGAGTTTTGATTGCTTTCATTAATGGGTCGGCTTTTCACTAGGGTAGGCGCGTCCGGCACGGTGGTTACATCACCAAACCGATGGCAGAAGCGTAGTTCAGGCGGAAAATAGCGCAACACGCTGAGTAAGTCTAAGTAATAGGTGCCACTTTTTTCGCGCTTGAAACTAGATAAACTTATAGCCTCTTCAGGCAGTTCAACGTTTTTCTCCAGTTGATTACAGTAGTTAACTCGGAGAAGTAGCTGCTGCTGTTCCGCTTTTGACAATCGTTCTAGTGAACGAAGTAAATTTAATCTTTGCCGTTGCAGAAGCGTACTGGGAATCAGGCGGTGAACGGTATGTTGCGCATAAAAGCTTAGCTTATGGAGGTTCTTATGCGCTTTTGCAGTAGCCGCAAGCATAATCGTTAACTCACTATTGTTTGATAGAGGTGCCAGTACGCTGCAGTCATTGACTGAGGGCTATAATGATCTAAACGCTCAGTGGCTCCTTGGGCCAAGTGTTGCCGAAGAACGGCGTCCTGCCTTAATCGCATAATGCTGTTAGCCAGCGCATCGGCATCGCCGGACGGGATCAGTAATCCCGTCTGCTCATGCTTGACGATATCGGGGATGCCGCCAACCTTGGTAGCAATGACAGGAACGCCTAGCTGCATGACATCCAGCAATACGGAGCCCAAGCCTTCATTGCGTGAAGGAAATGCAAACACATCCAGGCCCGCCAGATAGTCGGCAATATTGCTTTTAAACCCCAGCCAGGAGACATTGGTAAGTGACGAGGATTCTGCTTTTAGCGTTTCTGCATCTTCGCCATCGCCTAGTAAAATAAACTGTATATCAGGTGCTTGATGCTCAAGCTTCTGCGCAGCCTGTAACAGCAATCGCTGACCTTTATGACGGTCTACCACGGCGCCTGCATGGCCCACCAAAAATTTGTTGGCAAAGTCATTGCGAAAATTTTTGATCGCCTCAGGCGAGGGCGTTAAGCGCGCATAGGCACTGGGTATCAAAGTAACGTCGCCACACTGATTGTCTTCCAGAAGACGCTTTATGACGTGGGAAAGGGCCACTCTGGCGGATGCATGAGAGTAACACTGCTGGTTGAACCACTTACGTTTGACGGGCGAATCGACACGGCGCGTAATTAAATAGGGCGTGCCTTTTAAACGATAGTGTAAGTAAGCCCAATGAACGCCTTTGGCATCGTGGGCATGTACCAAATGAGTATTACCCTGCCGTGTCTTACCGAACGATGTCTCGCCGAGATGAAAATGTCCGGCTAACTGATAATTGGCTGACTGAAAATTGAGTCGCGCTACACCCTGCAGGTGCCGGCGCATGGGGGAGTCACGACGACAAACCAGCGTTTGCGAAATATCGTTTGATGTCTGCTCTGCTAACGTTTTAATTAATAACTCAGTTTGGCGTTCGCCACCGCGAAATCCACGTGCTAAATTTACATGCGTGATATGCATTGATCACCAAACCTTATTAAAATCTTCCGCTTCAAGCACTTTTGGATCACGCTGGTATTCGAGTAGCTTGGCATACTTTAAGTAGCTATTGAGTCCTGCGCTGATCGCAACGGTCATGCCATCTACCCCGCCCATAAAGCCTCGCTGAAATATATATTTGCGTACAAAGGCATTCAGGCCATGTGCAAACGGTGAAAAAGCGTTGGCTCGTTTCCCTTTCTGAAACATAATCTTGGCCGCACGACCGCTGAAGTTGCGCCCTGGCTTGGCAAATAACTGGCCTAGGTTAGCAAAGGAGTAATGCACTATATCGGCGTTAAGTCGCTTGGGGTTGGAAGCCCCTATGCTAGCGTGCTGTTTTACATCAGCAAAGCGAGCATGGTGTCGGTTGTAGAGTCGAATGCAGTAATCTGGATACCAGCCACAGACTTTAATCCAGCGTGAGCCAATCATATTGCGACGGCGGAAGGCATAAGCATCATGTTCGGTTGTCGCAAGGTCGAGTTGACGAATCGCTTCGACCATTTCCGGGGTTAGGCGTTCATCGGCGTCTAAGCTGAGCACCCAGTCATACGTTACATGCGCTAGCGCGATATTTTTTTGAATGCCGTCGCCTAAATAGGCCTGTTGCACCACCTTGGCGCCTAACTCACGCGCGATAGCGGTGGTTCGATCCTGGCTGCCTGAATCCACTACAACGATGTCGACACATACTTGGCGAGCAGACGCAATGCAGTCCGCAATATTGGCTTCTTCGTTAAAGGTAATAATATTAGCCGATATCATGAAACAGGCATCTCTTGCAGAAAGGCGGAAGTAATGTGTGCTGGAGAAAAACGTTCCAGCCAACGTTCATCAATAGCGTAGCCGTCCGCTTCAAGAATGCCATCAACACGGGCCGCTAACGCCTCCGGTGTCATTTCACAAAGGTAAGCTTCCAGCTCATCGGCCATAATATCACGCACCCCGCCTGGGCAATCGACCGAGACAATGGGGGTTTGGCAGGCCAGTGCTTCGAGCAGTACGATGCCAAGTCCTTCGTGGGCGGAGCTCAAAATGAAGAGACGCGCATGATGCATCCAAGGGTAAGGGTTTAATTGTCGGCCCGCAAAAGTAACGCGTGCCGCAATGCCCAGCTCAATGGCTAGCGCCTCCAGCTCTTTGCGCAGGGGCCCCTCGCCGACAATCACCAGCGGAAGGGTGGTCTGCATCTTGGCATACGCCCGCAGCAGTAGGTGATGATTCTTCTGCGGTACCAAGCGGGCTACGTTGAGTAAATAGGGGAAATTGGGCTGCTCGGGGAAGTCTTCGAGCATCGCCTTTCGGATGGCCGCTAAAGGGCATGGATTGGTGATGGTTCTCAGTGATAATGGCTGCACCTTTAGCGCCTGCATGGACGTTGCGATCTGTTTTTCGACACCGTGAGATACGCTAATCAGATGTTTATTATGAAACAGACAGCGTGCTTTTAATCGCTCCAGCCAGGGAGCTTGGCCTGAGGTAGGTTTGACGATATTTTCCAGTACATAACAGGCGCGCGGGTCTTGGAAAGACCATAGCGTTTCAAAGGTACCAATGCCGCGGAAAATAATTCGGTCGAAAGCACCGTGTTGGCGCTCAAGGCGACGTACTTCGCGACGAAAAAGTTTTCCGCCCCACCAGCCTGACAATAAAAAATAGCTTTTCCGAAACGCGCTATTGAGCAGGCGAGCTGCCACCTCAATAATACCGCCCACACCCGATGTCCAAATGGCACGTGAAAGTGCGAAATGGTGGACATTGACCCGCTCATTGTTCGGCGCTAACTGAGGAGGCCGCCGCTTAAAGTACATCAAATGGCTGTCATGGCCCTGCTCGGCAAAGGCATCAGCAAGGTTCACTGCTACCCGTTCCATGCCACCAATTTTTAACGTACGCACGACAATCAATACCTTCATGTGGGCGAGTCCTTTTGGTGTGAGGGAAGTTGTAACACCGGCTTGCGCTGCAACTGCTGACGCCGCCGCCGAGTCTTAAACCACGCCAGCATTTGCTTGAGGCGCTGTTGTAGGGGCGGAGGGGGAACGCTAACCGACTGCGGCCAGGGGGTTAATGAAAGATAGTGTTGATATAAATAGGCAAGCGGATGGCGGCTGTCCGTGTGCCATGGTTTCTTTGCGCCAATAAAATGGATGATCGCTGGATCACGGGTTGCGTATTCAAGTTCCTGCTGCCAATGGGCATAGTGAGATACTTTTTTTTCCACTGCTGGATAAGCGTATGGCTGCATATTCCAGCGCATGGGTAGTCGATACCAATCTTGGAAAATAAGATTTAAGGCGTCCTGATCGGGATAGCTCAGGCTGTAATCGTGCTGCTTTAATATCTGCTCTACTTGGCCTAGCACATTGCGAGCTTTCCACCCTTCTAGATCCACTACAAGGACACCGGAATTAAAATAGTGTTGATAACCCAGGCCCATTCGACTCAGTTCGGTTCCCTGTAGATTAGCCACACTGGCTAAGGGAGCCCCCTGCATGTCGAATGACAACAGGTTGGCGATATCGTCTATTACCACTAGATCGCAGTCTAAATAAATAACTTTCTGGCAGCTGGATGGCAGCCAATTGTGCATGCCTAGGCGTAGCATGGCGGCGGGACCAAAACGGCCTAATGTTAACTCTGGCCAGCTATTGTTCTCCGCTTCGATGACCGTTAGCGATGCAGGCAGTGTCGTAAACCAGCGGTGCAGCTGTTGATGCTTATGAGTAGATAGCTGGTAGCCTAATAAATGGAAATGCAGCGCTTCAGGTGTCTCGCTGTGACAAATAGTGGATGCCATGACGGCTGCCGCCTTGTCGACATACCCTTCATCGCAGCACAGGACAATAGTAATCATGGCAGATCCTTTTCGATACGAGTATTGGCTTTTGAACTGTTAGACCGCAATGCGGGTTTCCATATGTGAGTAAGGGTGCCTGCCAGAACGACATTAAACAAAAATACCCCTGTCCAAAATATCAAGTATGATTCGAAAAGGTTAACCACACTCCAAAAGCATATAAAAGCATATAAAAATAGCAGAATATCACCTGGCATATCACCGCGTTTCCATGCGGACCAGGCATTTTTTATAAACCATATGACTAAATAAAAGTAAGCGGCTAGGCCTACTAATCCATACTGTAGTGTGATTTCAAGATAGAGGTTATGTAGATGACCAAAATTTAAGGCTTGATAATGTGCTTGGTTATATTTGATATGATCAAACAAATAATCAACGCCTTGTTCACCCCAGCCCAGCAAAGGGCGCTGGGCAATCATATCGATGGCGGCGCGCCAACTATACAATCGCTCTCCTACACTAGAACGTACTTCGTCAGTTGACAAAGGCACAGAACTCCAGTCACCTCTCAGTAGTGCCTGAATGGTATCCAACTCTGCAGTGGCTCTTTCAATCACTAAAGAGCTGTTGCTAATGATAAGAATAACTAAACACGTTGATAGTAGGAAAATTGATAGTAAATATTTGTTTGAAATACGTTTCCGGTACTCGATAAAAACGAACAGACATACCGTTAACAAACCTGCAAACACTCCGAGCCAAGTAGCGCGGGTTTGCGAAATGATAACGCCAGCGATGATGACAAGAAAAGCTAGACTCCATAGGGTCAGTTTTCCATAGTGCTGGAAAGGAGCTCTTAGCAGCCGAGGCAGGAAAATGATCAATCCCATTAGAACCGTGCCAAAAAACATGGCTGAATGCTGAACGTTACGAATGCCAAACCCAATGCGTTCGCCGAGAAAACCAAGTTGAAAATCAGCGAGTCCATTGCCCGCGATCCATGGTGCCAGTACGACGGCTGCGCTAGCAATACTCCAGAAAAGAAGTGTGTTTCGCGTACTTCCCGCAAGCCACCAGGCAAAAATAACAAATACAAACAGTCGGGCAATGTGATCCAATTTAGGGTAGTCACCTGCCAGGTGTGGAAGTGTCAGCGTTAAATAAAACCAATGACACACAGCCAAGAGTAAAGCCCACCACAGCATATGAAGGACATGATGCTTCCATATGGAGTTGGCATAGATTTTTATGCTAACTAAACCGGTGATAGATAATAATAACTTATTAAGATCGCTAAAATCGTCAAAGTGCGGTTTTGAAAAAACGTAAAACAACGTAGTTAACACACCTATCACTATTAAAGGTAGGGGCGTTTTTCCTAAATAATGTGTTTCCCATAAGCTCGAAGGGATCTTTCGTTGCATATACTCAATTTCTCAGTTATTTGCCGCATCGATGGATTGCCAGGCATTTCAAAAAAGCTAATTTGAGTGGGTCTCGTTATACGTTTAGCCAAAATAACCTTTTAGAATGTTGCCCATTGCGTCTGAGCTGTGAGGGGCAGCAGAAAATTTACCTAGCGAGCGCTCTAAGCGAGCTAAATTATTTCTCTGCCATTTTCCCGGTCCACGAAGGCGGCAGCGATCCAGGTCAATTAGCCAAGGTGCACCAGTAGGATCGATCAAAATATTGCGCGCGTTCAGGTCGACATGATCAAGCCCCGCTTGATGAAAGCGGTGAATCATAGCACCTACACGCTGCAACAGCGCTTCATCGGCCAAGTCGTTGACCAGTAGCTCAGCGAATGCTTTGGCGCCGGCAATGCGCACGGTGATCAACGCGGCTTCATAAGTCAGCCCAGATCTGAAAACTCCGCACGCAACGGGGCGTGGGACAGGAAGCCCTTGCTCAAACAGCGCGGCGGTCAAGCGCAGCTCACGAAATGCCCGGGTTCGCTCAGCGCCAGTCCATAAGTAGCGTTTTTCACTGAGCTTGGCTGCCATACCGCCGCGACGGTAGGGTCTTAGCACCCACTGCTCGGTTGGCGTTGCCTGTAAAAACAGGCTGCTGCCCCGGCCAGGCGCTTCGCCCACAATTAACCCGCGTTCACGCCAGTAATCGCTAGTGAATAGGTCGGGATCAATTTGGTGTGTTCCCGGCGCGTCACATAAACTGTCTACATCATGTAAAATCAGCCAATTTCTCTGCCGGAGTGCCGCTAAGCGCATGAAGCCCTCTCTGCCTGTTCAGCCTAACCACATTGCCATTTTGCGCCTCTCCGCCCTAGGAGACGTGTGCAATCTTGTGCCCACGGTGCGGGCGTTGCAGCGCCAGTGGCCCGATGCGCGCATTACCTGGATTATCGGTAAGGGGGAGCACAGTCTACTGGCGGGGCTATCCGGGGTCGAGTTCGTTGTTTACGACAAGTCGACCGGTCTTGCCGGTATGCGCGCGTTATGGCGTCAGCTTGCCGATACGCGCTTTGATGTGCTGCTGCATATGCAGCAGGCCATCCGTGCCAGCGTGCTGTCGTTAGGGCTGAAGGCTGACGTACGCGTGGGCTATGACAAGGCGCGCGCCAAAGATGCTCAGCACTGGTTCACTCAGCATCAGCTTGCGCCGCACCCCAATGCCCATGTGTTGGAGTCGTTTATGGACTTTGCCCGAGTGCTTGGCGTAGAGGATGATCGCTTAACTTGGGACTTGCCGGTGCCTGACACGGCACGTAACGAAGCGCGGGTTATCAGCGGTGACGCCCCGTACCTAGTGATTAACCCGTGCAGCAACGTGCGTCTGCGTAATTTTCGCAACTGGTCGGTAGAGGGTTATGCCAGCGTGGTTGAACACGCCTGGGTGCAGCACGGTCTTAAAAGCGTGTTGACCGGCGGTGGCAGTGCTCTGGAGCGGGAAATTGGCGATCAAATTGAAGCGCTTTGCCAGCCTGGGTGCGTAATTAATGCCATTGGCGGCACCTCGCTAAAAGGGGTTTTAGCGCTGATCGATCAAGCCCAAGCAGTGATAGCGCCGGATACCGGCCCTATCCATATGGCCAATGCGATGGGAACGCCTGCTTTGGGGCTTTATGCGTCCACCAATCCCCAGCGTGCCGCGCCCTATTTATGGCGTGATTTTGCAGTGAACGTTTATCCTGAAGCGGTGCGTACCTATCTGCATAAGTCAGTAGACGAGGTGAGTTGGGGCCAGCGGGTGCGTCACCCCAGCGCCATGATGCTGATTAAAGCAGACGATGTTATCGCTAAACTGGATACACTGCTGGCGCATTCCGTCTCTGCCGCCAGCGCAGGGAGCAACGATGAAAATTGATTTAACCGCCTTAGAGCATGCCCGCGTGCTAGTGGTCGGCGATGTGATGCTAGATCGCTACTGGCATGGCGGTACCTCTCGGATTTCCCCCGAAGCGCCGGTGCCGGTTGTGCGGGTGGAAGATGTCGAAGATCGCCCAGGTGGGGCGGCCAATGTGGCGCTGAACATTACCTCCCTTGGCGGCCATGCCGTACTGGCGGGTGTGATCGGCGACGATGACAACGCGCAGATTCTACAAGCCAGTTTAAATGCCTCGGGTGTAAGTACTTACTTTCAGCGTAGTGCTGAAATACCCACGATCACTAAGCTGCGTGTGATGAGCCGTAACCAACAGCTGCTGCGTCTGGATTTCGAGCAGCGGTTGGACAGTGTTGATACTAGCGAGCTAGTGACGCAGGTAGAACGGGCGCTACCCGACTGCGACGTCGTGATTCTTTCCGACTATGGCAAAGGTACCCTGAATCAGGTGGAAAATCTGATTGCCAACGCAAGGGCCCAGGGCAAGCGAGTGCTGATCGATCCGAAAGGGCAAGATTTCAGCAAATATCGTGGGGCTAGTTTAATCACCCCCAATCTCATCGAGTTTGAAGCGGTGGTTGGCCCCTGTGCGACGGATGCCGAGTTATCGAGTCGTGGCGAAGCACTGCGCGCGGAGTTGGAGCTGGAAGCGTTGCTGATTACTCGCAGCGAAAAGGGCATGACGCTGATCCGCGAAGGCCACGCGCCGCTGCACTTACCTACCCGCGCTCAGGAGGTCTTCGATGTAACAGGGGCAGGGGACACCGTTATTGGTTTGATGGGGCTCGCACTGGCGGCGGGCCACGCCTTTCCCGAAGCGATGATGCTCGCTAACTTAGCGGCCGGATTGGTAGTGGCCAAACCGGGTACAGCCACGCTGTCGATCGCCGAGCTCTACACCGCGCTACACGGCGATAAGCTGGCCGAGTTTGGGGTCATTGAGCCAGACGTGCTGATAGAAGCTGTAAGGGCTGCTCAGCTACGTGGTGAGCGAGTGGTCATGACCAACGGCTGCTTCGATATCCTACACGCAGGCCATGTCGCTTATCTGGAGCAGGCTAAACGGCTGGGAGATCGTTTAATCGTCGCGGTTAACGACGACGCCTCCATTGGTCGGCTAAAAGGCCCTAAGCGTCCAATCAACCCCTTACATCGGCGTATGCAGGTGTTGGCGGGGTTAGGCGCCGTCGATTGGGTCGTGCCGTTTAGTGACGATACCCCCCAGGCGCTGATCGAAGCGGTATTGCCGGATATTTTAGTCAAAGGCGGCGACTACCGGCCAGAAGATATCGCCGGGGGCGCAGCCGTTATGGCCAATGGTGGCGAGGTTAAAGTGCTGGGTTTTGAAGACGGCGTTTCGACCTCGGCGATGATTAGTTCGATTCTAGATCGTGAGCGCTAAGAAACCTCTGATGGCTTTACCCACTTGGCCTCGTCTTGCCTACTCAGCGGCGCTGTATGCGCTCTCACCGCTGATTGGCTGGCGTATCTGGCATGAGCAAGTGCCCACTTACTCACGTCTCCAGAGGCTGGGGTTGCGCCTTGAGCCGCTTCCACCCACACCGCGCATTTGGCTGCACTGCGCCTCGGTGGGAGAAATACGCGCTGCGCGTCCGCTGATAGAGGGGCTATTAGAACGCTATCCAGCCCATAGCCTACTGCTCACCACCATGACGGCCACCGGTGCCCAGCAGTCCAAGGCGCTGATTGGCGAGCAATCCCTAGCCGATCAAGCCAGGCTTGCCCATCGTTTCCTGCCGCTGGACTTTCCTGGTGCTGCCAAACGCTTTGTGCAGCGTGTTAAACCCGAGCTTGCCATTCTGTTTGAAACCGAGCTATGGCCTAATCTGATCCACGCCTGTCGTCAGCAGGGGCTACCCGTGGCGGTAGTGAATGGGCGCTTATCGCCTCGGGCTTTTAAGCGTTACCAACGGCTGCGCCCGTTGATGGCCTGCACGCTTGCCGAGATTAGTTGGCTAGCCGCCAAATCACCGGCAGACGCAGAACGCTTTATTGCCCTAGGCTGTAGTTCGGACATCACGCATACAGTCGGTTCGTTAAAATTTGAATTAGTCAGCCCAGGAAAAGCGATAAAAGAGGGTGAGCACTTACTTCGAGAATGGGGCGAGCGTCCTGTTTGGGTAGCGGGCTCCACTCGCGAAGGCGAAGAAGCGTTGCTGCTTCAGGCCCATCGCCGACTGCTGCAGCGCTACCCTGATGCGCTGCTCGTGCTGGTGCCCCGCCACCCCCAGCGCTTTGACGAGGCGGCCAAGCTGTGCCAAACAGAGGGTTGGGCATTCAGTCGCCGCAGCCAGCAGCAGCCCGTCACAATGCAAACCCAGGTTTACCTGGGGGATACGCTGGGTGAACTGGCGATGCTTTATACAGCGGGCCGTGTGGCCTTTGTCGGGGGCAGTCTAGTGTCGCTGGGCGGGCATAATGTACTTGAACCGGCGGCTTTGGGACGCCCGGTGCTCAGTGGCTCTTCAATTGAAAATTTTGCCGATGTGGCAGAGCCGCTGCAAGCAGCAGGTGCGCTCACCTTGGTCGACACCCCTGACGCCTTAGCAGAGGCAGTGGCGGGCTACCTTGCTGCGCCGGAGCTTGCCCAACAGGCTGGGCAAGCAGGGCGCGCGGTGATTGAGGCACACAAAGGCGCCCTGGCCCGTACCCTGGCTGGGCTGGAGGCCCTGCTGCCCCGGTAACGCAGCAGCGTTATTTAAGCGCGATCCTTTCTACGCCATCTTCTTTGCCTAGCAGCAGAACATCCGCGCCGCGGGCAGCAAACAGCCCATTGGTCACCACGCCGACGATAGCGTTGATGCGCGCTTCCATGGACACCGGATCTGCGATCATAAATTCATAGCAGTCGATAATTTGGTTGCCATTGTCGGTGACCACTCCCTGGCGATAGACCGGCTCGGCGCCAAGTGCGACAAGCTCGCGGGCGACATAGGAGCGTGCCATAGGGATGACTTCTACCGGTAGCGGAAAATGACCTAACTGGGGCACGTACTTTGAGCCATCGGCGATGCAGATAAAGCGTTTTGCGCAGGCAGCTACGATTTTCTCGCGGGTAAGCGCAGCACCTCCGCCTTTAATCATATGTAAGTGAGCATTCACTTCGTCTGCGCCATCGATGTAAAAGGGAACTGTGCCTACGCTATTAAGCTCAAATACCTCAATGCCTAGTTTTTCAAGACGCTCGGCACTCGCCTTAGAACTCGCTACCGCGCCTTTAAAGCGGTCACGCAACGGCCCTAGGCGATCGATAAACAGGTTCGCCGTGGAGCCGGTGCCAATCCCTAAGATGGTATCCTTTTCCAACTGAGCTTTAATTTCTTCAATCGCTGCATCCGCTACGGCGGCCTTCAGTTCATCCTGGTTCATAGTCAGCCTAGTGGGTCAAAGTATGGTTAGTGTCGAGAGAGTTAGTCAGAGAAGTGCTCGTGGCGCTAGTATAGCGGTCTAAACGCCGCCTGCCGATGGCAACCCGGCTAGACGCCGCTAGGCGTAATCTGCTACCAATAAATGCTTTGTCCGTTCACGTTCTTCCCTTGGGATACCCGCATGCTAGAAGCAACCGTCAAAAAGATCCTCCAAGCCCGCGTTTATGAAGCCGCTTGTGAGACACCGATTTCGCCTGCTCCCTTTTTGTCGCGTCGTTTCAACAACCAGATTTTGATTAAGCGCGAAGACCTACAGCCGGTGTTTTCGTTCAAAATCCGTGGTGCCTATAACAAAATGGCGCAGCTGTCTCAGGAGCAAAAAGATAAAGGCGTGATTGCCGCTTCTGCCGGTAACCATGCCCAAGGGTTGGCCATGGCCGCCAAGCTGATGGGGGTCAAAGCCGTTATAGTGATGCCGCGGATCACGCCGGATATCAAAGTCCAGGCGGTGCGCGCCCGGGGCGCCAAAGTCATCCTCAAAGGGGACGCCTTCGCCGCTGCCGCAGAGCATGCACAGGAACTGATTAAAGAGCACGGCTACACCTACATTCCGCCGTTTGACGATATCGACGTGGTGGCCGGTCAAGGCACTATCGGCGTGGAAATTCTGCGTCAACACGCTGGGCGTTTAGACGCTATTTTTGTGCCGGTTGGCGGTGGTGGGCTGATTGCTGGTGTCGCGGCCTATGTGAAGTATCTACGCCCGGATATCAAAGTGATCGGTGTCGAGGCCGAAGATAGCGCCTGCCTAAAAGCCGCCTTAGAGGCGGGTGAGCGCGTGGTGCTTGACCAAGTAGGCGTTTTTGCCGAAGGCGTCGCGGTCGCACAAATTGGCGAGGTGCCGTTTTCGCTGGTCAAAGACCTGATCGACGGCGTTATTACCGTCAATACCGATGAGATGTGTGCAGCGGTGAAAGATATTTTTGAAGATACCCGTGCAGTGGCGGAAACCTCCGGCGCGCTCTCGCTGGCAGGACTCAAAAAATACGTGCAGCAAACCGGTGCCGAAGGTGAGACGCTGATCTGTATTAATTCCGGGGCCAATACCAACTTTGATCGTTTGCAGCACATCGCCGAGCGCACGGAGCTAGGCGAACAGCGCGAAGCAATACTGGCGGTGACCATTGCCGAGAAACCTGGAAGCTTTAAAAAGTTTTGCCGCACGCTAGGCAAGCGCATGGTGACAGAGTTCAGCTATCGCTATGCCGATAGCAACGAAGCGCATATTTATGTAGGCGTCCAGGTTAAGCCCGGTGGCGAAGACCGCCAGGCAGTCATCGAAAAACTGCGTGAAGGCGGCTACCAAGTGGAAGATCTCACCGATAACGAGTTGGCGAAGTTGCATATTCGCCACTTGAGTGGCGGCCGTCCCAGCGAGCGTTTCGAAGAAGAAGTGTACCGCTTTGAGTTCCCCGAGCGCCCAGGCGCTTTGATGAACTTTTTGACCCAACTGCCCCACGACTGGAATATCTCGTTGTTTCATTATCGCAACCATGGTGCGGCCTATGGTCGAGTGCTGGTGGGTATGCAAGTGCCTAACGGCGACCGCACCCATGTGGCTGAGTATTTAGATGCCATCGGTTACCGTTACTGGCGCGAGAGCGATAATCCAGCCTATCGACTGTTTATGGCTTAATCATTCACCACTGTATGTAAGTGCTTGCTCACCTTAAACGTCAGAGCTGCTAGTAACGCAACGAAACTTAATCCTCAGAAATGAGGCTAAAAAATGTCGTTAAAGCAGTTGTCAACGATGGCCTTATAGCCCTATAGTCGTGAGTGAAATTAAGCAAATCCGCCATCCTTTAGAAAACAGTAATTGAGTGGCGGGTTTGGCACATTCGGCAACAGCAAAGGTGTTGGAGAAGCGGCATGCGGCGGAAGAAGCCTGATATGGTAATGGCGTTGATGGTGGTGTTTGCATTAGGGGTGCTGGCTACCGGCTATGCACAGGCGCTATCGGGAAGCTAATCCCGACAAGCTAATCTCTATAAGTGATCACCTACAGCGACAACGCTGTTAACCCGCAAGGCGATAGATATCAGACAAGAGGGGCTGATCCTTTATTGGATCGGCCTTTTTTTATGGCGACGTACGCAGCCTTGGTCACTGACCACCGCTTGTAAGGGCACATCCCAGGGCTCTACAGGCAGCGAAGCCACTTGCTGGCAGGCATGGGCGACACCAATCAACGTAGGCGCCGGGCCGGGGCGATGCATGAATGCCAAGCTGCGGTCATAAAAACCGCCCCCCATGCCCATGCGGTTAGCATTAGCATCAAACCCGACTAGCGGCACAATTAACGTATCTAATGCCCAGGCGGATATGCGGTTGCGTCGCTCAGCGCCAAAACGTAAGTCGGGCTCCCAAATGCCAAAGCGGTTTTGCACCATGGGGGTGTCAGGGCGATAGGCGACAAACCACAAGCGGTTAGCGCTAAGCGGGCGTAAAACCGGTAGGTAAATAGCGACGTTACGCTGGCGCAGCCAGGGAAGTAGCGGGGTAGGGTCAATTTCGCCGTTGACAGGCAGGTAGAGACTTAAGCGTCTTGCGCGACGGATTTCAGGCAGGGTTTTCAATTGCTGGCATAAGCGCTGGGCCGCAAGGCGCTGCTCATTCTGAGAAAGGGCTCGGCGTTGATGACGTAGAAAGCGACGCATCTCCCGCTTATCGACGTCCCGATGGAGACTTTCCATGCAGATGTTCTCTCATGCCCTATAGTTTCTCATAAAGCGGGTGTTCTCCAGAGTGCCGCTGTCATTCTGGCCCTGAACCTACTGGTTCAGGTGGGTGGCCGCAGCCAGACCGTCAGGCTTTCCGACGCACGGACATGCACACGGGCCTGGCTAGCATTTGGCCCCCTGGGTATTACGCATAGGCTCGAGGGACTATAACGACTGGCGTACACCCCAGAGAACTCCGCCATCCTAACAGAGCGATGGCTAATGCCAAAGGGCTGGGTTAAACGTTCGCAGCGTCTTTGGATAGTTGACCGCGCTTTCAGATAAAGCCTAAGACTGGCGTGTTTTGGTCAACGCCTTTTCAAGGCGGTCATTTAATCGGTTAAGGTTCTCTTCACCGGCACGATGCTCATCCATGGCTTCAAGCAGCTCGTGGGTGATATTGAGCGCCGCCATAATGGCCACTCGTTCGCTGCCGAGAACGCTGCTTTGGGCATTGATACCCTGCATGGCACGGTCTAAATAGCGTGCTGCGCGGTCAAGTTTGGCTTCTTCGCCCGTGTCGCAGGCAATGATATAGCCGCGCCCTAACAGGGTTATTTCTTTGGTTGGCCGCTTGGCGTTACTCATCAAAGACTCCAGCACGGGCCAGCAAGGCGCCCAATGCGTTAACATCACAGCATAGGAAGATAGGTGTCACTCACTATAAGAGAGGCGCTTGTGCGCGGTCAACGCGCAGAGATCTCTGTGACACATATTATCCAAGGCGCACGATGGCAGGTTGAAGCGAGGATCTTTCGACCATGGCCGGAAAAGGTTCCCAACAATTCCGGCATTTCCGCCATCCATGGCGGTCAGATGGCGAAATTAGCGCCCAGGGATGGGTTCACAGCGCCCTCGCGGAAACCTGTCCTCGTGCCGAATCCCAGATGTGCCACACACCCAGTGAATACGAGGTTATTAACGACTATGTCATTGATTGATGAACGTCAGGACTTTTCTGACGTGGCGGATGTATTTCTCCTGCATGGCAGCATGCAGTCACCGGCTTTTTTGGATGGCCGTTTATGTGCGCTGCTGGCGTTACGCGATGTGAGTGCAGAGGCTTGGTTGGACGAAGTCTGCCAAAGCCTTGGTGTTGAGCAGCCCCGCGATCAGGCAAGTGCTGAGCGACTATTAGGCTGGCGGCGGCAAACCGTAGAGGCGCTCAGCGCTAGCGACCTGGACTATACACCGCTACTACCCGATGAACTGTTCTCCCTTGGCGAGCAGGCGCAAGGCCTTAAAGAGTGGACGCTGGGCTTTATCGAAGTCGTCGACGAAGTGGCGGACAACGAGCTGCGCGAACGCTGGTCCCAAGCGCTGCGCGAGGCGATTAGTGACTTAGAAGGGTTAGGCCGAATCGATACCGATATCGACGATAGCCCAGAAAACGAAAACGATCTGTTTGCGCTTACCGAGCATGCCCGCATGGCGGCGATGTTGCTGTATACCGAGCAGCACCCAGGGATGCCGCAAGTCGAGCAAACCGATGCGCCCGTTCACTAATCACGCCGCTTTGATAGGAGTCGCTATGCTGCCTGACCCTGAGTTGCCAACATTGTTACCTCGTCCCCCTGCGATCAGCGTGGCCGAGTATCGCCACCGCCGCGATGCTCTCATGGCCCAACTGCCGGATAACGCAGTGGTGGTGCTTCCCGGCGCCGGGCTGATGACCCGTTCACGTGACAGCGAATTTGCCTTCCGCCAAAACAGCGATTTTTATTACCTGACCGGCATTTGCGAGCCGGATGCGCTATTGGTGCTGCTCCCTGGGCGCGTTGAAGGTGAGAGCGTGGTGTTCTGTCAAGATCGTGACCCTACCATGGAAGCGTGGACAGGGCGTCGTCTGGGTGCCGCTGGCGTGGTGGCCGAGTACGGCATTGATCAAGCGTATGAAAACGCTGATCGCGATGAACGGCTACCCGAATTGTTAGCGGGGCGTGAGCTGCTTTATCTGCCGCTAGGCAATGGCGAAGCCGTGGCAATTGCCGAAGATGCCTTGGCTGCTGCCCAGGCGGGGCTGAGACGCGGGCGGCCGCCGCTAAAAGGTTGGCTGGATCTCAGCCCGTTGATTCACGCCATGCGGCTAATCAAAAGCGACGCTGAAATCGCTCTGCTCAAGCATGCGGCGCTGATATCTGCCCATGCTCACCGGCGCGCTATGCAGGTCGCCCGCCCAGGCCTGAGTGAATTTCAGCTCCAGGCTGAGTTAGAGCATGAGTTTGTCTGGCAGGGCGCCAGTGGCCCCGCTTACAGCACGATTGTGGGTAGCGGTGCCAACGCCTGCGTACTGCACTATATTGAAAACAGCGCACCGCTATGCGAAGACGGCTTGGTGCTGATTGATGCGGGCGCCGAGTTTGAGCTGTATGCCGGTGATATCACCCGCACATTTCCGGTAGCTGGGCGGTTCAATGACCCCCAGCGGGCGCTCTATCAAGTGGTGCTCGATGCACAAGAGCGTGCCGTTAGCGCTATCCAGCCTGGGGTGACACTGGCGGATATCCATCAAGGCGTGGTGCATGACTTAACCGCCGGGCTAATTCAGCTTGGTCTGCTGGAAGGCGAGGTTCAGGCGCGCATTGATGACGAGAGCTACCGGCGCTTTTACCTGCACTCAACGTCACACTGGTTGGGATTGGACGTCCACGATGTCGGCACTTATAAGTTAAATGAGCAAACGCCCCGACCACTGGTGGCAGGCATGGTGCTTACCGTAGAGCCCGGCCTGTATATCCCTAGCGATGACGATATTCCTGACGCCTATCAGGGCATAGGGATTCGTATTGAAGATAATGTGGTCGTCACTAATGAAGGCCATGCAGTACTGACTGCAGATGTGCCCAAGCAGATCGTTGAAATCGAAGCATTGATGGCTAAAAAGTAACCAGCCATAAATCTTTGCAACGACCTTTATGTAAATTACGTTACGAAATTATTATTGCCTCTTTATGAAGCGGCGCCATGGTCGGGAGAAGCCAATGCAGCAGTCTAATCAGGCGGTTAAGGGAGCGCTGACCCATGACATCGTGATTGTGGGCGGTGGGCTGGTAGGCGCCAGCTTAGGTTGCGCCCTGGCGCCACTGATTGAGCGCTACGGCTGGCGTGTGGCAATCATTGAATCTGCACCGATGGCCGTTCAGCCGCAGGAAAATGCCTGGCAGCCCAGTTTCGATGCCCGAGCCAGCGCCATTGCCGAGGGTTCGGCACAGCGCTTCCAACAGTTGGGTGTGTGGGAAGCGATGCGCGATGAGGCCACGCCGATCAAACGCATTCATATCAGCGAGCGTGGACGCTTAGGTGCGACACGGCTGAGTGCTGACGAACTGGGCGTCGCGGCGCTGGGCCATGTCATACCCAATGCATGGATGGGGCGTGTGCTTCATCACCGGCTTGCTCAGCTACCGCTGGAGTGGCACTGCCCGGCAAAAGTCGAACAGCTCACGCCTGTGGCTGGAGGACATCACCTGCAGCTCTCGGATGGTAGCCAGCTAACGGCAGGGCTAACGGTATTGGCGGATGGTGGGCGCTCGGGTCTCAAAGAGCAGCTGGGCATAGGCAGTCGCCGTGAGTCTTACCAGCAGACAGCGCTTATTGCTCATGTCGGCGTCAGCCAGCCTCATCAAGGCATCGCTTATGAGCGCTTTACCTCGCAAGGACCCATGGCGTTGTTGCCATTGCCGGGCCAAGCCATGGAGCTGATCTGGACGCACCCCAGTGGCAGCGAACAAGCACGCATGGCGCTTCCGGAGCGTGAATTTCTGCTGCAACTTCAGCGTGCGTTTGGCGATCGGGTGGGACGGTTTACCCGGGTGGGCACCCGACACACCTACCCGCTTTCACTGGTTACCGCTGAAGAGCCGGTGCGGCCAGGGCTGGCGGTATTAGGTAACGCTGCCCATGCTTTGCATCCGGTCGCGGGGCAGGGATTTAACTTAGCCCTGCGTGGGGTAATGGATCTTGTCGAAGCGCTGGAACAGGGCGAACAGGCCAAGCGGCCGCTGGGCGATATGATCACACTGCAAGCCTTTGAGAAACAGCGCTCACGAGATCGCGCCAACGTCATTCGCTTTAGCGACGGCCTAGTGCGGCTGTTTGGACTCTCTTTCCCTCTGCTGCCCCATGCCCGCGCAGCGGGGTTAATTGGCCTGAATCTGGTTGGGCCGCTGCGGCGTGGGGTGGCTCGACGCGCCATGGGCTTGGAACGCTAACGCTATTTGCCACTACAACAGGAACGCTATAGATATGGGCTCACCATCAACTACACCGTCGGTAGAAAATTTTGAGGTGGTGATTGTCGGCGGTGGTATGGTTGGCACCGCGCTCTGCGCGCTGCTGGCCCAGGCGGGGATGCAGGTGGCACTTGTCGAAGTTCAACCTGCACCGCTCAGCCTCGAAAGTGCCTTTAATAAACTGCCCACCCCTCGGGTAAGCGCGCTTACGCCTGTCTCTCAACGCCTGCTGACGCATTTGGGTGCCTGGCCCGTCATGCAGAAAACACGGGTAACGCCCTATAGAGGTATGCAGGTATGGGATGCCGAAGGGAGTGGAGAGATCGCTTTCTCGGCGGATGAGGCGGGAGTGGCAGTGCTCGGCCATATTGTTGAGAATACGATCACGCTGGCCGCACTGAACAGCCAAGTGATTAACCATCCTAACGTCACACCGTTGTTTGGTGTGCGGCTTGAAGCACTGCAGCGCACCCGTGGTAATACATCAAAAAGTGCATCCAGCGGCGACTGGCTCATACTTGGCGATGGGCGCCAGCTACATGCGCCATTAATCATCGCGGCCGATGGCGCCCACTCGGTGCTGCGCGAAATGGCCGGTATTGAGGTGGCTAGCGACGATATGCAGCAAGATGCCGTCGTATCAACGGTGCAGTGTGCGAAACCCCATGGGGGTATAGCACGGCAAGCATTTATCGATGGGCGCCCGCTGGCGTTTCTGCCCTTAACCGTTGAAGGCGATGATCGTTACTGCTCAATCGTATGGTCGACCACTGCTGAGCATGCAAAGCAGTTGAGTGAACTGTCTCAGCAAGGCTTGGGAGATGCGCTTGGTGAGGCATTGGGTTACCGCTTAGGCGAGGTGACGGTCTGCGATAAGGCGCATCGATTCCCGTTAGTACAGCGCCATGCCCGCCACTATGTGCAGCCGCATTTCGCACTGGTGGGCGATGCTGCCCACAGTATTCATCCGTTGGCAGGTCAGGGCGTTAATTTAGGGCTGATGGATGCGGCGGTGTTGGCAGAAGAGGTGGTGCATGCCTGGCAGCGGGGGGCGCCCTGGGGAGAACTAAGCACCTTGAGACGCTATGAGCGTCGGCGGCGCTTTGATAACAGCGCCATGCTGGGGCTAATGAAGGGTTTTAAAGTGCTGTTTGGTAGCCACGACCCGGCGTTGACGTTGGCGCGTAATGTGGGGATGAGTGGTATGAACCAGTGGGTGCCATTGAAGCGGGTATTGATGCGACAGGCGACCGGAGAACGCGGCCGCCTGCCGCTCAGTTGTCGTTAATCAGGTCGGCGTTAACGCCGCTGACGATCCACCACATTGAGCGCCTTAAGCAGGTTGAGTGCTTCGCTGAGCTGGTAATCATTAAGTAGCCGTTCGGCCATTTCCTGGCGATCCCGAGGCGCCTGCTGAGCGCTTAGGTGCCCCTCAAGGTCGGCTTCACGAATCTCTCGGCGGCTCTCGGCGACTTCCAGGCGACCACGCACTACTTCCACATCGGGCTCAATACCCTGGGCTTGAATAGAGCGTCCGTTGGGGGTGTAGTAAAGCGCAGTGGTGAGCTTGAGCCCTTCGCCATTGCCTAGCGGCATAATCTGCTGCACTGACCCCTTGCCAAAACTATCGGTGCCCATAATCACGCCGCGCCGCTGATCCTGGAGCGCACCGGCGACAATTTCCGCCGCTGAAGCACTGCCGCCATTGATCAGCACCACCAGCGGTACATCGCGTGCCGGTGTGGTCGTGGAGGCGGAGAACGACATCTCGGTATCTGAGAGGCGCCCCTCGGTATATACAATCAAGCCGTCATCCAGGAACAGGTCGGCAATGCCGACGGCAGCCTGTAGCACTCCTCCGGGATTATTCCGTAGATCGAGTATCAACCCTTCCAGGGGCTGTTCGCGGGCCATACGCTCAAGCGCCTCCCGGGCCTGCTCTGTGGTGCGTGATTGGAACTGGCTGACGCGCAGGTAGCCGTACCCGGGCTCAAGTAACTCATGTTTAACGCTTTCGCTGCGAATCACTTCGCGGGTTAGGGTGAACTCCCGCGGTGAATCTTCGCCTGAACGCAGCACGCTAATGCGTAGATCGGTGCCCGGCTCGCCGCGCATCAGGGTGACGGCTTCTTGCAGCGACATGCTGTTGGTGGGTGTGCCGTCAATGGCGACGATGATATCGCGAGAGAGTAGCCCAGCGCGGGAAGCAGGGGTGTCATCGATAGGTGTAATCACCATGAGCTGACCATTCTCGGTGCCCACTTCGATACCAATGCCGCCAAATTCACCTTGGGTCGACTCCTGCAGGCTTTGGTACTCCTCCTCATCCAGGTAGGCGGAGTGGGGGTCCAGTTCGCTCAGCATGCCGCGCATGGCGTTACGCAACAGCGTGCTGTCATCGACCTCTTCAACATAGGCACGCTTAATGCGCTCAAACACTTCGGCGAAGGTTTGAATATCTTCCAGGGGTAGCTGGTCGTAGGGTGGCTCACCCGCCGCCCCGCTACCGGCTGGTTGGGCGAGCAGCGGTAGCGGGGCCGACAGTAAGGCGATCGGCAGCAGGGTAGCCAAGAAGCGCTTGGCGGGGGCTGATACCCCGGTAACAGATAGCGTCATGCAGACTCCGCAAGGCGATAGGTGGCGTCAGTGTGCGTCACCCGTTAGTTGAAACATAAGTTTGTAATATCAAGAAAAGCTGAGACATTAATCAGGCACAGTAGTGCAGCTTATCCCGTCAACGGCGTGCAATCCAACGCTGAGGGTTAATTGGTTCGCCGCCGCGGCGAACTTCAAAGTAGAGCGCGGCGCGGGTTTGACCACCGCTATCGCCGACACGACCAATTTCATCACCACGATTAACCTGCTGACCAGGCCTGACGCTGAACTGTTGCAGGTGGGCATGTAGCGTCATAATCTGGTCGCCGTGGTCGATAATCAGCAAGTTACCAAACCCGCGCATCCAGTCGGCAAATACCACACGCCCTGTGTGAACCGCGGTGACCGGCATACCTGCGCTGGCTTGAATCACAATACCGTTATAGTGCATGCCGTCGCGGTGGTGGAAACTACTACTGATTGTCCCCTGTACCGGCCAAGGTAAATCGCCTTGAGTACTGACAATATGCGTAGTGGGCGTAGGTTCAGCAAGTCTTGCCATCTCTGCCTGGATATTGCGTAGCACGCGCTCGGCCTCTTCGCGGCTCTGATTGAGGTCCGCCAGCCGCTCCGCTTCACTGCCGTAGCGGTCATCCAGGTTGGAAACCACACCGCGTCGTTCGGTGGTGCGCTGAGCTAGCAGCGCGCTCTGCTCTTCTAACTCATCGGCCAACGTATCCAGGCGGGCTTGTCGCTCGCTGAGCTCCTTCTGGGTATCGGCGAGCGCTGTATCGAGGCGGGCGATTGCATTTAAGCGGCGATTGCGTGCCTCGGTCAACCGATTCATATAGGCCTGCATACGATCAAGCTCGGCAGGGTCGCCTTGGTTAAGCAGCAGTTTGAGTTGCGGCGTTGGGCCAAGGCGGTAAAGCGCTGATAGCTGCTGGCCCAATGCTGCGTACTGATCGGCGCGCTCGCCCTCAAGCCGGTCGCGATGCTCACGGAGTTGAGTGGTTTCATCATTCAACTGGCGGCGCTCAGCTTGCAGCGCATCCAAGCGTTGATGGGTCTCGGCAAGCTCGGTTTCGACTTCCTTGAGCTCGCGCTCGGCGCTATCGCGGGCCTCGCCAGTGGCGCTGAGACGTTGGGCAACAGACTCGATCTCTTGGCCAATGGCATCCAATTGCTGGCGCGCCGCGCCTTCATCCTGCTGAGCGAAGCCTGCTGGCGCATAACTTAACGCCAGCAAGAGTATCAGGGCTAAATACGGCCGCATGGGCACTATTTATAATGAATCAGTGGCTGGCCAGTCATTGCCTCGGGCTGTTCTTGATCCATCATGGTCAGCAGCGTGGGCGCCAGATCGCATAGCTTGCCCTCTTCAAGCGAGGCTGGACGTTCGCCCACGTAAATAAGCGGTACCACAAAAGTGGTGTGGGCGGTTTGCGGCGCGCCTGTTTCGGGATGAACCATCTGTTCGGCATTACCGTGGTCGGCGGTAATTAAGCAGGCGCCGCCTGCACGCTCGATGGCTTCAACAACACGTCCCACGCAGGTATCGACGGTCTCAATGGCTTTTACCGCGGCGTTGAAATCACCGGTGTGGCCGACCATATCACCGTTGGCGTAGTTGCAAACGATCAGATCAAAGCTACCGCCATCGATGGCGTCGACAAGCTTGTCGGTAATCTCAAACGCACTCATCTCAGGCTTTTCGTCGTAGGTGCGCACATCGCGTGGCGAGGGCACTAAGATGCGCTCTTCACCGTCATATTCGGCTTCATTGCCGCCTGAAAAGAAGAAGGTGACGTGGGGGTATTTCTCGGTTTCGGCGATACGCAACTGTTTCAAACCGCGTTTAGCCACGACCTCACCGAGCGTGTCGTTTAGATCCGACGGCGGGAAGGCGGCAGGCGCAGGAATGTCAGCGGCGTATTGGGTCATCATCACCAGCCCTTCACCCGCAAGTTTAGGGCATGTACGCCGCTCAAAGCCTTTGAAGTCTGACTCGGTAAAAGCGCGGGTTAACTCACGGGCGCGATCAGAGCGAAAGTTTAGGAAAATAGCCGCATCGCCATCTTGTAAGGTAATCGGGCTGTCGTTGAGGGGTATGCTACTTGCTGCTACGAATTCGTCGGTTTCGCCACGCTGGTAGGCATCGCGAAGCGCGGTTTCAGCGCTGGAGGCGAAGTACTCCGCCTGGCCATCGGTGAGCAGGCGGTAGGCTTGTTCTACGCGCTCCCAGCGGTTGTCGCGATCCATGGCGTAGAAGCGGCCAATAATCGAGGCAACAAAACCATTATCAGCGCCGACCAGTTCGGCCAGGCGAGCATTGGCGCGCTCTATCGAGGCCAGGGCGCTTTGCGGGGGCATATCGCGGCCATCGAGAAAGGCGTGAACAAAAATACGCTGGGCGCCGCGGCGGGCGGCCAGTTCGGCCATGGCAATAAAGTGCTCTTCATGGCTGTGCACGCCACCGGGGGACAGCAGGCCAATTAAATGTACCGGACGGCCATTGGCGACAGCTTCGTCAATTGGCTGGGTAAGGTTGTCGTTAACATCCAGGTCGCCGTCTTCAATCGCCTTGCTGATACGGGTGAAGTCCTGATAAACGATACGGCCGGCACCAATATTCATATGCCCGACTTCAGAGTTGCCCATCTGGCCTTCGGGAAGGCCCACGTTAAGGCCGTCGGTGTGCACGAAGGCGTGAGGCCGGCTGTCCCACAGTTTATCCATCGTCGGCGTGTGGGCAGCGGCCACCGCATTATGGTCACTTTCGGGGTTATGGCCGTAGCCGTCGAGAATAATCAGCGCCACGGGGCGCGGGGTGCGAGAAGTATCCATAAAAACCTCGTTAAGATTGGCAAGCCGAACGACTCGAAAATTCGGGGTCGCGACAGGCGCACGCTTGGGGCATCATAACGCAAGCAACTGCCAGGCGTCATGATTCAGGAGCCTGTCCGGCTTAACACTGATCTACTGCGAATCTCGGTATTGTGGCCAACTTTCGTCGATCGATTTCGTTAAATAGCGCGCTATTCGCCTCAATCGATCGATAAATTTGACTCAAAATCCGTGCTTCTCGCGACGATCGGCCAAGCCGAACAGCCTCCTGGCCTGCGCGGGAAGCTATCTGACGTGTATACTTGTCGCGTTTTGGCAGCGGTTAGGCCGCTTTTTTCTGCATAGACCAAGAGATTGTGTTCGCGATGATCGATCAGGTGTTCGAATTCGTACAGAACCACCCCCTGCTGGTTGGGGCATTTTTGCTGGTGCTGATAGCGTGGATTATTTATGAAACGCGCAGCGCCTCGACCAATGCACTGACTGCCTCGCAGGCCACTCAGCTTATCAACCGCGAAGACGCGGTGGTGCTGGATATCCGCGAAAATAAAGACTTTAAAGCCGGGCATATCGCGGGGGCGCGGAACATTCCGCAAAGCAACCTCGATAGCCGCATGAACGAACTGGATAAAGTAAAAGCCCAGCCGATCATCGTGGTATGCAAGCACGGGCAGAGCTCTGGCGCCGCACAGGCCAAGCTCACTAAAGCAGGCTTTGAGCGTGCTTATAAGTTGAGAGGCGGTATGGCGCAGTGGCAAGGCGATGGCCTTCCGGTGGTTAAAAAGTAAGCAACGCTACCTTTATTTAATGAATAATCAGGAGTTTTCTCATGGCGGAAGATAACAACACACCGCAAGCGGGCGCCGCGGCAGACGAAAAACCGCAGCTCAAATTCTCGCTGCAGCGTATTTATGTAAAAGATATTTCGTTTGAGGCGCCCAATTCGCCCTCGGTGTTTAAACAAGCGTTCAAACCCAAGGTGAATCTGGATCTGAATACCACCAGCACTAAAATTGCTGATGACCAGTACGAAGTAGTGGTTAAAGTCACCGCTCAGGTGAACGACAACGAAACCGGTACTACCTCTTTCCTGGCAGAAGTTGAGCAAGCAGGCCTTTTCCGTATCGCGGGTATTGAAGGTGCGCAGCTGGATCAAACTCTGGGTGCCTTCTGCCCCAATCTGCTGTTCCCTTACGCCCGTGAGTGCGTGGATAACCTAGTCAACCGTGGCGGTTTCCCGCCGCTGATGCTGGCGCCGGTTAACTTCGAAGCGATGTACGCCCAGCGTAAGCAGCGCGAAGCCAAGCAAGCCGAAGAAAGCACTCATTAAGCGATGCCTGAAACGCTGCAAGCCGCTGAGTGGTATGCCCAGCATGGCAAAATGCCGCGCGTCTATGTGCCTGCTGCATTCGTAGCAGGCAGTGACGTTGTACTGCCTGAAGGCCCCGCCCGGCACCTCACGCGGGTGCTGCGCATGAGCGAGGGCGCACCGCTGGTGCTTTTCGACGGCGACGGTCTAGAGGCCGGTGTCCGCTTGGCGGAGGTAAGCCGCAAGCAGACGCTGGCTCGCGTTGAAGCAGTATGGTCGGGCAGTGGCGAGTCGCCGCTGTCCGTTCATTTGGGTCAAGCGATCTCTAAAGGCGACCGAATGGATTACGCCATTCAGAAGGCCGTCGAGCTGGGCGTTGCGGCGATTACCCCGCTGTATACCGAGCGCGGTGACGTGCGTTTGAAAGGCGACCGGGAAGAGAAAAAGCTGGCCCACTGGCAGGCGGTGGCTGCCAGCGCCTGCGAGCAGAGTGGGCGAGCGGTAGTGCCGCCGATACATTCCCCTGTGGCGCTTCAAACATGGCTTGCTCAAAGAGAAGAGCCGCTGCGCTTGATGCTGCATTTGGCTACCGGCAATGCCTTTGATCGCCAGGAACGCCCCGTGTCGGTAGCGCTGCTCATTGGTCCGGAAGGTGGTTTGAGCGAGAGCGATATTGCTGCCGCCCAAAATGCTACCTTTACACCGCTAACCCTCGGCCCGCGTGTGCTACGCACCGAAACCGCTCCGGTAGTGGCACTATCGCTGTTACAGCACTACTTTGGTGATTTGTAAGTACTTACTATCCCTATTGCCCCCGCTATTCCCTGTTATTTATTATCTCCTCGTTGCACGCTTAACGCTAGGCGCTGTGCTTCTTTGTGCGTTTGCTGAAGACCCTTTAAAGCGATGGGTTTGAGCATCGGCAGCGGCTCACCGGATAGACCACTGATCACCAACAGGCGATGCTGTCGACCATACGTATAGCCCAACCAGCAGGGCAACCATAATGGCGTGGGAGCGCTATCCAATACCTGTATTCGCCAGTGGCGAGGTGTCGCCATGCGCTCCCATAACCATAGCCGGTTGAGCGCTTCTGGCGTTGGCGGTAAGCCACTATCAATGAGAAGATCTGAGCAGGGTTCTTCGACCTGGACAGGTAGTTCGGCACCCACTAATAGCAGTCCGCGGCGGATGCCTTGAGCGTAGAGCAGCCATGCGCCTGGCGTGCCATTGGGCAACCCTAAACCCGCTGCCCACAGACTGACCCAGGCCGGCTCACAAGCGGATGCGCCCAGACCCTGAAGCCGCCGTTTGGCAGTCTCTTCGTCAACTCGCCTTGTTAGCGTTAAGCGCTCAGCCATTCGCCCACCCCTGCAGCGCCGCTAGCATTCCCAGCATTACGCAGAACCAAATCATTAGTCCGATACAGCGACGGCGCGTCAAGCGTGCCTCCTTGCCAATCACCTGGGCATTATCGGCTCTGGCGGCCAGCACGGCCTGCATATCCGGCGCCGCTTCGGCCATCATCACATCGCTTAACTGATCGTGGCTGGGTGCCGGCGCTGACAGACTAACGAGATAGCCAACGCTCATCGAAACCGCTACACCGACGGTGTTGTTATATAGCCAGGAAATATCGAGTAGCGCAGAGACGCCCCAAACGGAGAGCATACCGGTAATCAGTCCGGCCATTGCCCCTCGAGCATTGGAGCGGTGGCTGAAAATTGCCAATAAAAAAGTGCCGAGCAGCGCCCCATAAAACCAAGAGCCGATTTGATTAACCGCTTCAATCACCGGCCCAAGATTGCCTGCAAAGAAGGCGAATAGCGTGGCATAAAGCCCCCAGAAAATGGTGGCCATGCGTGATGCTTTTAAGTAGTGCGCATCGCTGGCATTGGGTTTGATATAGCGGCTATAAAAATCACGCACGGTCACTGCCGAAAGCGAGTTAAGCGCCGAGTCGAGACTCGACATCGCCGCCGCAAACACTCCGGCAATGACCAGCCCGGCCATCCCTGAGGGGAACGCGCTGACAACATAGCGTGGCAGTAACTCATTGAGATCCTCGGGAGGCGTTAGCCCATGCTGTTGATGGTAGGTGGCCAAGATAACGCCAATAAATAAAAACAGCAGCATCTGGGGAATTAGCAGATAGCCGCCAATCAACAGCGAGCGCTGAGCATCGAGCACTGAAGGGCTGGAGAGCACTCGCTGAATTTGGCTTTGATCGGTGCCGAAGTAGGCGACATGGAGGAAAAAGCCGCCGAAGAGCCCGGCCCATAGGGAGTAAGTCACGCTGGGGTCGAAGGACAGATCGATGGCATTGAACATCCCGCTGGTGGCGCCAAAGCTGAAGACATCGCCCCAACCGCCGGGCAGGCTGGTTACCAAAAAGAAGATGCTTAACAGCGCGCCTAGCCAGAGCACGAACATCTGCACCACATCCGTCCAAATCACCGCGCTGATACCGCCCATCACGGTATAGCTGATCGCCAGTACCGCCATAATGATAATGGTGAGGTTAACGCTCCAGCCGGTCACTACCGCGAGTACCAGCGCAGGTGCATAAAGCACCACGCCAGTGGCGAGACCGCGGGCGATGAGAAACAGCAGAGCGGTAAGGGTACGCGTCGCCGGGCCGAAGCGGTGCTCCAGCAGTTCGTAGATACTATAGATGCCTGCGCGGTGGAAAATAGGCACCAACACCAGGATCAATACGATCATGGCCAAGGGCACATTGATAAAGGTCACCAAGCGCTCAAGGCCACCCTCGAACCCCCAGCCCGGCGCGCCGATAAAGGTAATCGCGCTGGCTTGGGTCGCCATAACCGAAAGGCCGATCGCCCAGCCGGGAATTTTGCGGCCGCCTAAAAAATAGTCCTCCGGATTGTGCTGATCTTTCCCGAATCGCGAACCGATCCAGGCAATTAAGCTGATATAACCAATCAAAACGACCGTATCAAAAAGCGTGAACCCTTCCATGTTCGCTCCCCTACGCCTAATTTTGTCTAGTGTTTTGATAGTAGCAGGTTGTGCGCTGTTTGCTTTATTAGGCGGTAAACATGCTTTCAACTACTAAAAAGCGCCATCCTGCTTTGCCCTGAGCTCCCTAGGCACCATAATGTTGATCTATATTTCTTGAAGGACGTCACCCATGGCACGTGAGTCACATTCATCCCCGCGATCCGCCAGCGATGCATCCGCCCAGTTGGGAGAAGTGGCGTACCTAACGGTCACGGCGGTCAATAATGTGGGGGCTTTTTTGCAGTGTGGGCAGCCCAAAGACGTATTGCTGCCTTTTAGTGAGCAGCACTTTCGCCCTGATGCTGGCAAGCGTGTATTGGTCATGCTGTATAGCGATGACCAGGGTCGGCCAGTGGCCACGATGAAGCTGGATCGCTTTTTGACCGATGACGCCTGGGCCTTGGAAAAAGGTGATGAGGTCGCTGTGGTGGTGGCGGAGCGTACTGATTTGGGAATGAAGGTAGTGGTTAACCACCGCTACTGGGGACTCATTTATCAAGACGACGTCACTCAGCCGCTGCGCCGTGGTCAGTCCGTTAAGGGTTATGTCAGGGAGCGTCGTGAAGATGGGCGTCTGAACATCTCTCTATTGCCGCCAGGCGCTGCCCGCCTCGATGTGGTTGGCGAAAAGATACTCCAGGCATTACGTGAAAGCGGCGGTTATTTGGCACTGGGAGATAAAAGTCCTGCTCATGAAGTTAAAGCTCGCTTAGGAGTGAGTAAAAGCGCCTATAAACAAGCCATTGGGCGACTCTATAAGCAGCAGTTGATCACCCTCGAGCCGGATGCTATTCGCTTGGTGCCTGGTGCGCTGAGCGAGTAGTTAGCGGGGGCAGTTGGAGCCGGGCGAGCAGTGCGGCATACTGAGCATCAATTGTTTATGTTTGGATAGTGCCCCCGATGAGCCAATCAAATCTGCACCTCGGCGTTGTGATGGATCCCATCAGTGACATCGCTTACAAGAAAGACACCACCATGGCCATGCTATGGGCTGCCCAGGAGCGTGGCTATACCCTGCACTATATGGAGCAGGAAGATCTTTTCTTGAACGCGGGACAAGCCTACGCGCGTATGCGCCCGCTAAAAGTGCACCGTGATCCAAATCACTGGTATGACCTAGGCGAACCTTCCGCGCGTCCGCTAGTCGAGCTGGACGTTGTGTTGATGCGCAAAGACCCCCCCGTCGATGCTGAGTTTATTAACGCAGTGCATCTGCTGGGCTTTGCCGAGCGGGAAGGTGTGCTGATCGTTAATCCGACGGCAGCGCTTTTGCAATGTAACGAAAAGCTGTTTGCCCAGCAGTTTCCCCAGTGCTGCGCGCCTACGATCGTCGCTAGTCGTGATGATGTGCTGCGCGCCTTCCATGCGGAACACGGTGATGTGATCTTTAAGCCGCTGGATGGTATGGGGGGCACCGGTATTTTTCATATTGGCCCAGAAGGTCGCAATATCGGTGCGGTGATTGAGCAGCTTTCGCTGCGTGGCCAGCGACAAATCATGGCCCAGCGTTACCTGCCGGAGATTAAGGATGGCGACACGCGCATTCTGTTAGTGGAGGGAGAGCCCGTTCCCTTTGGGCTGGCGCGGATACCTTCGGCGGGCGAGACTCGAGGCAATCTAGCTGCCGGTGGGCGGGGTGTGAGTCGCGAACTCACTGACCGCGATCACTGGCTAATTCAGCAGGTGCAACCCATGATTCGTGATAAGGGCTTAATGTTTGTCGGCCTCGATGTTATCGGTGACTATATTACTGAAATTAACGTCACCAGCCCCACCTGTGTGCGTGAAATTGATGATCAGCGGGGCACTAATATTGCTGGTTTACTGCTGGATGCCGTCGAGCGCCGCTTAGCCTAGCTTCGGATTCACTCTTATAATGACACTTATTACGCTATGCCTGCTGAGATACCAGCAGGCAGTGGGAGACGCATGCAAAGTTTGAAACATCACTTTCTAATGGCGATGCCGCATTTAGAAGATCCTAATTTTGCCGGTAGTCTGATCTATCTTTGCGATCATGATAATAACGGCTGCATGGGGGTAATTACTAACCGACCGTTAGAGATCACCCTCGAAGCGCTATTTGATCAACTGGAGTTGGGGGGGGAAGCCAGCCCGCACCGCAATGCACCGGTCTATTACGGCGGGCCGATGCATAAAGACCGTGGCTTCATTTTGCACGTTGGCGATAGCCAGGAGTGGGACTCTAGTATCCAGGTGGATGATGGCATTGCGCTGACGACGTCGCTGGATATTCTCCAGGCCTTCGCAGCAGGCGAGGGGCCTGAGCACTTTTTAGTCTGCTTGGGTTGCGCTGGCTGGGAAGTTGGGCAACTGGAAGAAGAGCTTAAAGAGAACAGCTGGCTAACGGTAGAAGCCCAGAGCAGCGTGCTCTTCAATACCCCACCTATCGAGCGTTTAACCGCGGCGGCTGGCTTGTTAGGCATTGATCTTAATTTAATGACCCGAGACGCGGGGCACGCCTGATGGCCGAGGCGGGGCAACGCTTAATCCTGGCCTTTGACTATGGCACCCGGCGTATCGGTGTGGCGGTAGGCAACGAGCTACTGCACAGCGCTCGGGAGTTGACTCCCTTGACGGCACGGGATGGGATTCCCGACTGGAATGTCGTTTCACGGCTACTTAACGAGTGGCAGCCGGACCTGTTAGTGGTGGGGTTGCCGCTGAATATGGATGGTAGCGAGTCAGAGATGAGCACCCGCGCTCGTAAGTTTGGTAATCGTCTGCATGGCCGTTTTGGCAAGCCATGTGAAATGGTCGACGAGCGTGGCACCACGCGGGAAGCGAAAATGATCGCTCGCGAGGCAGGCCATAAAGGTAACTATCGTCAAGATAGTGTCGATGGCATTGCGGCTATTCTTATTCTTGAAGGCTGGTTTGCCCACCAGGAAGGTTTACCTGGCGGGCGTCTATCCCTATAACCGCTATCTTTAAATTCTCTTCTCAAGCTCTTGAGCTTTAACGATCCAACGTGCCCGTTTGGCTTGGAACGTACCAGCGCACCGGGCGCAAATCTTGCTCGATCAATTTGTCGACATCTAACAACGTTGCGAAAATCGCCATCCGCATAGGAATGCCGTTATCGGTTTGTCGGAAAATCGCCAGACGCGGGTCGCCATTAAGATCCACATTTAAATCATTCGCGCCGGGTCGGCTATCTCTTGGCAGCGGGTGCATAACAATCGTGCTTTGACTGCAGCGGTGATCCAAGAAGTCGCGATTGACCATAAAGTCATCGGATAACCCTTGAAAGCTCTCATTCATCTCGTCGGTGAAGCGCTCTTTTTGGATGCGCGTGGTGTACACCACATCTAAATCTGCAAAGTCGCTGGCCAGTGAGTCGCGCTGCTCAATGCGGTGACCGCGAGACGCCACTAAGTCAATGAGTTTGGAGGGCATCTCAAGACCTGGCGGTGATACCAGGGTAATACGCAGCGGGTCATAGAGTGACAGGAGCTTAATCAGTGAATGGACAGTACGTCCGAATTTTAAATCGCCAGTGAGAAGAATGTGGGCGCCACTGAGTGATTTGCCCAGTCGCTGAAACTCCTTATCAATGGTATAGAGGTCAAGCAGCGCTTGGCTGGGATGCTCCCCTGGGCCATCGCCGCCATTAATTACCGGCACATTTGTCGCCGCTGCAAACTCAGCCACCGAGCCCTGGTCGGGGTGACGCATTACAATCGCGTCACAATAACCGCTCATTACCCGACTGGTGTCGTATAGCGATTCTCCCTTGGCCATAGAGGAGAAGGTAAAACCGGTGGTATCGCACACGCTGCCGCCTAAACGGCAGAAAGCGGCATTGAAACTCACCCGTGTTCGGGTGCTGGCTTCAAAAAATAGATTACCCAGTACTGCTCCTTCTAACACCCGCGTTACTTGGCGCCGCTGAGCAATTGGCTCCATACGTGCGGCCACACGCAGCAAGTGGTCTACGCTTTCGCGGTTAAGTGAGTCGACAGTTAGCAGATGGTGGCTCATGACAGACCTCAGCAAGGTGATAGATAACTCTAGTGTAACCGCCAATGAGGGGAGTGCCGAAGGGCTTTCATTCACGCATGGCAACCAATCTGTAATTTTTCTACAAAACCGCTTGCCAACCCGGCAGCGAATCCGTAAAGTACGCATCCGCTGCCGGGGACGCCAAGCGTTACCAGCGGTGCATAAGGTGTAAAAGCCTTGGTTTGTCAAATGGTTACCGCTTTTGCGATAACTCGCGGTTTTGGATGTAATGAGTACCACATCGAAAACAACGCCCTTGACAAACACCAGGAAATGCGTAGAATACGCCTTCCTCGCTGAGGCAAGCCAGTTCAACGGCAGCCCGGTTACCTTCACAGTAACCAAGCAGCGAAAAAGCTCTTTAACAATTTGATCAGGTAATTCATGTGGGCGCTTGCTGATG